>CAIPEB010000711.1 GCA_903863885.1 uncultured Planctomycetaceae bacterium | reverse complement strand
GCTCAAACGCGGCAGCGCAAACCGTAAGACAGCGTTAACAGTCCCTTCAATTGGCCGCAGGCGGCTCGGCCGGAGCGCCATTGCGGTCCTTGGCCGACAAACGCAGCTTTTCGAGCCGACTCAGCGGCTTTTCCGGAGGTTTTTCCGGAGCCTGTGCGACGGCGGGGGCGGATGCAGGTGCCGGCGCGGGAGCGGCAGCGGGCGCTGCCGGGGCGGGAAGCGGTTTGTCAACCTGCAGATCCGTAGTCCCCGCGCGACCGACAATCGGCTCGCCGTTCTGAGTAATAATGACCTGACAGAAGACATTGCCATGTTTGCCCGCGGGCGTATCCGCTTCCGTCTTCACCTGGAACACCAGCTCGGCAGTGTCCTTGGTCAGCTCCAGATCAGGAGCCACGGCCTTGGCGGGAAGCCCGATCAGTTTGGCGATTGCCTTGCCTTCGAAGGGAACCGGATGGGCCACCTTGCAATAGACCTGAGTCGGCTGCCCCTGTTCGCATGAGGCGCGTTGCAGTTCCATTGTGACCAGCGGCGCGGCCACCTCGAGCGTCGCGAGCTGCGACGAAACCCACGCGGTGCCTTTAACATCGGCGCCGCCCAGTGCGAAAACCCGCCATGTGCCGATTGCTGCGCTGTCGGCCGCATTCAACGGATAAACGACTTCGTTCTGGCCTTCGGGAATTGTCACCGAGCTGGCCGCGCTGATTCCCGGCGGCCGGAATGGGAACTCCACGCTGATCGGCGCCGTGAACCCCGGCTGCCGCCTGGCGACGATCTTGAGCGACATTTCGCCGTTCCGCACGATCGGCACTTTGGGCTGAGCGATTTCCAGCTGGAACGGCAGCGTATCAACCACTGCGATGGCCAGCTTGTTCACGTCCTTGACACGATAGAGCGACTGATTCGGCGGACCGACGATGTAATCGGCCCGATTCGTGAACTCGCCGCGAATCTTCTGGTTCGGATCGGCGTGCCGGGCCGCGAAAGCAACGACCTTGCCCGACAGCGGCGCATCGGCGGCCGCCTCAAAGACCACGGGCATCTGGCTCAACGCCGCCGGCATCGGCTCGCACTGCAGCGTGACGCCTGCCGGCAATTCACCGCCCTCCAGCACGAGGTCGCCGCCGAAGTTGTTCCTCGCGGCAGTGATCAACGCGCCGAATCTGTTGCCTTTGGCCACGTAGATCGTCTGCCGGTACTGGCCGTACTGCTCGACTCGCGGAATGCCCAGCGTCAGGCTCGGGGCCACCGGCTGGAATTCCACCCGATACACGAAGTCCGCCGCACCGCGGCCGAGATGGTCCGTGACGATGATCCCGTAGTCGCCTTCGGCCGGAGCCGTAAAGCGGAAATAGCTGTCCGGCCCGCGAGAATCGTCGTTGCCGACTATCCCGGCGCCTTTCGCGTCGACCAGCGTCATCACCGGATCCAGGCCCGAACGAATGCGGCGTGCGTAACATTCGACCTCGTACGTTTCACCCTGCTTGGCGTGGAACTTGAACACGTCCACGTCCCCGGGCTTTTCGATGATTCCGTTCAGCGACAACGGCAGTTCGGCCGGCGTCGCCTCCGCAAGACCATTGTTCGGTTCCTTCTCAAGCACATTGCCCTGAGCGCAAACGCGGAAAGGATTCCCCGAGGGTGCCGTGCCGTCCGCGTCCGATGCAAACAAGCCGAAGTCCTCGGCGGGATTCGGAGGCAACTTCACCTTCTGCGTGATCGCTCCGGTCGGAACTCCGATAAACTGCACTTCAACTTCTTCGCCGGCCTTCCCTCCCGCCGGATAAACGGCCGTCGGGCGGGGAAACGTCCCCACGTGCAGACGGTAGCGGCATCCGCCGTTGCCTCCGTAAGCGCTCTCGCGCACCTGAACCAAGTACCTGCCGTCCTCCGGAACAACGATCGAAACAGCACAGTCCTGCATCAGCAGCGGCGTGTCATCCGCGGACGCCAATTCAAACCGTTTGCTGTCGAGAATCGCGACGTACGGGTCAAACAAAGTTGTGCCGAAACGCATGGCCTCGACTTCAGCCGAGAGCCGCTGCCCCTTTTTCAAATCAACCGCAAAGTAGTCCACATCCTCGTTGTCGACGACGCCCTGCACGGTCGAATTCAGCGGCACTGCCTGCGGCTTTTCGAAGTCGCTGTTGGGTTCCTGCTCGGCCACCGCGGGCAGCGCACCCACGAACAACGATCGATAGTCCGAAATGCCGCTCGCCGTGCGGACCTGCACAACATGCTCGCCGAGCGCACAATCAGGAGCCACCTGCAGATGCACCTTCACATCATTGCCGTTGGGCTCGACCTTCGTGGCCGCGATTCCCGGCTCGTAGAAGAGTATCTCCTGAGCATCGCCCAGGTTCGAGCCGCTGAATACCACATCATGCTCGGCGCCTCGCTGCACCCCCGGCGGCGAAATCACATTCAATCGGGGTGAAGACGCAGTTGCCGGCGCAGCCAGGCACCAGACAGCGGCACTCCATCCGACAATACAACGCAAAGCCGGGCGGCGGGACCGCCAGGCAAACCGGTGCTGCCGCACCGGGTGAATAACCGGCTGCCGCTGGTTGCCGGACTTTGCGCGAAGAACAAACGTACTGACGGTCTGTGTCACAGAGAATCGCGGTAACATGCCATCTACCTTGTTGAGGTCCGGAATGACGATTGGCCGTTGCGTGCCGGCCCCGCCGGTGTACTCGCGAGGCTGGTCCGCACTTCCATCAGACGAGCAGTTCCTTCCGCACCTTGCCGCCGTCGACGATCTCAATGGGGCGGCTTCCCGGCGCCATGAGTTCCTTGTCGGCAACGATTCCCATGCAGTGGTAAAGCGTCGTGGCCCAGTCGGCCACGGTCAACTCATCTTCCTCGGGCTCGCTCGCCGTCGAATTCGACGATCCGAAGACGATACCCTTTTTCAAGCCGCCACCGGCCATGACGATGCTGAACACCTTCGGCCAGTGGTCGCGGCCCGCATTGCTGTTGATCTTCGGGGTGCGGCCAAACTCGCTCGTCACGCAAACCAGCGTCGAGTCCAACCGGCCGCGGCGATCGAGGTCGCGGATCAACGTCGCGAAGGCCTGATCAAAGGCCGGCACCTGCGCTCGCATGCCCCCTTCGATCCCGTTGTGCATGTCCCAACTGCCATACGTGGTGGTCACGAATCGCACACCCGCTTCGATCAGCCGGCGCGACAACAGGAGGCGCGCCCCCGCTTCGTTGCGGCCGTATTCGTCGCGGATCTTCGGGTCTTCCTTGTTGATATCGAATGCCTCGCGGGCCTTCTCCGAACCTACCAGCGCGTACGCCCGCTCGTAAAAAGTCCCCACGGCGTCCAGGGAGTCCGACTTTTCCTCCGCACGAAAATGAGCGTTTACTGCATCCAGCATCTTGCGGCGACTCGTGAACCGATCGTCGGTCACTCCGGCGGGCAGATTCAGATCGCGCACCTGAAAATTGCCGCTGGCCGGATCAGCGCCGAGACTGAAACCGGCATACGAAGAACTCAGGTACCCGGTGCCCGCATACACGTTCGGCTGTGAGGGAATGCAGACGTACGGCGGCAGATTCTCGCGCGGCCCGAATTCGTGGGACACCACACTGCCGATACTCGGGTACTGCAGCGCGGGACTCGGACGATATCCCGTAAACATGTTGTGCGTGCCACGCTCGTGCGCCGCCTCGCCATGGGACATCGACCGGCAGATCGCGATCTTGTCAGCGATCTTCGCCGTCTGCTGCCACAGTTCGCCAACCCTCACTCCCGTCACGTTGGTGTCAATACTGCCCAATGGCCCGCGGTACTCGACCGGAGCGAATGGCTTGGGATCGAATGACTCCTGATGCGCTATACCGCCGGGTAAGAAAATGAAAATCACCGACTTGGCTGTGTTCTCCTTGCTCTCGTATTGCTTCAAGTCCGCACGCGCTTCCGAACGGAGCAAGTCCGAAACCGTCAAACCAAGCCCCCCCATTAACCCGACATACAGGAAATCTCGACGAGCCAGACGGTGAGCCATGGAACAGCCTCCCTGAAAACCTTGATTGTGCTTGAATTTTAATTGGATGCGGCCGGAGCGCGCAATACGCACAGCAACGCAGCGGTGAGGAAAGCCTCAAATTGACAATCGAAAACGAACGTGACGTTCGAGTACCTGCGGCAGGAATCGTCCCGCGACCTAATCGTCGCAGCGGTCGGAAAATCGCAGCGGTTCGGGTTCGGAGAATGAAAGAAGAATAAAACCGACCCCGCGAACAGAATATGTACGATTAGATCGAATGTCAAAGACGCTGTGCGGTAAAATCGCCCAAATGCGAATTTCTCACAGACGCCGGCAGCGGAGCACCAACAACCCTCAAGAGGGGACCCGACGCAATGCCGGATGCCAGTGACTGGTGACAGTCAGCCGCATGGCAGCCTTTCTGGCGTCGCAACTCGAGACCCCACGCTTCAGCCTCCAGACCTCCCCCTGCAAACATAAAAAGCCGCCGGACGTGAATCCGGCGGCTCAGTGGCTCGTGGCTCGTTTGCTCAGAATGGTCCCCGGATCTGGCGGGGACAGATCGTCCTGATTGCCTTTCTCAGGCGCTGACGACCTCCGACTCGAGGCTCACCGGGGACGGCAGATGGGCCTTGTGAAGCCGCTGACCGGACGATCCGTAAAACAACACGGTGTTGCCTTCGTTTTCCCAAATCGCGGTGAACTTTGTGCTACGCGGACCGTGAAGACAGAAAAAAAGCCCGCACGGTTTCCCACTTCGATACAACACTCGCTCGGTAATGCGGAAGTAATTCAGTTCCAGTTCGTTTTGGTGACAAAGTGTTTCGTGCACATAGCGCCGCAAATGGGCAAGGCTCTGAATGGCTAGAGTATCTCCACTCATGTGCTCTTTAGCTCCAAGGTTCAAATGTGCCGATAGCGCGGCACACGTGGGTGGAATCAGATGAAGCCGGATGGGGGTCCGGTAGAGCTTAATATCGGCAGCCTGGGGTAACTACCTTTGCTGGGAAGGCCAGCAAATCTACGCAGCAAATCAGGCCGCGCGTCATGATTTGCCCGACTGTTTTTTTCGCGTCCGAAGCACTCTTCGAACCTCGGCCCCCCACAGGTGCCGAGCATCGAAATGGGACGCCTACGCTCACGGACTCTTAGCGTATTCCTCGTAGATCTTTGCTATTGCGGCATTCTCCGTCGTGCCGTCGTGCAGGACGACGCGATAGCGCAGCAGCATTTCGCTGCCCGCTTCGATCTTGTGCGCGCCATCGGCCGAGGAAGGACCGTCGAAATCGCGCAGTCCGAACGGATTGGCCGCAAAAAGACCGTAGGTCCTCACATGCCAGTGACTTGGGAAACCATAGCTTGACGGGTGGTTCATAATCGCGATCCCGACCGTCTGATCTTCGGCAGGACCGTAATAATCCACCCAGGCGGCCCTCTTGCCCCAGGCGGCCGAATCGGTCAACCCTTCGCTGTTGACGATCTTTCCGCCCTTCTTGGCGTCAACTTTGATCGTTTCCCAGACACGGGTCGCAAAGGTCCCTTCTTTGGTGTCGCCAAACGTGACCGGGCCTTCCGTTGCCTTTACTCGCAGATCCGCATCGAACCAGCGCACCTGATCGTTGGCTCCGAAAACCAGCGACCGTTCGTCCTCGCAGACCTTTTTGCCGTCAGGACCGATCCAATCGTTACGCGTCACAATCGTCGCGCAAGCGCCCCCCGACAGCTTGACGAATTCGCGATGCACGATGTCGCCGTGCTTGTCGTTCTCGCTCCAGAAATCGACGCCGTTCACGTTGCCGTGGGTGAACCAGAGCGATCTTTGATGCACGTGGTCCTGGGCCTCGAAGGGCAGTGCGGGACGCATGGGATAGCCGCGCGTCAGCTCTTTTCCCGACGGACTGACAAGCGGCCAGAGAATCGGCTTGGGTCCCGACTTGATCAAGTAGCGAGTGACCAGTTTGCCATCGGCCTTGACCGTCACTCCCTCCGCGTCCTGAGTCACTTCGAATTGTGCCGCACTGCCGACCGCCGCCAACATCAAACCGAACAGCACCGCCCCAAGGAATGCGCGCGACATAGCGATCCACCTCACCGTAAAACTCGCGGGGTGCAGAACTCCCGCCAGACCCAAGACGACCCGGAATCATAACTCGTTACGACGTGTCAATCGTAACTGCTCGATTCGCTGGCCGCTACACAGGCGACGGTGCCGAGTGAGAGTCCGGTGTCCGGAGGAGGACACGGTTCGGCGCGGATGCACGCGAACGAGAAGCGATCAGGCAACTCGCACGGCGGGTCGAGCCATACAGGCCGCCGGTTCGTCAACGATCCTGCTTGGCAACGCTGTTGGCCTGCCAGTACCTGCCCAGGTCAACGGTCTCGAATTTCGCGAGATTCGTGCTGGCTTTCTCGATCCGTTTCTGATCGGTGCCGGACAGAGACCAGAGGAAGATGTTGCGGCTGCGAGCCTTCATCGTCTTGTTGGCCAGAGGTCGGTCGAGCACAACGGTCCGTTCGATTTCCTCCGGCACCAGGGTTCGTTCCGCGACGGCCGCATTCAGTTCGAGTCGGCCGAACGGCGGCGGATTTCCCGGACGCACAGCGTTGAGCCGCGCGTACCAATCCGCGAAGCGACGGTATTTCTCCGCCGCATCGGGCAGCTTGGGATCGATGCACTTTGCGCGGTAAGTCAACCGGTCGCTGGCCACCATGACGATCTTCGCCTGCTCGTCAAAGCTGGGGGAAGTCTGCGGATTGAACAGCTGCTCGTTGCCCTTGGCGGACCCGGCCGAGCGAATGAGATCGCTCAGCTGCTGCAGCTGCTCGGTGGTCACCGTCGTCTGCACCTGACGCGAATTATCCAGCAGCACGATTCGGCCCCGGTTCAAATCAAACACAGTCGCCTCGTCGGGCCCCTTGAGAAAGAAGTCGTAGACGACGTCGCCTTTGAACAGCGTCAGTGTCTCCGCCACACTCTCTTCGGTGCCGTCCACGAACACGTCGGCTTCCACTCGGAAATCCTGCGCTGCAGCGGACAAGCCCATCGCGGCAACCAGCGTCCACGCCTGCAGAAAACAAAGATGCCGACCGTCCATGGCCACCCTCGCGATAACGAGAAAGTTTGGTATTGCGGATTGAGTGGGGCGGAAGATACTTAAACTACCTCGTTTCTGTCCAGCGGAATTGGCAGAGATTGTGGGAACCCGGCGACCGCAGGCAAACCAGGCAAAGCGGGGCGGCAGGGCGCCGGCCACCGGTGCGGCGTCGGACCGGTGTGAATTTCCGCTCCCGTCGCTGGTCCCTGCACGAAGATCAGGCCGAGGCACAGATAAGGGAATTTCGCGTGAGCAGCATCAAGCGAGTCCTCGTAACCGGCGGCGCAGGTTTTCTCGGCTCGCACCTGTGCGACCGACTCGTGGCGGATGGACACGATGTCATTTGCCTTGACAACTTCTTCACCAGCCAGAAGAGCAATGTGGCACATCTGTTGTCCCGGCCGAACTTCGAACTGGTACGGCACGACGTGACAATCCCGATCTGGCTGGAAGTTGACCAGATCTATAACCTCGCGTGCCCCGCCGCTCCCGGCCACTACCAGTACAATCCCATCAAGACGATGAAGACGTCGGTGATGGGCGCGATCAACATGCTGGGCATGGCGCTCCGCTGTCGGGCGCGGATCCTGCAGGCATCCACCAGCGAAGTGTATGGCGATCCCGAGGTCCATCCGCAAACCGAATCCTATCGCGGATGTGTAAATCCGCTCGGCCCGCGGGCCTGTTACGACGAGGGCAAGCGAGCGGCCGAATCGCTGTTCATGGACTACCATCGCATGAACGGCGTCGATGTGCGAATCGTCCGGATCTTCAACACGTACGGGCCGAGAATGCATCCGTTCGACGGCCGCGTCGTGTCGAATTTCATCCGGCAGGCGCTGTCGGGCGAAGATATCACGATCTACGGCGAGGGCTCGCAGACACGCTCGTTCTGCTACTGCGACGACCTGGTCGAGGGCCTGATCCGTATGATGAACGGCCCCGGCGATTTCATCGGTCCGGTCAATCTCGGCAACCCCGACGAATTCACCATCCTGGAACTGGCCAGCCTCACCATCGAATTAACCGGCGCCCGATCCCAACTGGTGCGAGAACCGCTGCCGGCGGACGACCCCACGCGAAGGCAGCCCGATATCAGCCTGGCAAAGCAGAAACTCGACTGGAGGCCGACCGTGCCCTTGCGCGAAGGTCTCGCCCGCACCATCGACTGGTTGCGCTCGGTGGACATTTCGACGTACCGTCCGCCTACGCCGAACTATTAGAGTCTGGAGTCCGGAGTCTGGAGTCCGGAGTCCGGAGGCAAACGGATTTCACCCGGGAGTGGTGCGGTCGGGAGACCGCCCCGCTACGCGACCACTGGCCACCGACTACTGACCACCAACCACCGGCACCCTGCATTCGGCATCTCCCCTTACCTTGACGCTCAATCGGGGCAACGAATCATGCGGCATTCCACGGGTATCGCGGCACTGGACGAGATGCTGGGAGGCGGACTCCTGCCCGGCACGCTCACGGTGGTCTTAGGCGCCACGGGAATCGGCAAGACGCAATTGGGGCTGCAGTACGCCAACGCGGGGCTGCAGCAGGAGCAGCGGCGGGGAGTCGTGTTTGATGTCAGCGCCCGCGGCGATTCGCAGAACCACCTCGACTATGCGAGGCGCATGTTCAATTGGACGATGACTCCTGTTTCCGCGCAGCGGGAGTGGAACAGCGAGACATTCTTCGACAGCAGCCGGAATCCGGGCGATTACCTGCACGTATTCGACTACCACGGCCGGCGGGTAACGCGGCGCGACCTCGAGTTCGAGGAGTGGCAGGACTGGCAGGCGGAGTTAAACGCGAGACTGCGCGCGACGATCGCTTTCCTGTACGGCAATTTCATTGCCGGCACCCGGCGAGTCATCGTCGATGGAATCGAACCCGTCGATCGGCCGCAGGAGTCGATCCAGTTTCACCTCTTCGAGTACATCTACCACCAGGTGGTGCGGAAGGATCCGGCATGGGTTGCCCGCGACCTGCTGCGGGAATCCTTCCGTCGTCACGCGGCCGATGCCGAGCGATTCACCTACTCCCCCGCCGACGTCGGCTGCCTGCTGCTTTACACGTCGCACGAATCGATGCTCGAGGAATTGATCTCGCGGCGACTCGACGAGGGCGACTCCCTGTCGAATGCCAACACGCTGATCCTGCTGGGCAAACTCCGCGAGGGGAACCGGATCCGCCGCGCGCTGTATATTGCCAAGCATCGAGGCAGCGCCTGCTGCGAGGAAATACGGCCTTACGAAATCCACGACGGCGGTCTGGTGCTTTAATCTGCGGCAGCACATCTCCGCGGCGAAGACTCCCGGTCAGCGTTGCCCGAAGCGGCTCTGCCCGGCGAATTTCGCAGACTCAACTTCGAGTTCCGCCGCGGGGCCGCTTGATCATGGTGATCTCATTGCCCGCATCATTGAATTCCACGGCGTCCATGAACGTGCGGATCAGCATTACGCCGCGGCCGCTCGGCTTGAGCAGATTCTCAGGGTCCGTCGGATCGGGCAGCGTGCGGAAATTGAACCCCGGTCCTTCATCCCGGATCACAAACTCGATCTGCGAGTCGTGAATCCGCACGGTGATGTGGACACGCCGATCGCGATACGGCGATTCCTGCATGCGGCGCTGCCCCAGTTTCCGGTAAATCTGTCCGTCGCTTTCGCGCAGCTTGGAGTCGAGTTCCAGATTGCCGTGATCGATCGCATTGGCCAGCGATTCGGTTAAAGCCGTGGCCATCTGCAATCGTTCGACTTCTCCGCACCACCCCATCTGGGCGACCACGTCCTGCAGGTGACTGACCAGTGCGCGGGCATCGCGGGGCTCGTAGCCCAGCACATAGTAGTTTTCGCTGCGTTTGAGGATGTTACGGATCTGTTCGCGTTCGTGTGCCGCCTCAGCGGCCGACAGCACCTTCCGCAACGAATCCCCCAGATCCCGCTGCAGGTATTTCTTGGCGATGTAGTTGGCGGCACCGGCTTTCAGAGCGAGGATCGCCGTCTCTTCGCTCCCGTGTGCCGTCATCAGGATTATGGGCGTGGACGGGAAATGCCTGTTGACCCGCCGAACCAGTTCCAGGCCGTCAACCTCGGGCATCTGCAGGTCCGTCACAATTGCGTCTGGCCGCTGCGTTTTCAGAATTTCCAGCGCTTCGCCGCCGTGCTGGGCAAAGACGGCCTGCCAACCCTCGGCTTCAATGCAGCGCCGAGCCAGATGGAGATCCATCAGAGAGTCATCGACGACGAGCACAGTGGTCATTATCCGCCCTACGTCCGCAACGAACTTCCGTGCGACTTGCTCCAAGCGGCCCGAGTCCGCGCATCGCCGCGCGAATCGGCTTGCGCATCAGAGTCGCCTGAAGCCCTCAATGCCAGCATCTTGTAGCTTTTGCCTTCCCCTGTAAACCTCCGGCGGCCGTTTTTTTCTTTCACGAACATGCGAGCATGCGCCAGGTTTCACCTTGACGCAAAAACGCTCGCCGCTTACAAGTCGCCTCCGTTTCCTGCGTTCGCGTCTCTCGTGGTGCCATCGCAGGCGGCCGAATGGTCGGAACGGCAGTGTGCGGCGGATACGTCGCCTGACCCAGGTGCCGACCAGACCGCCCCGACCTGGGCCTGCAGCCCGGCTGAAAACGGTGCAAGCACGCGACGATAACCGTGGGAACGAGCTGTTGAACTTCAAGGCAAGCATCCGCAGCGGGAGTATTGCAAATGGTTAACGCTCACCCGACCGCCGTGATCAGCAAGCGAGCCAGCCTGGGCACGGACGTGACGGTCGGTCCGTTTTGCGTCATCGAAGACGGCGCCGTGATTGGCAACCGCTGCAATCTGGCATCCCGCGCGGTAATCAAGACCGACACGTTTCTCGGCGACGATAACGAAATCGGAGAGGGAGCCGTGCTGGGCGGCCGCCCGCAGCACCTGCGCGCCACCGGACCGGTCGGACAGCTCCGCATCGGCAGCCGCAACATCATTCGCGAGAACGTGACCATCCACCGCGGACTCTCGCCCGACCTCGCAACCACGGTCGGCAACGAGAACCTGATCATGGTCAATTCCCACGTCGCCCACGACTGCCAACTCGGCGACAACGTGATCATGGCCAACAATGTGATGCTGGCCGGACACGTCCACGTGGACAGCCGGGCGTACCTTTCCGGAGCGGTTGGAATACACCAGTTCTGTCGCGTCGGCCGGCTGGCGATGGTCGGCGGGCAAGCTCACATCACTCAGGACGTGCCGCCGTTTGTCACGGTCGACGGACGGTCGAGTCTCATCGTCGGCCTGAATTTCATCGGGCTTCGCCGCTCGGGCCTGACCAGCGATGACATCCAGCAGTTGAAGGAAGCGTATCGAGTCATTTATCGCAGCGGCTTCACCTGGGTCGAAACGCTGGCCGCACTGCAGGCGACGTTCAGCAGCGGGCCCGCCACCGAATTCCACGGCTTCCTGGCCTCGACGCGACGCGGCGTGATCCAGGAACGCCGCATTCCGCGACGCGCCACGGTCACGTTGCCGCCTCCCGTCCAGCTGGATGAGTCCGGCAAGCGGGAAGACGCGCCCCGCGTTTACCGTGCCGGCTGATTCAGCCCCCGGAAAACCACTGCGGACAACGCGCATTAAAAAACGCGGACTCGAATAGTGATTCGATCCGCGTTTCGTTTGCGCTTGATCCGAAGCTTTTCGCCTCAGGATGAGGCCTCCAGACTCCGGACTGCTTCGCACGGAGCCACGGAATCCGCGGATCGAATCGAAAGTCCGCGTCCTCCGTGTCTCCGTGCGACGAGCTTGCTGATGCCTTACTTCTTCAGAGCGGCCTGAGCTGCCGCCAGGCGTGCGATCGGCACGCGGAACGGCGAGCAACTCACGTAGTTCAGCCCGACCGAGTGGCAGAACATGACCGACGACGGATCACCGCCGTGCTCGCCGCAGATCCCGCACTTCAAATCGGGGCGGGTGGCGCGGCCGCGTTCGACGGCGATCTTCATCAGTTGTCCGACGCCCGTGACGTCGATCGAGGCGAACGGGTTGGCCTTGAGGATTCCCTCTTCCTGATAACGGCCGAGGAAGCTGCCGGAATCGTCGCGGCTCATGCCCATGCACATCTGCGTCAGGTCGTTCGTGCCGAAACTGAAGAACTCGGCGGTCTGGGCGATCTCGTCGGCGGTCAGCGCGCCGCGCGGAACTTCGATCATCGTTCCGACCCAGTACTTGATCTTCTGCCCGGTGGCCTTGATGACTTCCTGGGCAACGCGGTGCACGATCTCGACCTGGAGGTCCAGTTCCCGCTTGAATCCGACCAGCGGAATCATGATCTCCGGCTTGACCTTGATGCCTTCCTTCTGCACGGCTGCGGCAGCCTGGAAGACCGCCCGGGCCTGCATTTCCGAGATCTCGGGATAGCCGATGCCGAGGCGGCAGCCGCGGAAGCCGAGCATCGGGTTGAACTCATGCAGCTCGCTGACCCGTGCCGCGACCTTATCGGCCGAAATCCCCAGCTTCTTGGCCAGTTCGGCCTGCTGCTTGCCATCGTGCGGCAGGAACTCGTGCAACGGCGGATCCAGGAAGCGAATGCACGCCGGCTTGCCCGCCAGAGCGCGGAAGATCCCCTCGAAGTCGCCCTGCTGGTAGGGCAGCAGCTTCTTCAAGGCGGCCTGCCGCTGTTCCAGCGACTCGGCCAGGATCATCTCTCGCATCGCGTCGATACGATCGCCCTCAAAGAACATGTGCTCGGTGCGGCACAGACCGATGCCTTCCGCGCCGAACGCCACGGCGTTCTCGACCTGCTCCGGCGTGTCCGCATTCGTGCGGAGCCCGAGCGTGCGATACTTGTCCGCCAGCTTCATGATGAAGTCGTAGTACTTGAACAGCTCGCTGTCGCCGGGCGCCAGCGTCTTGGCGACCAGGACCTGCTTCAGTTCGCTGTCGGCCGTCTTGATCAGACCCTTGAACACCTCGCCCGTGGTGCCGTTGATGCTGATCGCGTCGCCTTCTTTCATGACAATGCCGTCGACAGACAGCGTTCCGGCGCGGTAGTCGATCGAGATATCGCCCGCACCCGCCACGCAGACCTTGCCCATCTGCCGGGCCACGAGCGCCGCATGGCTCGATACACCGCCACGGCAGGTGAGAATGCCTTCGGCGGCGATCATGCCTCGCAGGTCTTCGGGGCTCGTTTCAATACGGGCCAGCACAACCTTCTCGCCGGCGGCGGCCATCTGTTCGGCCTTGCTGGCGCTGAACACCACCTTGCCCGCAGCCGCGCCCGGACCAGCCGGCAGACCCGTAGCCAGCACCCGGCCGCTCTTCTTGGCCTGCTCGTAGTCGGTGCGATCGAACACCGGCTGCAGCAGCTGGTTCATCGCCTCGGGATCGCCCGAACGGATCGCGTGTTCCGGCGTCATCAGCTTCTGCTTGACCATGTCATGCGCGATCTTCACATAGGCAACCGCCGTGCGTTTGCCGTTGCGGGTCTGCAGCATGTACAGTTTCTTGTTCTCGATCGTGAACTCGAAGTCCTGCACGTCGCCGAAGTTCTTCTCGAGCGTCTTGCGGACTTTTTCCAGCTCTTTGTAAGCCGGCCCGATCACCGGATCGTCGGCCATTTCCTGGACTTTCTTCGGCGTGCGTACGCCGGCCACGACGTCCTCGCCCTGGGCGTTGACCAGATACTCGCCGTAGAAGACGTTCTCGCCGGTGGCCGGATCGCGGGTGAAAGCAACACCCGTGGCGCAGTCGTCGCCCATGTTGCCGAACACCATGCTCTGGATGTTCACCGCCGTGCCCCACTCGTCCGGAATGCGGTACTTCCGGCGATAGACGATGGCACGGTCGTTCATCCACGAGCCGAACACGGCGCCGATCGAACCCTTCAGCTGATCCATCGGGTCGTTCGGGAATTCCTTGCCGGTCCGTTCCTTGATCAGTTTCTTGTAGCGGGCGACCAACTCGCGGAGATGCACTTCGGTCAGCTCCGTATCTTCCTTCACGCCGACTTCGTGCTTGAGGTGATCCATGACCTCATCGAACGGCTCGTGCTCGTGCTCATGACGCTTCTGCACGCCCATCACGACGTCGCCGTACATCTGGATGAAGCGGCGGTACGAGTCCCACGCGAATCGGCCGTTGTTCGTGGCCGCCGCCATTCCCTCGACCGTGCGGTCGTTCAACCCGAGGTTCAAGATCGTATCCATCATGCCGGGCATCGAGTCGCGGGCGCCCGAACGCACGGAAACCAGCAGCGGTTTGGCCGGATCGCCGAGCTTCTTTTCGGTTTCCTTCTCGATGAACGCGATCGCCTTGCCCAGCTCATCCGTCAACTCGGGCGGGAACTTCTTGCCGTTTTCGTAGTAATACGTGCACACCTCGGTCGTGATCGTGAAACCGGGCGGAACGGGCAGGCCGATAAACGTCATCTGCGCCAGGTTCGCACCCTTGCCGCCCAACAGCGGCTTCATGTCCCCGCGGCCGTCGCAACGGCTCTTGCCAAAGTAATAGATGAACTTCTTGGCCACCTTCTTGGCCGGGGCACTCGACTTCTTGGCGGCTTTCTTCGTGGGGACCGGTCGTGATTTCGCCATGGAGCATCCTTCAATAAAGCAAGGTAAGAGCCAACCGCTGCGAAGCGTCCGAGACGTGCATCAGTTGGTAAGGGGGGTCAGGTTCACATTGCCCGGAAGGATCGCCCTTCCGACCACTTGCCGCAACAGCCCCCCACCGCGTTCATCCCGCGTCTTGCGCGCGGCAGGAATTCGGACTTTATCGGCAAGTCAAACTCGGCAGTTTAGCGATAGACGTCAGAATCGTCAATTAAGGGCGCAGGCGCCGTCTCTGCCGAAAACCCCGTTTTTTTCGAGAAAATCGACGTTTTCGGTCGTGTTAACATTCACGCGGACGTACGGCCAGCGTTGGTTTGCCTCACGACCGGACTCGCGTACCGAACCGGCCCGCCAGGCACCGCTCCCCTGTCACGCCCTGCGGTTCACCTCCATACTGGCCGGTTATGCACACCGACCACGAAATGCGGCGCAGGATCTTCTTTGCGGGCGCGGCGTTTGAGTGCGCCCTCGGTCTGCTGGCGTTAGCGCTTGGCTGGATCAGCAATGTGCCCACCGGGGCGATGCTGGCAAGCGAACTGACGGATCTGCATCGATTGCCGACTAACCTGGCGATCGGCATTGCCGCAGCAATTCCCATGTTTGCCGGCTTGCTGCTGACCGAACGAATCGACTGGGCACCGCTGACCGACCTGCGCGACCTGATCAACGGCTATGTCGTGCCCCTGTTCCGAAATCTGTCGCTTCTCGAGCGGTTCTGCCTGGCCGCAGCCGCCGGCTTCGGCGAAGAACTGCTGTTTCGCGGCTGGCTGCAACTCGGCGCCGCAGTCCTGTGGCCGGGGTGGCCCGGATTGATTCTGGGAATCGCGATGTCAGCCGTGCTGTTCGGAATCTGCCACCGATTGACGACAACTTACGCCGTAATGGCCGCCCTGATCAGCGTTTACCTGAGCCTGCTGATGGTCTGGAGCGGCAGCCTCCTGGCCGTGATCGTGACCCACGCATTCTACGACTTCCTGGCCCTGGTCTACCTCGTCCCGGCAAATCAGAGGCCGCGGATTGATGCGGATAAAGGGCAGTAGCCGGTAGCCGGTAATCATGTCTCTTCCGAGTGCCGCGGGTGGCTTTTCCACCCGTGTTCGAACCTGCCGCGTTTCAATCCGAACTATCATTCGTATCGCAAACTTCTCGCGAGTAATGTCTCGACATGCGAGGTCGAACCTCTCCCGCCGCGACGAGATTTGTTCGCTCAAGGTCCGTCTGCAACACACGGGTGGACAAGCCACCCGCGGCACCCAAGACGGCTGTTTCTCAAGCTGTCTTCCCAGGACTCAGGACTCAGGACTCCAGACTACCTCGAGGGAGGAAAAGTAAAAAACGGCGGTCCGATTCTTCAGGAACCGGACCGCCGCCAACACGCCAGACGCGAAACCGAACACTTCCGGGGGACGGAAGATTCTCAACAAAGATCGTCAGATGCCGCAGCAGCTCTTACGGCGAACGACGCCGCAAGGAGGCGGGCAGCACACCGTCACGGGCACCTCGGTGCAAATCACGCGGGGTACGCAACGTGTCACCGTCACCGGCACGCACTTGGCCACGCAGTGCGGAACGCGGATGCAGCGGGTGTAGCACACGGGCTTGCAGACCGTGTAGGGAACCTGCTTGACGCATTCCTGTCGTTCCATGCGGCAGACCGTATAGGGAACCTGGACAGTGCGGCATTCGGGAACCATGCGGCAGACCTTGTAGCACACCGTCTTCACGCACTGCTCCTGCACCATGCGGCAGACCTTGTAGCACACCGTCTTCACGCACTTCTCGGGAACCATGCGGCACGTCTTGTAGCACACCGTCTTCACGCACTGCTCGGGTACCATGCGGCAGACCTTATACGTAACGGTCTTCACGCACTTCTCCGGGACCATACGGCAGACCTTGTAGCATTGCGTCTTCACGCACTGTTCCTGCACCATGCGGCAGACCTTGTAGCACACCGTCTTCACGCACTTCTCGGGAACCATGCGGCAGACCTTGTAGCACACCGTCTTCACGCACTGTTCGGGAACCATACGGCAGACCGTGTAAGGCACCTGCTTGACGCAAGTGTCGTACTCGTAGCGGACGCAGTTGATGACTTTTTCGCAGACCTCGGGAACCCACACCTTGCGGCAGATCCGGCGCGGCGGGCACTGCACTTCGCAGATCTTGCTTTCGCCGGGGCAGTACACGCAGCGGCACAGACACGGATCCCACACCCAGCAACCGGGTTCCTGAACGCACTTGCGCAACACGGGGCCGGGGCATTCCGTAATCTGCGTTTCCCAGCGGCCGGAGCAGACCCGCACCGTCTTGGTGTACGGCACCGGGCGGCAGACCGTCTCGCACACGTTGCGATAGCAGGTCTCGTATACGGGCTTGCACACCGTGTAGCAGATGTCCTTCGTGCGGGTTTCCCACACCGGACGGCACACCGTGTAGCAGATGTCCTTCGTGCAGGTCTCCCACACCGGCTTGCACACCGTGTAGCAGATGTTCTTCGTGTGAGTCTCCCACACGGGGCGGCAGACCGTGTAGCAGATATCCTTCGTGCAGGTCTCCCACACCGGACGGCACACCGTGTAGCAGATGTCCCGCGTTCGGGTTTCCCACACCGGCTTGCACACCGTGTACGTGCACGTTTTGTAGCATGTTTCGTAGACGGGACGGCAGACCGTGTAACGGCACTCCCGGAAACAGGTTTCGGGCACGTATTTCACGCAGTTGATTACGCGGTCTTCGTAGCACGTCTCGTAGACACGGCGGTAACTGGTGCATTGCTCCTGCTCCCATACCACCTGACGGCAGGTCTTCATGACCGTGTAACACTGCTGCGGCTCACAGCAGTCGCTCACCACCTTCGAACATCCGCACCTGCTGTAACTCGCCGCACCGCAGTAGGCAGCCGGGGCGGATTTTGCCGCCAAGGCAACCAATACCACAGCGAGAATCGGCACCCCCCTCAAGAATCTCATCTTCCGATCTCCTTTGTCTTCCGCTCTGGAATGTCTGGGTTCGTCAGGCGATCCCGTCGCCGCAACGCCTGACCGCCCGTTCCATGGCATGCAAGCTCCCGTGCCGGTCCGCGACTCGCGTCAATTGGTTACGCGGTCACGGATGGAGATACTTGCACTGGTCGGTTGTCGTGTGTCATCGTCACTCTAGGTTGCAGGCTTTAAACTGGATTAAATAGGTAAACACGAACTTTTGCCGCAACCAAAACACTTAAACCTTTTGACCTGTGGGCGATAAGTTTCCGTTGGGCGCAAAGCGGCCGACTCGAAAAAATCAATGGTCCCGTTCTGATAATGTCGGCCGTAACGATCCTGAGCGTTGCTTTGTTTTTTGGGGTTTGTCCAGTTCCCGCTTTGCGTCCGAAGTTGAGGACGCACAACAAGCCGCGCCGCGTTGTCGCACACCTGCACCAAGTCTTCCTCGACCTCGTACGCGGCAAAATTTCACAAAAGCCCCAGCGTTTGCCAGTCAGTTTCTTCCGCGAAGCCACCGCGAAGCCAAACAAGCGACAGAACCGGTAACTTCCACCTTTCGCGACTAACCGGTACACAGGCCGATGCGTTGGCCATTCACGGTTGTGAAGCAGGGCCGAAGAGCTTAAAGTGTGCGTTCGTTACCCGGTGGTGTAATGGTAACACTAGGGATTTTGGCTCCCTCATTCCTGGTTCGAGTCCAGGCCGGGTAGTTCAAGTGCCATCTGAAATGGGGGAGCGGAGATTCGTCGGACCCTGCATTTGCTCACGGAGTTGCCGGGTCTGGATCGAATCGGTTACTCTTTTCAGCTGACCGTTGCGACGAACGGGAGCGGGGCACACACTCGGTGCGAAAGCACCGCTTTGGCTGGCGGTCCTGCCGCCCTGTGTACCAGGATTCCCACGGTTCAGGATCGTCGTCTGCGACGTCCAGTTGCTGACCATTCCTTGCTAGTCATTTCAGCGTGACCGCCGCGTTGAAGCGGGTTGTTCGCGATTCGACATCAGTCCTGCGGCCAACGCAACGATTTACTCCTGCAGGAGGCCTATCCATGACCGCAAGCACCGTGGCTATCGTACTGGCTGCCGGCAAGGGGACTCGTATGAAGTCCGATTTGCCCAAGGTCTTATTCGAGGCGTGTGGCCGACCGCTGATCGAATACGTAATCGACGCTCTTGAGCGTGCGGGCGTCGATCGCATGATTGTCGTGGTCGGCTACCGTGCTGCGGACGTCCGGCAGCGACTGGCGCACCGCCGAGGGGTCGAGTTCGTCGAGCAGACGGAGCAGTTGGGTACCGGCCACGCGGTGATGGTCTGCCGCGAACAATTGCAGGGACATGACGGGCCGGTAGTGATCCTCGCCGGCGACTCGCCGCTGACCCAGTCAGCGACGTTGCGTGAATTGCTGGACGAGTTCCAACAGGCGAAACCGGCGTGTATTCTGGGAACGCTGCATAAGGAAAACCCGACCGGAATGGGACGCATTGTCCGGGATGCCCAGGGCAAGTTCCTCAAGATCGTCGAACAAAAGGACGCCACCGAGGAGGAGCAGAAAGTCACGGAGGTGAACATGAGCACCTACGTGTTCGACTGCCGCGAACTGCTGCATGCGCTGTCTCGGATCGACAACCGCAACCGACAGGGCGAGTACTATGTGACGGATTGCCCGGGCATCCTTCAGCGCGAGGGCAAAGAGGTGCGGGCGTTGCCCGTGCTGCGGCCCTGCGAAGCCCTGAGTGTCAACACGGTCGACGAACTTCATCAGGTGGAAGCTGAAATGCGCAAGATGGGGTACGCCTGACCACCTGATGCCTGCGAATTCCGGAAGTGCCCGAGGGCGGAAATTGTCAATTCTGCGCGGTTGTCAAATCACTGTGATGGGCAATTCCCCCCGATTCTCGATTTGCCGATAGGTCAAGCGACTGACTCCAAGCACAAACTAATCCCAGCACGTAACTCCTGGACGAGCACCCATGCGCGAACTGAAGATTTTCAGCGGTCGGGCGAACCGCGAACTGGCACGCGATATCTGCGGTTGTCTCAACATTCCGCTGGGCGAGATTGCGCTGGGAAAATTCCCGGACGGCGAGAATTTCTGCAAGATCGAAGAAGACGTCCGCGGCCGCGATGTGTATCTGGTTCAGCCGACATGCCCGCCGGTAAACGATAACCTGATGGAACTGTTGATCATGATCGACAGTTGCAAGCGGGCCAGCGCTGACCGCATCACGGCGGTAATACCCTACTTCGGCTACGCGCGTCAGGACCGCAAGGATGAAGGACGAGTGCCGATCACGGCCAAACTGGTTGCAAACCTGATCACGCGGGCCGGCGCGGATCGAGTGCTGGCAATGGATCTGCATGCCGCACAGATTCAGGGCTTTTTCGATGTGCCCGTGGATCACCTTTATGCCGCACCCGTGTTTAACGAACACTTCCTGTCGATGGGACTGACGGCGGACGACATTGCAATCGTCAGCCCGGACGAAGGGAGCATCAAGCGGGCAATCGGCCACGTGAAAAGACTGGGCGGCAAACTGGCCATCGTCGACAAACGGCGAGCCACCGCACTGAAGACCGTGGCCGAGAACCTGATTGGCGGACCGATCGAGGGGAAGGTCGCCCTGATGTTCGACGACATGGTCAGTACGGCGGGTTCGATCTGCAGCGCATCGCGACTGATTCAGGCCGCCGGCGCACGAGAGATTCACGTGGCGGCTACCCACGGCGTTCTCTGCGGTCCGGCAATCACCAACCTGCAGGACTCACCTATCACCAGCCTGGTAGTGAGCGACAGCATCCCGCTGACCGATGATCATCGGATCCCCAAAATCCGAGTACTGAGCGTCGCGCCGCTGCTGGCTGAGGCCATCAAGCGAATTCATCACGATCAATCGATCAGCGCGCTGTTTCGCGAGCGAAAGAAGTAAGACCGCACATCGCAATCGGCTTGGCCTGACCGAAACCAGGCTCCGTCGCCGACGGACCTATTCAGCATCCGACTCGGGCATATCCCGACGGAACACGGCTACCACGTCCTCGACGGGAACGACGAACAACTGGTTATCCTGTTCAAAGTCGACCGGGACGGCACTCTTGGGATGGAACAGGATCTTGTCGTATTGCCGCAACGGCACGTCTTCGTCGCGTTCTACCTGGGCGGAAATGGCGACGATTCTCCCCGTAATGGTGGGGATCTCCGACTGATCGGGCAGGGCAATCCCGCCCTTCGTGGTACGCTTCGGCTCGTCTTTACGAACCAGAACGCGGAAGCCGATTGGCTCCACGTACTCCAACGTTTTCGGTCGTGCCTTGGCCATGGCCCTGCATGAATAAAAGCGGGGTGAGATCTCCAGTACTTTGGTTCAGAGTAACCCCAACTGACAGTTTGGGCAACAACCACATCCGGCGGATGATGGATGCCAGATGCCGGATGACAGATGCCGGATGACAGATGACGGATGACAGATGACGGATGACAGATGACGGATGACAGATGACGGATGACAGATGACGGATGACAGATGACGGATGACAGATGACGGATGACAG
>CAIPEB010000710.1 GCA_903863885.1 uncultured Planctomycetaceae bacterium | reverse complement strand
CGCTCCGTGATGTCGCGTGCCAGGACGATGTAATTCCGCTCTCCCTCCAGGTCGAAACAACTGACGCGAACTTCCACGGGAAATGTGGAGCCGTCCTTGCGACGATGCTGCCCGTCCATCGTCACGAAATCGCCCGGAGTCAATTGGCGACAGATGGCTTGAGCCGCAGCCAGATCGAACTTGCTGTCTACGTCTGGCAGGCTAACGCGAAGTAATTCGTCCCGGGTGTAGCCGAGGCTGGTACAGGCCTGCAGATTGGCATCGCGGACTTGAATGAGAGCATCATGTACAATAATCGCATCCGGGGCTTGGTCGACATAAGCGCGAAAACGTGCTTCGCTTCCGCGAAGTGCCGCTTCGGCCTGTCTTTGTTGTGTGATGTCACGGTTCGAGCCGCGCCGTCCCATACAGGCTCCGCTGCTATCGTGAACGGGTTGGCATACGTGGCCAATCCAGCGCTGCGTGCCGTCGGGCCGAATAATACGGAAGCGGATTTCGTCCGACTCGCCGTCCGAACGCGTGTGGGGAGCGTGCTTCCGGTATCCGTCACGATCTTCGGGATGGATGATTGTCTCCAGCAAGGACGGATCGGCCAGGAACTCCTCGGCGGTATGGCCCGTGATACGCTCGCAGGAGGGCGAGCAGTAGATAAAGCGGCCCTGAGGATCAACCCAGTACTCCCAGTCGTAGTTGTTGTCCGCGACGACCCGGTACTTCCGCTCGCTGTCCCGCAGTAACTGTTCCGTCCGCTTGCGTTCAGTAATGTCGATATGGCAGCCGACGAACCTGCGGAGATTTCCCTCGGGCCCCGGCAACGCCCTTCCCACGGCAAGAATGGTGCGGTAGTTGCCGTTCTTGTGGCGGAAACGGAACTCGGATTCATACCGCCCGCGCGGCGTGGCCAAATATGTCTCCACCTTCTGCAGGGCGCAATCGACGTCCTCGGGATGTATGCGGCTCTGCCACTCCTCGAATCGGTCTGAAATCTCTTCGTCGCCGTAGCCGATCTGCTGTTTCCATTCGGACGAAAAGCGAACCCGGTCGGTTTGCAGGTCCCAGTCCCAATAACCGATTCCCGACGCTTCCACGGCCAATCGCAACTGAAACTCGCTTTCCCGCTGCTGCTCCTCGGCCAGTTTGCGCGCGGTTATGTCCGTCAGGGTCACGCGGCACCCGTCGCCGGGTGTCTCGTCGACCAGCGGTGCGATCGCAATCTGGACATGCCGCCTATCAACAGCAGGACAGTGGATGGCGCACTCGCAGGTGCATCGACCTCCCGTCTCCAGCGTCTGGCGCAATGCCAGAAAGCAGGTATCGCGGTCCTCGGGAGCGACCAGGGCCGCCAGTACCGCACCCTTTAACTTGCTGCGCTCCGTGCCGAGCAGTTCAGTAGCCGTTCGGTTGCAGCGATCGATACGGTAATCCGGGCCGATTGTGACGTAGCCGACCGGGGCCAGTTCATAGAGATCGAAATAGCGGTCGCGGCTTTCAGCCAGTTCCCGCTGCGTGTCCAGCAGCTCCTGCTGCGTGTCCAGCAGTTCCTGCTGCGTGTCCAGCAGTTCCTCGTTCTGCATCTGCAGTTCGATCTGGTGAACCTGCAACTCGTGAACGAGCGTCTGCACCTGCTCGAGCGACATGGCCGACACGTCGCCACGGTGGAGTCGCAATCGCTCTTCAGCTTGCTGGCGCAGCGGAGTGCAGGATGACGCGTCGTCTCGCGAGTTGCCGGTCACGAAGTGCTCCTTCTCGACGCACGCGGCAGTCGTGATCAGGGAAGTTTGGATGAAGCGGGAACGAAAGGAGCCGACGTCCGCATGCGTCGTGCGGACGAAGTAGTAACAACTATTGTTACCACAACGATACTAATAAAAAAAGCATTCAGATCATCAGTAATACGCTGCCTATGATGCGCTGAGCCGCGACTGAGCATGAACGTCCGGCAAGTGCCTGAAATCAGCCCCGAGCCCTGCCGCGCATTCGATGGAGTCCGCAGTTTTAGGCAGTCGCATTTGCTATTGAGTTCGTCCGAAAAACCCTCGCCGATGTCCGCCGTCGAGCGAGAACCCTGAATTGGCCGTCATCCGCTGGCGATCCGAAGACCGGCAATGGTGGAGACATGGTTCTAGCCAAGGGCGCGTGCGTCACGGCCTCGACACCCGCAACCCGCCAAGGGGTAGCAGAATCTGTTAGAGAAAAACCAATGTTTGTCAGGATCTCCTCAAACTCGAATTCCTCAATCACAATGCGTTGAACCCGGTCAACCGGATCTCGCTTCCCCCCCTCTCAGATGACACGCAGGGCATGAAGTGTTGGGCTGTGCGGCAAGATCCGGTGCCATCGGCCGGTGCGGCAGTCCGAGACACTCGAATTCATCCAGTGCGGCGCCGCCGCTGCAACGTCCGGCGTCGGGCTACTCGATGCACGCGCCAACCGCTGCACTTGGGCAGAGCGAACAAATAAGCTGGCCAATTCGCTGGTGTGCCACTGGCTCTGCCAGCGTTCAGGGACGTTCATCGGACACCAACTTGAATTGTCGCATTTCTAATTCAGGAGGTTTGGTCCTGAGTGCTGCCCTACAACACTTTCAAAGCCAGTTGCACACCATTTCGGTTCCTGTAACGTACCGTTTGCTCACAAACAGCGCCAGAACGAGGCCGACTCCGATAAGCGATATTCCGAGAGTCAGGTAGATTCGCCGGTGGATCAGTATGCCGACGAAAACGCTAACCACGCCGCTGATCTCTGTGAACCACACCGGTTGGCAGTAGGACCTTATGGACGTGCATGCGACGAGAACGCAGCTGAGCAGGGTTGCGGCAAGAAGATCAGCCAATCGGAATTGAAGCCGCTGATTCACAAGTGCCTCCGGGGCCCTCCCCTGCCCAAATCACTTTCTCGATTCCGGTGGGAACAGTAGCAAGCCACACGACAGTTTCGTTGTTGTACATAGCTGGATTTCCATGGTTCAGCCACCTGACCAAAACGTCGTCCCTATCACGCACCTGCGAAATCTCCCGGGCATCGCCTGTGCGCATGCCGCCATCACCGACGGTCCGAACGTCGTACAGCGGCACAAACGCCATGAAGCGGTCGTGTGCCGCTGTGAGAATGGCGGCTCCTCAGGCAGATGGAAGCGACGGTCCGGGCGGGCGAACGGCCCCTGAAAGCCACACGATGAGCAAGTGTCATCATTCGGTCGCGCAGTAAGCGTCAGTCTGCGGCTCGCGGTGCAGTTGTCGGATCATGCGGGAATCGTCTTTCCGCATAAAGACGGTGAACCAATGCCAACTGCTATTCGGTATCCATTCAGCCGGAGAACCACGGCGGCGGCCAGGATGGTCACGGCCGTGAACGCGTTGATGCTGCCCAAATCAACTGTTCTCAGAGCCCTTGCTCCCAGCAGAACGTCCAACAACGCGAACTCCCAAATTGTGGCGAAGCCGATCAGCGTCAGCACCAGCAGTACGACGGGAATGGCGAGTCGAGGCAACAATGCCGCGAGCAACAACGGCAGCGGCAACACGATGGTCGCGAGCGCCAGGAAACTGAAGAACTTCATCATATCCACAGTCCAGGGAGCGAAGCCCCTCAAGTCGCCGACCATGGTCCGCCCGATGCTGAAAATGACTGCCACCAGGACCGTGATGAGCATCAGGTGGCGGATGCCGAACTGCCGTTTGCGATGGTCCGGCCTGTCTGCCGGATCGTCCGCATGGTGCAATCGCAGGCCGAACCAAATCGCCAGCGCCCACAACGGGGCCTGTGCGATCATCCACTGGCCGAATACACAAACGCCGATGACGAGCAGGTCTTCGGAACCGGCGGAATGTTGATGAACGCAACCACTGATCGCGATGGCTGCGGGTAGCGAGGCGATCCAGAGAAGCGACAGGGGCAGACGCCATCTCAACGGCCCCGGTCCCAGCGCTGTCCATGAAGCTGCGAGTGTGGTCTGCCCAAAAAGTGTGCCGAACATGAAACCGTGGTTCGCGCACCGGAACGCGGCACCACCAGCTTCAGGGTCGAGCAAGGCGAACGCCAGCCACTGGATGCAGATCAGCGGCACGGCCCAGCAGAAAACGCGGTATCGTCGCGCCATTTCGGTTCCGTTCATCAGGACGACGGATGTTCGTGGACGGCAAGCGAGGGCCCATCCGGTGGTCTGGAATATCACTGTGCCAGCATAATCGCCGCCGGATTACCGGAACACACGGCTTCCGCCCGCCCGCGTGTGCCCCCTGGCGCCGGATCGCAAACTTGCCGCACGTTCAATCACATTCGGGCTCACTGGTCGAGGAAGACATTTGTCGTGAACGTCACGCCCTTCGGATCCTGAATCGTGACACAGATGTTCAGCGTCGATGCGTCTGACTTCAGTACTTGAACTTCAAACTGCATCTCCTCACCCAATACCTCTTCACTCCACGTCATCGGAGCGATCAGCCTCTGCCAAACATCACGCGGAAAGGTTATTAGCAGGAACTCCATCTTCTCCCGAACGAGGTTTTCAAGCGCGGCCATCGTGTCCTTCCCTTGTATGTATGCGTCGCGTTCCGATGTTCCAGCCCCAAGCTCCGTCGGGGCAGTGAAATCGCCGAAAATCGCGGAGCACACACCACGCCCAGTCTGGTCCCGCCTGGCCGTCCAACTCAGGCCGTCGACACCTGCGGGCCGGGTCCGTGGTACATCCGAACCAGCTCGTCTCACCCATGTGGCCGAGCGGCGAATACCTCTGATTCGAAACCTCACGGGGCCGAATCACGGTGCGCCGTCATGCGGTCAAAACGGCGTCCAAAATGGTGCCGACAGGGGTGCCGGGAAACCGGAAAAGGTGCCGATATGGGTGCCGGACGGCTCGCGCTAAAGCGGTAGCACCATGCATCAAACTGCAAACTTCGGAGCCAAACGCGGGCGGCGGCGAGTGGCCAAAAAAACGCGAAAAGCCCCGACAAAACGGGGCCTTTTGCAGCAGGCAGCAGCGGTTTGCATCGATCTGCAGCGAGTACCAGAGGGGGGACTCGAACCCCCACGTCCTTAACGGACACTGGATTTTGAGTCCAGCGCGTCTGCCAATTCCGCCACTCTGGCAAAGATGTTATGCCGTAGCAACTTGAGTACGATTCTGGTTCGCCGCCAACAAACCGTCAAGGGGGCGGTGAGGCGGCTCTGCTCGTCAGGCCAGGGCTTGAAACCAAGCCCTGCAGTCTGAGGCTTTGCGCCGAGCGAACCAGCAAGGTCGCGGAACCAGCCAAACGTCTGAGAATCGCCCGTCGATCAAGGTCCGCCCGACATCATCATGGGCGACTTCTGGGGGGGAATCGATTTCTTCCACCCGCGACCGTCCGCAGAATCAGTCCCCCGAGCCTTCAGCACCTGCTCGATTTCCAGCGGCCCCATCCCGCGGTCAAGCATCTGCATCTTCAGCTGATAGTCCACGTAAATCCTTGCCACCTTGATGATCGTCCCCCCAATAACCCCAAACACGATCGCCACTAACGGGACCAGAAACACGCAGAAAATCGGAAACACGTCGGGTTGCAGAATTCGATTCAACATTGCCCCACTCCACGACATTTCAGGACTGATTCACATCCGCG
>CAIPEB010000709.1 GCA_903863885.1 uncultured Planctomycetaceae bacterium | reverse complement strand
CGGGAATTGTGCTGAATCCGCTGAATGGGCTCGTGACAAACGAAAACGGCGGCACCGCCAACTTCACCGTCAAGTTGAATTCGAAGCCGACTGCAAACGTGGTGATCGAATTCAAGAGCGATGACGAGACCGAGGGCACGGTGCCGGCCACCGCATTGACGTTTACTCCAAGTAATTGGAGCACCACTCAGTCCGTCCGGGTCACGGGAGTAAACGACGCCGTGATCGACGGCGACATTCCCTACCACATCGCTATCAAGAGCGTTGCTTCCGCTGATCCGAACTATGCAGACCCGAATCTGGTTCGTCCCGTCGTAGACGTGACGAATCGCGATAACGACACACTCGGGCCGGGCACGATTGCGCTGGGGATCGAGGGTAATGAAAGCGGGTACTACTACATAACGGACAATAAAAACCCGCACCGAATCGACAGTCGAGTGTCGAAGTACGTCGGCACATACACGCAGAACGACTTTCCCATCCTGGAGGCGTTCACTGCCGATGGCGGAATGGCGTATCCGGAATGGGTCTGCGTGCCCGATTTCGACTCTTGTCAATACGCCATGAACAGCATCGTTATGACCGGCCCGGAGTACATCAACGGATTGATCGTCACTGCCCGATTCAACAACCTGCTCGTCGAAGCGGTAACGTTCGACATCCCAGGAGATACAGGTTCTTCAGGGAGTCTTTTGAACGATGCGGCGGTCGGGGCACTGTTGAACCAGGCCGCGGCCGCGTGGGGCGCGTCGGGCGTGCCCGCACAGCAGTTGCGCGCGTTGAATGACGTCGAAATCCGATTCGCGGAACTGCCGGCAGCGATGTTGGGAACTGTGCAGGGCAGGGTCGTCGTTCTGGACTCGAATGCGGCCGGGTACGGGTGGTTCGTGGACGGCACGCCGTCGGTCGGCGAGGAGTTCGAGCGATCGTCTCCGACATCGCTGTACGCGATTGAGTCCGGCCCGGCGACCGGACGCATGGACATGCTGACCGTGTTGACTCATGAACTCGGTCACGTACTGGGGTTCGGTGATCTGAATGCGGAAGCCGATCTGGACCAGGTCATGGCCGGCAGGCTTCAGGCCGGTGTGCGCCGATTGCCGTGGGCTGTTGCTGTGGATGCGGCCATGGGGACCTCATCCTGGTAGGTTCTGCGAGACCGTTTCGGTCCCGGCCGCGACGGCTGGAGCCAAGATAGCGCTCTGGCCGTCCGGAGTTGCGAAGGCTCGCGCGAGCCGCTCCCGGCGGTCTGTGTCGTCGCCGGGTCGCGCCAGCAGCCCGTTGCGTACTGTGACAGAACTGGTTCCGACGCTATGCTAGTATTTCCGCCTTTTTTGGCACTGACACCCCCTATCAGGTGGTGGTCGCGGGGCTCGGCGAAGATACAACGCCTTCAGACCAAACAGTTTGGAGTTCGAGTCTTAAATTAACGGTTCGGTATCGGCAGTAAGGAGCAGCACATGAATCTCAGCAAGGCGATGCAAGAGGCGTTCAACCAGCAGATCAACAATGAGTTGTTTTCCGCGTACCTGTATTTGTCGATGGCAGCCCATTGCGACTCGGCGAATCTTCCCGGCGCTGCCAAGTGGCTTCGCGTGCAGTTCGAGGAAGAGCAAACTCATGCTCTGAAGATGTTCGACTACGTCATCGAACGCGGCGGACAGGTCTGCCTGAAAGCGATCGAAGCTCCGACGGCT
>CAIPEB010000708.1 GCA_903863885.1 uncultured Planctomycetaceae bacterium | reverse complement strand
GCGCTTGATCCCTGCTCGCCTGAGCCGGTAACTGTCGTGTGTCGGGCGCACGCCGCGCCCGAAGACACAGATAACGGGAGACAGACGATGACACGGGAGACATTTCCAAGAGTGGCTGATTCGACACTGCGAACTCGACGAGATGCTCCGCCAGTGGACGCCGCAGGGGAACGAGATCCTGTACGTGCTCGCATTGCGCATGCGGCGGCGACGTGAGGTTCCTTTCCGCGTTCGCCAACACGATCGCGTGGGCCACGTCACGATGGTCAACCTGAACGCATCGACATCCGCGTCGTCCGTTCATTCCACTTTTGACACAGTGACGTCGATGTCGTCCAACTGAATGACCACCGCCTGGAAGGCGGTGGGTTCAATACAAATCGTGGCTGCGGACTGAAGTCCTTCGCTCACGATTTGGTGATTCGGAAGTTGTCGCCCCCGTCGTCGGGCTCGGTGCCGTCTTGCTGCTTCAGGTACTCCACGATGACTTCATCCGTTACGTTTCCGCTGCTGGCGACGAAGTACCCTCGGGCCCACAGGTGCCGACCCCAGAATTGTTTCTGGATGTGCTTGAATTCCATCATCAACTTCCGCGAACTCTTGCCCTTGATGTACTGCACGATCTTGCTGGGCGACAGGTTCGGCGGGCACGACAGGAACACGTGGACGTGGTCCCGGGACACTGCACCCTGCAGGATTTCAATGTCGTTGGTGCGGCACACCTCGCGCACCAACTCCCGCAGGCGCAGGCCGACCTCGCCGACCAATACTGGCTTGCGATATTTGGTAACCCACACAAAATGGTATTTCAGATCGTATCGCGAATGCGGGCCGCTTCGGTAGTTTTCCATGGCGACCCATCCTAGCACTTCAAGCGGAAAACCTAAAGGATTCGCCTGAAGGCGAGGGTTTTAGACCCATCGTGGAGACAATCACCGAGATGATGGAGGAGTGGGTCAAGAAGCGCAACGGCTTCCTGCACGTGCCTTGCCTGGACATACCCCGCCGACGGAGATGTCCACGGCAACAGCGCAACGACGTTTGTCAATTGACATATGCCGAATAGAAACCGTACCAGGTCGCGCCCAATTGATCGGCTGTAACGGTGACCAGCCCGTCGTCCGGATCCGGATCGGCGACACGTGTGCGTCCGTCGATGTGCCAGGGATTGCGCAGGACGATCGAAACGGGCTCGAGGTTGCCGAGCGAATCCAATTCGTAGTTCACCCGCTCGACGATATAACCGTGGCTTGCGACAAGCGGCGAACCGCTCGGTGCCGAATTGATGCCTGCCGCAACCGCCTTCCCGCTGCTCAACCCGGCGGCGACGAAGTTCATGGCCTCGCGCACGTCGGTGAATTCCGTGTAGGCCAGATCGGTACAGCCGATAGCCTGAAATGGCTCTCGCATCCAACCTGAGTTCAATGAGTCGTACGTCCCGGCGCCCGTGCGGTAGAAAGCAAAGGCCTTCTCGATGATCGGAACCCAGATCGTGTCTTCCGCCCCGAGTCCGGCGTAAGTGAGGTAACGGTTGCCGCGTACCACGTACGTGGGCAGATCACCATCCACGCGGTAGAACTTGTCGCCCAGTTCCACGGCGTAGGTTCCGTCGCCCAAGTCGACGACCGTCTGGCGGATGCTGTTCGGGCTGGCTTTGGCCACCGAACCCAGGCCCGCCAATAACCAGCAATCGCCCAGTTGTCCCTGTTTCACGTCCAGCTGCGTCGGGCCGGAGCTGGCGAACAGCGGCCGGTTGCTGTAATTCACATTACCGGCACCGTCGGTCGGGTCGGCCAGTTTGTCGCCATCGAGCGTCAAGTCGGCGCCGTTGGCGAATTCTCCGACGGCGTGTGTCCGCTCGCCGCTGACCGCATCGTTGACGCTGTCCGGGACCGACGCGGCTGGGAGCGGTCGTGAATCGATCCAGAAGCTGTCCAGGCCGCTGTTGCCCCAGAGTTGGTCGGCAGCGTCGCCGTCGATGCTCACCAGCGTGTCGTCGCCGTTGTTCCCGTAAAGCCGGTCACTGCCGGCGCCGGCGAACAGTTGATCGTTGCCATCGTCGCCGAAGATCACATCATTGCCCGGTCCGCCCTCGATCGAGTCATTGCCCATGCCTCCCTCGAGAACGTTTGCCAGCGTGCTGCCGATGATCCGGTCGCTTACCTGCCCTCCCCGCACATTCTCAAACGCGAACGCCGATGTGAGCGTCAGGCCCAGGTTGGCATCGACGACCTGCAGCGACGTGGCGGCCAGATTCACGGTGATCGTCTGCGTGGATGTGCCCGAGAAATCGAGCCAATCGATGCCGCCGGTGTCCGACAGGATATCGCGGCCCAGTAGGTTGTCGCAGTCGAAGCTGTAGGTGTCGTTGCCATCCCCTGCGTGGAGTTTGTCATTGCCGGGACCGCCGATCAGAACATTCGCCAAGCTGTTCCCGATCAACAGGTCATTCTGCGAGCCCCCGATCACGTTCTCGAATGTTGCGTCCGAGCCGAGAATCAGTTTCAAGTTGCCGTTGACGGACTGCTTCGTCCCGACGGCCAGCGAGACATTCACCGCGCGACCTGTCGTCGCGGAGAAGTCGAGTGTGTCGTTCCCGCCGATCGATTCGTCCAGCGTATCGATTCCGAGTTGGGAATCGGCGTCGAACTGAAAAGTGTCGTTTCCCGCGCCGCCCTGGAGATTGTCATTGCCGGAGTCACCGGCAAGTTGATCGTTTCCGCCTTGGCCGAAGAGCGAATCGTTCCCGGATCCGCCGTTAAACGTGTCATCTCCGATGCCGCCCCAGAAGCTGTCATCCCCGGCGCCGCCCCAGGCATAGGAATCGAAAGCGGTTAAATTCGTAAATCGATCGTTGCCTCCCTTGGCGTCGAACGAAATACCCCACACATCAGCCGCCGCGAAGTCGGCCTGCTCGGCGTTCATTTTGACACGGATCACGTCGCCTTCCTGCCACACCTGAGCCACGTCTGCGCTGCCGGTGCCGATTATCTCGATGGAGCAGTCGACCAGACCAATCGTCAGCAGTTCGCGCCGCTCGAGCCGCTCGGCCCGTAGCCGGCGACGCCCGCGGCGATTAGCTTTTCGACCGCCGCATCCTCGAAAATGCCTCGCATCAAGGAAAGACATGCGGTGCTCTCCTAGCCCCCCACAGAACGAAGGGCTTCTCGGGTTGTCGTGTTGTATAGTCTCGACTCAAACGGCAGCCGCCCAGCCGTAGCCGACCGAACGTGACAACTTTCCTGTTGTCACCTCGGCTTTCGTAGTCATCTCCAAACGAACCACCGCGAACCTCGCACGGGTATTCGCGAATTCAGGACACAGCACTCAATTTCATAGGTAAGTGCCCACTCATTTCGGGGGCAATTAACGAAAGCCTTAGTAACGAGTCGCGAATTGTTCGTGCCAAAATTAGATGCGCGTGGGTTGAACGGTACCTGCCGCGGAACGGTTTGCCTGGACCGCACCGCATACCCACACAGAATGGGCATTGCTACCCATAAGCGAATGGGGGTTTTATATTTGCAATTTATGGGTATTTCCTATTGACGTAAATGGGTGTATTGCCCATAAACAATTCATTCGCATTTATTACGGCGAGGCAACCGCATGGGTCAGGCAGGCGCCTTTCAGGTCGAGCGGTTTGGGCAGACGATTTCGGTTACACCTCTTCGGAATCTGCTGGCCCTCGAAACCGACGATCTGTTGACTTGCGATGCCGGCGGAGCGTTCGGGATCCTGGAGGCGAAACAGGCGAAGGACGTGGTCATCGACTGCCGCCATCTGAATCGCTGCGACTCATCAGCAATTGCCGTGTTTGTCAGGTTGGGGAGGCGATCGCTTGCGCATCGAGGCCGCATGGCTTTCTGTAATGTACCGCCATCGATACAGAACATTCTGGAAATAACCAATCTGAACACACTGTGGCCGATCTTTGCTTCGATCGCCGATGCGATTGCCTACGTGGAAAAAGAAAAGAGTGAAGGAGTGTAAAGGGAAGACGATTCCGAAACCGTGCAGCATCGACACACTGCGGATGCTTGGGGCGGAGGTCATCTCGGGGCGATTGTTTCAACTTTGGCAACTGTCCATTTTCCGGAAGCTGGAAAATGGGCCGTGTAAAAACGTACCGTTGACGGAGAATATTGGTAAAGCCACGGGACCGCCAGATACGCCGGAGATGGTCTGTCAATCGTGTGGAGTGGATGTTGCGTCAGGCGGGAGGTGGAAAAACCTCGGCGGCAAGTATCTCTGCGAACATGGACAGCACTAACTTTGGCGTTCACGCGTTGGGGCAATTCGGTGAATGCGCGATGTCCGTGGTGCCAATCCGATGAATTCTATTGGAGCCGCAAAGGAAACGATGGTGTTCCCTTGCTGGTTCAGCTCTTCGTCGTGGCAGGTCGGTGCCGGGAGTGCGGTCGGATTTCCTTGATTCGCGGTCCGGCGCTTTTTGGCGGATTGCTGGAAATCCCGCCGTTACCCAGGGCAAAGCCGGTCGTTGCAGGGTTCTGCAACACGACGGATGCCTCCGATCCGGTGACCGAGCGTCCGCCATCGATGCGAGACGGAGTGACTCGGAACCTCTCGATTTCAACCGACAGACACGACGAAAGCCGAAAAGGCGGAAAGCAAGATGCTCCGAGCGGGGATGTCTGATTCCAATCTGATCCGATGCACTCGCCGATAGATTGTGATGTGCGATACAAGACATTCCATTATTCGCCCCCTCGTATTTGTCGGCCTGGCAATTCTGCGAGTTGGACTGAATTGAAAGCACTCGACCAATGCATGTGATGGACCGCGTCGGCGAAGTCGATTTCGGTATCCCGGAGGAGGCCGAACTCGAAGCGATGAGTTGCTTGCTCGCCGAGGAGTTCAGCCACTTTGAGCCAGCGGCCGTGGCCCTTGGTATTCCGTGCTCACAGGTCCGATCGCAGGTCGAAGCCTTCGGCCAAAAAGCCGTATCCGAGCAACTGACCGTGATTGCGCGCCAACGGAACACTCACGGTATCTTGGGAGCACTGGTCACTGAGGATTTTTTCACGCCTTTGACCACCGACACGCAAATGGCCGCACCGGCCTTCGCGCCTCTGGGCGCCCTCCTCGAGGGTCTCGACGACCAGTACCGTAAAGTCCACACGATTGAAGCCGGCACGCATCTTCACCTGTTCATGCTCGGGGTTGCAGCACATGCGACGGGTCGCGGCGTTGCCAGCCGTCTTGTCACGACGTGCTTGAACAATGGCCGGAGTCGCGGGTATAGGACGGCTGTGACTGAAGCGACCGGCATCGTTTCGCAGCACATCTTCCGTAAACTGGGCTTCCGTGAAATGTTTGTCGGATCGTACCAGAAATTCGAGTTCAATGGACAGCGTGTGTTTGCTTCAATTGGCGAGACGGAGGGCGTCATGCTCATGGCAAGAGACCTTTGATTTTCAGCATCCGATCAAGCGATCGATATCACGCGTTCGTTTTCACAGGTGGGCTACTCACAGGTTCGACACTGCGAACTCGACGAGATGCTCCGCCAGTGGTCGCCGCAGGGAAACGAGATCCTCTACGTGCTCGCACTGCGCATGCGACGGCGACGCGAGGTTCCTTTCCGCGTTCGACAGCGCGATCGCGTGGGCCACGTCACGATGGTCAATCTGAACGGATCGGGGACGATCCGCCTGGTCTACCTGCAACTGGTCAACCAGTGGGACCTGCTGCATCCGCGGACGGCCAGTGAAGCGTTGCACGAGGCGTCGGTCGCTTCAAACGGCTAACTGCGACATGGGAGAGCGACTCCCGTTGTCGGGGGTGCGCAGGATGGGTCCTCCGCCTGCGTGCCCCTTATTTCGTTGGTCACGCGACGCACGCATTCCCATCGCATCAACGCTTGATCCCTGCTGGCCGCTTAGCGTAACGGTCGTCACCTGGTACCGCACCACACTCACCATCCAGGAGAACCCTATGATTCGCTGCGCCATCTACACGAGTACGCACGCTGGTTCCGATACGACCCAGACCGAG
>CAIPEB010000707.1 GCA_903863885.1 uncultured Planctomycetaceae bacterium | reverse complement strand
TCCGGCTTGGTTCGCCGAGTACGAGAGGATCGCCGCGGAGGCCATCGAGAAGTAGAGGAGCGAAGGATGAGCAGCCACGCAACTTGCCGATTAATTCACGCGACCATGGCACTGGTTCTTGCCGCATCGCTCTCGTCGCACGCGATCGCCGACAGTTGGGGACCGCCGCAGAAGGAACACTGGTCGGCCAATGGGCGATTTGTACTTCGAGTGGACTATCCGGGATCCCGCACGCTGTCCCTCTGTGAAAAGACGAAGGACGGACTGAACGAACTCTGGAAACGTGCCCACGTCGATGGTGCTTGTCCCCCAGTGCGGGCATACGTGACGAACAACGGCAAGTTCGTTGTTCTGCGAGACAAACACCACTTCGTCGGGGACGGCAAAGTAATTGTGATCCTGGGTGACGCGGGCAGGATTTTGGGAAGCTATGAACTCGCCGAATTCCTGCCGAAGGACGAAATCGCCTCAGCGAAACAGACTGTCTCATCCCTTTGGTGGAATGACAACGCATGGTTTTCGTTCCTCAACGACGAGCGGGAGTTTGCCCTGGCCACCCAGGAAGGAACCGTTTGCTGCTTCGATCTGGCGTCGGGAAAGCTGCTCGATCTGAATGACGACAAGCGTGCCAAGGTTGCCGATCTGGTCCGCAAGGATGCCGAGTCATGGTTAACCAGCGGAAACGTGAGCGAGCGAATCCAGGGAATTACGCTGTTGGGAGCACTGCAGTTCAAGGACGCAATTCCAGAGGCGAAAAGACTCTTCCAAGACAAGACTCCCACCGGGGCAATCTCCGGGAGCGGAAAGCCGAATGTGGAAATTTACGGTGTGCAGAAGGCCGCCGCACTGACCTTGGTGCGACTGATCGGACTCGAGGCAATCCCGATCATCGAAGCGGAGTTGCCCCAGGCAGACTGGTACATGAAAGATGAGTTGACGAGCGTCCTCAACCGCCTGGAGGCCAAACCCAGCAAGGTTGGCGACACTTCTGCCTCAGCCACCCTCAGAGGGATGTGGCTGCGTCTAGCTGGAAACCCGGACGCCGACATCCGTCATCATGCTCTGTGCCAAGTCCTTCTTCGTGACGACGGGACCTTTCTCCGTCAACACCCGGAACTGATCGAGTCGGACGGCGATTTCGTTCGGAGGGTTGCCGTAATCTGCTTGTCAAAGCTGTCGTCTCCCGAAGCCTTGCCGCTTCTGCGAAAGGCAATCGTGGACAAGCATTCTTTGGTCAGACGTTCGGCAATCCAGCAGTTCATTGATCGGCAGCCTCCTGACATCGTGGAGGTGCTGTTGCCGTATCTGGACGACGACTACGCCCTGATTCGGCAGGACGTGATTTGCGAGCTTGCCTGCTGGCGTCATCCATCCGCCATCGCCAAGCTGCGGGAGACCGTCGCAGTCTGGCCGAACGCCGACCTGAAGGGGGACGGCAAGTTCGACCAACGTTGTGAAATCGAGATTTTCTGCAAGCTCATCGCAGACTTGAGGCTGCATGAAATGCGAGATGGTCTTGTTGCCAGTCGGTCTGTTGGGGTTGCCTCGCCCCGAACGGCCATCATCGGAGCCCTGGCAGTTCTGGGCGATTCGCAGGCGATCAGCGACCTGCATCGCATTGCCAGCGGAGTCGAAAATGGGGATCGGAGTCTTGCGATTCAAATGTGTCGAAATCTCTCGGACTCCGAATCGGTCGCTCTCGTGAAGAAGGCTGCCGATGAGGGGGCTACCTTCGACAAGAGTGCCGCCACGGAGAAGTTGCGACGTTTCCAAGATAGGCGAAAGCCTCCATCGGTTCCCTGAGAAGGCTGCGGCAGGTTAGCAAGAAAGGGCAAGCATGACCGTCCCCAAACTAGGACCGTACCGACTCACCTGGGCAATATTCCTTGTTGGCTCGTTCTGCGAAGTTCAACTGGCGGGTCAGGACTTGCCGACTGCCAAGCCCGAAGACGTGGGAGTCTCTTCCACCAAGGTCGAGGAGCTGTCCACGTTCATGCAGTCGCTGGTGGACCAGGGCAAGATTGCTGGCGGCGTGACCATGATGGCTCGCCACGGGAAGGTGGTCCACCTGAAGGCGGTGGGCATGGCAGATCGGGAAGAGAAGAAACCGATGCAGACAGATGCCATCTTCCGCATCGCATCCATGACCAAGCCGATCACGAGTGTGGCGATCTTGATGCTGTGGGAGGACGGCAAGCTCGACCTGGACGATCCGGTCTCCAAGTACATTCCCGAGTTCAAGAACCCCCAGGTGCTGATTACGGCCGATCCGTTGAAGACGGTACCGGCCAAACGGGAAATCACGATACTTGATTTGCTGACGCACACTTCGGGGCTGAGCTTCAACAGCGATAACAAACTCGGTCCGATCTATGAAAAGAACGGTATTCATTGTGGGCTTTCCCCGTCGCAACTGAACCTTAAAGAGTTGATGAAGAAGTTGGCAGTAATGCCGATTCTTTTTCATCCGGGGGACAGATGGAATTACAGCATGTCCACCGATGTGCTTGGGCGAGTAGTGGAAGTTGTGTCCGGCGTCACGCTTGACCGCTTCGTAGAGAGCCGCATCTGCCATCCACTCGGGATGAACGATACGTTCTTCATGGTGCCACCTGAAAAGCGGCACCGGCTCGTTGCCGCCTACCTTCCGGCTGGCGACGGTATTCGCAAGATGGGAATAAACGAGACGATCACTTTCGACGCGGGCGGCCCGGTGCCTTTGTCCTGCAATTACTGCTTCGCCGAATCGAACAGTTATCTATCCGGCGGAGGCGGACTCTGTTCGACGGCGTCGGATTACTGGCGGTTCTGCCAGATGCTATTGAACGGGGGCGAATCGAACAACACTCGCCTTCTGCGGCCTGAAACTGTTCGCACGATGACAACGAGTCAACCCGGCGACTGGCAATGCTTCAACATGCCGGACAGGATGAGACTCGGAGTTGGCATACTGCCTGACAAAGAGGGCGTGCACGATCAACTGCGGGGAGCCTACGCTTGGTCAGGTTTCTGGTCCACCTCGTTCCGTATTTCCCCTCGGGGCAAATGGGTTGTCATTGCACTTTCGCAACTGGCACCCAATGGAGTGGCTCCTCAGTGGTTCGTGCGATACGAGACATTGGCAGCCGAAGCCATCGAGCGATAAGGAAGACCGTGCGTCCATGCGGTCACGGTCCTGGAACTGAAACGACTCGGTCTTCAGACTTTTTCGTTACCCCTGCAACGCAAGGAGACGAATCATGAGAGGTTTGACCATCGCCGTCGTCGGCGTAGCGGTTGCCTTCCTGGGAAACGTGGCTTTCTGCCAAGACAAACCGGGAATCCCGGACGAGATCATCAAGGAACTTGATTCCTTGGTAGGCACCTGGAAGGTCGAGGGGAAAATCGGCAACAAGGTGCAGAACGGCACTTACAAATGCTGGTGGGGACGGACGGAGGACAAGAAGAAGGCGTGCTTGGTGGGCCGGTTTTCGTACACGGGGGCATCGACACGGAACGGAATGAACCTCATCGGCTGGAACGCTACCAAGAAGTGCATTGAGGACCGTGGGTTTGACGTTAATGGGGGAAATGCCACGTTGTATTGGACGGTGAAGTCGCCAACGGAATATCAGGGCGAGTTCGTATTTGTCGAAAATGGACAGGAGGTCAAGTCGAAGGGCGTCCTCATCAAGAAGGGACCATCCGAGATCGTCATGGAGTCTGAGAGTGCGGCAGGAGAAGTTTCGAGGTTCGTCTTCCGCAAAGACAAGGAGGAAGAGGAAAAGAAGGGGAAGCAGTAGCTGTTGAGCCGAGACGGATCTGGCTGAGCGGCGACGGCAGCAAGCCGGTTCGAAGGTTGATCGAAGGCAACCAGAAGATCCTCCAGCAGTTCGCCGAACGGACTACGTTGCCCTACGTGCCGGTCATCACGGTGGGATGGGATCGTCGGCCTTGGGAGAAAGGCTCGCTGCCGCCCGAGAAGTTGTCCACTTGGTATCCCGACCGCACGCCCAAACTGGTGGAGGAATTTGTCGGAGCAGGAATGAAGTGGCTCGACGATCACCCCGACAAGGCTACGCCGCAGCGACTCTTGCTGCTCTATGCCTGGAACGAGAATGGTGAAGGCGGTTACTTGACGCCCACCGAGGCAGATGGCACTGAGTACTTGAAAGCAGTTCAGCGGGCAATCACTGCAAAACGCTGACTCCGCCGTTGCTGCCCGCTAGGGCTGTGCATCCAACGAATTCCCCGTGAGAAAACAGCGATGCGTTACGTCCCGAAGTAGCAGATGTTCTCTCGGAGCGACGGAATCGGAGGTCTTGTTCGCTTCGTCTGGAGAAAAGAGTTGGTCAATGAAAATCGTTTCGTACAACATGCAGCACGCCAGGAGAAGCCGAGACAACTGGACTGCCATTCTTGAGGCGACCGATCCGGACATTCTGCTCGCCCAAGAATCTCTGAGTCCTGAGCAGTGCCAACGTCCCCTGCCGGAAGAGGCATGGAACGACAAGGTGGTCAGGGTTCCAGTCAAGGACCAACACTGGGGAAGTTCGATCTACATCAAGTCCAAGTCATTCCGACAACTTGATCTGCCATCGTTTCGTGGTTGGGTGGTCGGTGTCGAGTTGGAAAACCACCCACTTGGCTTGACGGGAAATCGGGTGCGGGTCTTTTCGCTCCATGCCCCAACGATCGAGGGACAGCCGTATCACACGATCGTTTGGGAAATCCTGACCATGCTTCACGACCATCGGGATGGATGCGATGTCGTCATTGGCGGGGATTTCAACCTGACCGTCAGCAAGCGGCATGAAACAGAGGAGCGAATGAACAAGAGTGGCAACTTGGAGGTCCAGGCACGCCTTCGTGATCAATTCAAACTGATCAATT
>CAIPEB010000706.1 GCA_903863885.1 uncultured Planctomycetaceae bacterium | reverse complement strand
GGACCAGGAGAAGAACGAGCGTGAGCAAGAACGCGGCCTATTTGAGTAACACCTGAATCACCAACATGGCCCCTTTTAGGGGCCTTCCTCATACCACCTGCTCCGCAGGTGGTTGTTGATTGCCCAATCACGAATCTGTTCACCCGACATGAATGCGAACAACTGGCGGGGGGCTCGGCGATCGCGCGGGCGTCTGAGTCGATGTGTCGCTTGTTGGAGTTTTCCGTTGGCTCTCATCCACCCGATAGATTCGGTCCGAGAATATTCATCCAGAATCGTGGACCTATTTTCGAACCCAAGTCCGCCGATCAGCAGGATGCAATCGCAACCATGGTCGTCTTTGCGCGAACCGGCGACTTTCTCAAGAGAATTGTGGACACCACCGCTCATCGAACTGACGCGAGCCTTAGTCCTGCACTCCTCGCCTTCGCCTGCCGATGGTAGAGCAGATGCCTCGCTGATCCTGTCCTCAACAGCAACGCGGGCGAGGATTGTTCGAAGTCGGCATGCCAATTTTCATCCCGAACACAAACGATGGCCAATCAAACAGAGTTTCGCTCCATGTGCGAAAACGCGATCGATTCGCCCGGCCAACAATTCACTGTCGTCAACTCCGCTAATTTGCGGCAGTGCAAGATCGCTGGTCAAAAAGCAGACGAACGGTTGCGTTGGAGTCGGAACTGCAACGGATCCTAAGTCTGTTGAGCTATTCGGTGCGGTCTCACGCTTGTAGGAAATTCCCCTACTGCACAATTGTCACGTTGGTCACAACCTGTCTTGGCAATCGGCTATAGTGACGCACACTCGAACGCTCAGGTGGAATTGCGACTTGCGAAGGCGCGCGAATATCAGTGGCTGAAGGGTTCCTGAAGTATCGCGCGATCTTCCCCGAAGAACCTCAACTGTGTTGATCGCTAGTTCAGACTTCAGCGACACTTTCACGATGATTGCTTCCTATTTCGCGCACACCCATCCATCCCAGCGCATGCCGGGAGATCGTTGGCAACTTCTGGCCGACCACCTGCAACGCGTTGCCGAACTCTCTCGACAAAATGGAATGACCAGTTGGGCCGTGTCCGACGCGTTGGCAGAAACGGCGGCGTGGGCGGGCTGGTTGCACGACGTAGGAAAATATCGGCCGGAGTTTCAGCTCTTGCTGCAGGGGCTGCGAAGGAAGGGGGATGCTACCCGCCACAAACAGGCCGGAGCAGCTTGGGCCGCGTGCGGCGGTCGCCGGGATGTGGCATTCGCGATCGCTGGTCACCACGGCGGGTTGCCCGATGCGGCAGACCTCAAGTCGTTGATATTGGGGCCAGGAGGTCGGGATGTTGCCAACCAGATTCGAGCCATGGCGATTCGCGAAAACCCGACGCTCAATCAATCGTTGCCGAAATTGTGCGTCACTGATAACCCGCTGATTTTCGATATCTGGGTCCGTCTGCTTTACAGCTGTCTCGTGGATGCTGACTGGCAGGATACCGCCGAGCACGAAAATCGTGTGACGGGCAATCGATCTCAAACGGTGCCGCAGGAACTGACGGAAGCGATGATTGAACGACTCTCGGAGCGTGTGCGTGACTATATCGCCGACCGGGCCGTCCAGTGTCGTGAGGCGATTTCTCAGGCAACCGTTGCCGCCGGGCAGGATGTGGCCACCATCCGTCACCAAGTCCTGCAAGCGGCGCTGGCTGCAGCCGATCATCCGCCTTGCGTTTTTTCGCTGACCGTCCCCACCGGCGGCGCGAAGACGCTTGCTTCGCTGTCGTTTGCCCTAGCGCATGCCCGACGCTTCGGCCTGCGCAGGGTCATCTATGTGGCGCCGTACCTCAGCATTTTGGAGCAAAACGCCAGGGAGATCCGCCGAGCACTCGGCGCCGAGTTGCGTAGCGCCGACGCGGCCTTGGTCTACGAACATCACAGTCTGGCAGAGCCGCCCTCGGTCGCCGATGGCGACGAAGCCCAATCCGATGCGAACGCCAAGCGGGCGCAGAATTGGGCGTTTCCGGTGATCATCACCACCAACGTTCAGTTTTTCGAGAGCTTGTTCTCCAACCGTCCTCAGGCGTGCCGCAAACTGCATAACATCGCTCGCAGCGTGGTGATCCTCGACGAATGCCAGACGTTGCCGCCTGGAGTGATTGAGCCGACGTGTTCGATGCTCAAGGACTTTTGCGCCTGCACAGGCACGACGTTGGTGCTTTCGACGGCGACACAACCCGCCTGGGCCAAACGGCCGGATTGGGATCATGGGTTTGACCGCTTGTGCGAGATCATTCCATCGGAACTCAATTTGTTCGAGCGATTGCGGCGGGTCACGGTGAGTTGGCCGCGACCGAACGCTGCCCCGATGGATTGGTCGCAGGTGGCCGCCGCGATGCTCGGCCAACGAGCGGCACTTTGCATTGTGAATACCAAGCGCGCCGCTCGGCTCGTTTACGAGCAACTGCGAGCGCAGAACGGACAATCTGTCTTTCACCTGTCCACTGCCATGTGTCCGCTCCATCGTTTGCGGGTGCTGGATCAAGTTCGAGAATGTCTGCGACACGGTCAGGCGTGTCATCTGATTTCGACGCAACTGATCGAGGCGGGCGTTGATGTGGATTTTCCCTTGGTACTAAGGGAATTGGCACCGCTGGAGGCCGTGGTGCAGTCCGCCGGTCGCTGCAATCGGGAAGGTCGTCTCAACGGACCGGATGGGGGACCTGGGGGACGCGTAGTTGTGTTCCGCAGTACCGACGGAGGGTTGCCGCGAGGTGACCGTTGGTACTCAGCAGGTCGGAGCACGCTGGAGTCCGCATTTCTGGCCGACGGTCGCGAACCGGATATCTGTTCTCCCCAGGATATGCAGGAGTACTTCCAACGCTTGTATGCGACGGGAACATTGGACGCGCACTGCATCGAAGATCTCCGTCGTCGCCAGCGATTCAAAACGATCTGTGAGGGCGACGCCGATGACAAGCAGTTGGGCCACTATCGATTAATCGACGATTTCACGGTTCCCGCTGTCATCGCCAGCTGGGATGACGAGCGGGAGTCCGTTCAACGTTTACTGAGCGAACTGGATTGCACGCCGACCTATCGGACGTTCCGAGAACTGAACGGGTTTCAAGTCAATTTACGGTTTTACGAGTTGAAGCGACTCGGTCAGTTCATTGATCGGGAAGGCGAAGTTGGGTGTTACGTATGGCGTGGCAAATACGATTCGCACTTGGGTGTGTTGCCGGAAATGGATGACTTGGACCTCGTCGTCTAGGTGGACTAACCAGGGGGGCCTTGAAATGGTCACAGTGAAGGTCTGGGGCGAGCTGGCCTGTTTTACGCGGCCGGAACTGAAAGTAGAGCGGCTTTCTTATCCGATCATGACACCCTCAGCCGCCCGCGGCGTGCTGGAGGCAATCATGTGGAAACCACAGATGTCGTGGCACATCCGTCGCATCAGCGTGCTGCCGCCGCCGCACCGTCCGCCGGATCCTTCCCGTCCGCCTTACGAATTCATGTCAATCCGCCGCAACGAGATATCCGGCCGGATCTCGCCCGGCACGATCAAGGGGTGGATGTCGGACGCGTCATCTTTTCAGCCGTTGTTCGTCGATTCCGCTGGCCGCGAGAGTGTGGGTGGCGCCAACCGCACACAACGCAATACGCTCGCACTTCGCGACGTGGCCTATTTGATCCACGCCAGCCCGGTGCTGACTCCGAAGGCAAACCAACCGCGCACCCGCATCGCCGAGGTGGATGAGCCGGAGGGACCGGATACCGAAATCAAATACGCCAGCATGTTCGAACGGCGGGTGCGTAAAGGCCAGTGCTTTCACCACCCGTATCTGGGTTGCCGTGAATTCGCCTGCAGCTTTGCTCCGGCGGACGGTACGGAGGAACCCGTGAATTGGTCGGAATCGCTTGGCCTCATGCTTTACGACATTCGGTTCTCTCCCGACGGTCGGAATCTACCGGGATTTTTCCGAGCCGAGATACGCCGCGGCGTGTTGCATTGCGACACACGCGACCAAGGAATCGATGGAGAACCACCGATTGAAGTGGTCGGCTGGCCGAAGGAGGTGATGATATGATCCTTCGCCGTCTCTACGAGTTGGCAGAACGCGAAGGCTTGCTCCAAGATCCCGCGTTTGATTCCGCACCGATTGCATGCCTCATCCAAATCGGGAAGCAGGGAGAATATCGGGGAATGATCGATTTGCGGGACCGGAATGAAGAGCCCGCGAAAAAGAAAGGCGGCAAACCGCGGCTCGTCGTGGGTAAAGGAAAACTGATTCCGGTCCCCGTGCGGCCTGTCGTCCTGCAGGTGCCGAAGAAGAAGCAGGACGGGAATGTGCCTCGCTGGAAAACGACCGATCCGGCCGCATCAGGTCAAGAAAAACCGGCGGTGTTCCTGGCAGATAACCTGGCACGCGTGTTACCCGTTGATCGGCTGATCGACGCGAAACAAAAGGCCAAGTTTGATGCGCAGCGTTCGACGTTCTGGCGGTTTGTGAACTACGCGTCCGAGCAGACGCAGGACCCGGCACTGGGGGCAATTTGTCAATTTCACAGATGGCTGGAGAGCGATCCCGGCGCGGCGGAAACACTTGCTCAAGAAATTGAAGCGAAGGGCTTGAACGTTGCCCAACTGTGTACGTTCGCGTGGCTCGCCGACGAGAACCCTGGCCAACCGGTGCTGGTAAGACCATCAGTGCGGGATTGGTGGCGTTCGTTTTTTTCAGCGGATCTGGCCACGCAGTCTCAGGACATGTTTCGCGGCCGCTGCCAAATCACCAACCTGGAAACCGCGATCCCTGACACGGTAAAGACCAAGGTGAACGGCCTTGTGGGAATTGGCTGCCGGGCCGATGCCTATCTCGTGACATCATTGGATGCCGCGGAGAGCTACGGGCTTTCTGGTGCTGCCACGAGCATGGTGTCGTCCGAAGGTATTGATGGCCTGACCCGAGCGATCAACGCTTTGATCGCCAACGGCCTGCCGAACCGCCCCAAGACAAGCTTGCGAGTGGGCCGCACGATGTTCTTGTTCTGGACGAAGAACAACGAACCGAACGATCTGATGGCCTTCGACTCGCCGGAACCGGAGCAGGTTGCGCGGCTGATCAAGTCTGCTGGTTCGGGACATCAGCCCTCGACTAGCATCCAGCGTGACTTTTATTGCCTCGCGCTTTCCGGCAACTCGGCTCGCATCATGGTGCGGGATTACCTGGAGGCACCTCTCCCCGACGTGGAATTCAATCTGGGACGTTGGTTCCGTGATTTGGAAATCAGGGATGCATTCACCGGAGATCGTACGGCAGCGTTTCCGCTCTGGATGCTCGCAAATTGCACGATACGCAAGGGAGATGATTTGCCTCCCGATCTACCGACCGTGCTCATGTCCGCCGCGCTCAAAGGAACCGCGGTGCCGCAGCATGTTCTTGCCGCCTGCCTGCGTCGTATGCGCGTGGAATCGGGAGCCTCGGACGAATCCGTCCGCCGCGACTGTTTTCGACCCGTACGCTTGGCGCTGATTCAATTGATCCTTCGACGACTCGCTAGCCTGGATTCCCATACAACGAACGGACCTAAGAATTGGCCCCGTGGTTGGGCTGGACTTAGGCGGTCGCTTTACACCATACGAGCACGTTCAGCCGAGTTGAAATCGCACGCGGCGTCCGAT
>CAIPEB010000705.1 GCA_903863885.1 uncultured Planctomycetaceae bacterium | reverse complement strand
GACGGCGATCTGGATCTTGTCGTCGGTGTGTTCGGAAACCTGACGACGGGCATGATCCTGTACATGGAGAACGTCACGAAGGACTACGCCCATCCGGAATTCGAAGCCGTTCCAATCGACCAGCGCACCGGCACGATCGACGCGCCGGTACTGGACCTGAACGGCGACGGCCATCCGGATTTCGTGGCCGTGCAGGCCCAGGAGCACGACCACATTCTCGCGTTCATCAATCGTGGTTGGGGGACTTTCCAACCGGAGATGCTCTATAAAGCTCCCCACCACCGCTGGGGCTCCACGGGAATTCGCTTGTTCGACGTCGACGGCGACGGCGACATGGATCTCTTCTACAACCACGGGGATTCCGTGCAACTCCCGCCGATTCCGCGACCCTACCACGGCTTCGGCTGGGTGGAAAACACAGGCAAATTCCCCTGGCCCTATCACCGCCTGGCTAATTTGCCCGGCGCACACACTTCCATGCCGGCCGATCTGGACGGAGACGGGGACTTCGATCTGGTGTCGAGCGTCTTCATTCCGGTGTTCGATCCGAAGTGGCCGAAAGCCAATGAACTCGATACCGTGATCTGGCTGGAGCAGACCTCGCCGGGCAAGTTCCGCCGGTACGGACTGGAGTGGGCGTTCCCGTACCATCCGGTCGGGGACGTCGGAGATTACGACGGCGACGGCGATATCGATATCGTGCTGGGGAACTTCTTCATGTTCAAGCAAGACGACCCGCGCGGCGCCAGTAGCCTGACCGTGTTCGAAAACCCGAATTAGCCGGACGGTCGTCTTTGAGCGATCGGGGAACAGAACAAATGTCTGAAGAGCCTCAGGCCTCCCTTGGCGCGTCGGATCTCGATTCACAACTCGCAATTCGCAAGAGACGCCGACGCCAGATTGGTTTTCGAGTGGCCTTCGTCTTGCTTCCGGTGCTCCTCGTAATTCTCGCCAATCTCGCGTTGTTCTGGCTGGGAATCGGGGCAGACACCAGGTTGATCGTTCCGTCGCCTCGTCGAGATGCTGCGCACGTCTTTTCCCTCAACATGCTCTCGGATTTTGCGTACAGCAACATCGATCTGCGCGGTCCGGAACCCCGGTCATTTGATCTGCCAAAGCCCGCATCGACGTTTCGAGTGGTGGTGGTTGGTGAATCGTCGGTTCAGGGATTCCCGTACCCGTCCGAACTCGCGTTTCCGCGGCAACTGGAATTCGTCCTGAGCCGCCAGCTCTCGCCGAAACGCGTCGAGGTCCTGAACGCTGGAATCGTCGGCGTAAGCACGACGCCCTTGGTTGATATCACACGCCAGGCACTTGAAAGTGCGCCCGACCTGATGGTTGTTTATGCGGGACACAACGAGTTCTATGGAATTGGCGGCGCGGCAACGACGGCGCCGCTTGGTCGCCTCGGGATCGAACTGCGGCGTTACCGATTGATGCAGTTTCTCACGCAACTTGTGCAGGGTACCGGAAACGGCTCGGAGATGCTTATCGCGCGTCTGCCCGGCAATTCCTGCGTGCCACCCAACAGCGATGCCATGAAGCGCGCGGAGAACATGTACCGGTCCAATCTCACGAAGATGGTTGCCCTGTGCGAACAACGTAAAGTCCCGCTCGTCCTGTGCAGCGTCGTATCCAATCTCCACGATCAGAGCCCCATCGTGAACTACTCGACGCTTGGTGTCGCCGACGGAATGAAACGCGACATCCACCTGCAGTCGGCGGGCGTGCATGCCGAATCCGGCCAATATGAAAGCGCGTTGCAGGAATTGAATCAGGCCGAGCAATTGGATCCGGGATATGCGCTGATTGCATACCGAAAAGCTCAAGCTCTCGAGGCGCTGCATCGGCTCGATGAGGCCGCGGTGCTCTACTCGAAGGCCCGAGACCTGGACGGTTGTCGCTACCGCGCCCGGAGCAACTTCCGCGACATCGTCAGGAAGACGGTTGAATCCGCTTCACTCCCGCGAGTGCTGTTTGTCGATCTGGTTCCGACCTTCTCGGAAGCAGTGGTCGGCAGGGTGCCTGGCCGCGAACTATTCTGGGAGCACGTTCACTTTACCCGGGAAGGTCATTGGCTGGTTGCCAGGACGCTGGCCAAGAGAATTGTGGAGGACGTCTGCCAACAGGATTGGAATCCACGGGCTTTACCGTCCACCGTCGAGCGAGACGAGTGGCTTGGCTTGATTCCGCTGGACCAATTGTCCGCGGCGATCCTGACTTCCTTTATCGTGCAGTCTCCGCCGCTGAACCAGGCCTCCGACGCCGCCGGTCAGCTGCGCGCGCTCAACGAGCAGATCGAGGACTTGACCGGCCGGATTGATCCGGGCGACATGCGATTGTTCACGGCATTGGACGACCAGACGAAGGTCGATGACTTGTTGCACGGGATTGGCCAAATGAAGTTGGATAAGGGCGATCCACGCGGCGCCCTGGAACTTTTTGAACGAGCACAGCGCCGAAGGCCGTGGATGCCGCACTCGTACATCTACGCCGCCATTTGTCACCACCTGCTCGGAAACGACAAACAGGCTCGGGCGGACTTGGCACAATCCCATGAAACGGTCATACCCGAGACGGAACGGCTGATGCGAGTTCGAGCGAAGCTCGAGAAAACCCTGCAGTGACCACGGCCGACCGGACACGTCAGAGCTGGCAGCTGGCCTGAGCGTCCAGTTCCTCGGACAGTTCCTCGCGAATCCTCAGCCGCGGCGCCTCGATGGTGACCGTCGTATGCGGCGCCACGCTGCGGGTAAGCCACACGCTCGATCCGATCACCGAATCGTGGCCGACCACCGTCTTGCCGCCGAGGATCGTGGCATTGGCGTAGATCACCACGCGATCCTCGATCGTCGGGTGGCGTTTCATGTTGCGGAGCAGGTTGCCGTTGGTGTCTGTCGGGAAGCTGAGAGCGCCCAGCGTAACGCCCTGATAGATCTTGACGTGGTTTCCGATGTGCGTTGTCTCGCCGACCACCACGCCCGTACCGTGGTCGATGAAAAAATGATGGCCGATCGTGGCGCCCGGATGAATGTCGATGCCGGTCTGCTTGTGCGCCCACTCCGTCATCATGCGGGGAATGAACGGCACGCCGAATTCGTGAAGTTCGTGAGCAAGGCGAAACACGGTGATCGCTTCCAGCCCCGGGTAGCAGAAGATCACTTCATCCTGGTTCCTGCAGGCCGGGTCGCCGTCATAAGCCGCCTGGACGTCCGTCGCCAGAATCTCGCGCAGCTCCGGGATCTTCTCCAGGAACGAGATCGCCATCGCCTGCCCCTTGGCCTCGTAGTCCATGTCGTCTTCGCATTCGCGCCGCGAGTTGGACGATACGCGATCGTCGTGGCGCAGTGCCCTGGCAATCTGGACGGTCAGAGTGTCGTGCAGCCGATCGATCAGGTCGCCGACGTGATAAGTCACGTTGCCGATGTGCAGCCCTTCGCGGCGACGATACCCGGGATAAATGATATCCGTCAGGTCCTCGATCGCCCCGATGACATCCTCATAGCGAGGCAGCGGGCAGTGCCCCAGATGGTTGATCTTCCCCACATCCGTGTAGGTCCGGACGATGCGGTTGGTCAGACTCGGCAACTGTTCCTTGAGGCGAACGTCGGAAGCCATGGCAGGTGCACTCGATGCAGCAGGGGTGGGAAGCGGGAAACCGATACGGCAGCAGGCAAGCGATGCGCCAGAGATTGTCCGGTCAAGCCGGACAACGACAGATACAGGTTGCCGCCGCACTCGAATGACGAGTCATGTTTCCACGCCCTAGGGAGTCAATCCACCTCCACGTGTATCCTATCGCCGATCCATCAGCGCGGACAAGTGGAGGCGGACCGCTATCCCTTCTGCATAATCGGAATACTCCGCCGTGAAGATTGAGGCAAAAAGGCCCGGAAGATCGGGGCCAAAAAACGGCTCAGTCTTCCTCTTCGTCCTTGATCTTCGCTTTCGACACGACATCCGCCTGCACGTTGGCCGGCATGACGTCGTAGTGGCTGAATTCCATCGTATAGCTCCCCTGTCCGCCCGTCATGCTGGACAGGGTCCGTGCATAGGTGCTGACTTCGCGCAGCGGCGCTTCGGCGTAGATCGTCTGAAGATTGCCGCCCGCCGAGTCCGTACCCTGCACGCGCCCGCCGCGGCCCGACATGTCGCTGTACACATCGCCGACATTCGATTCGGGTACGGTGATCGCGAGCTTCACCACGGGTTCGAGCAGGCAGGGCTTGGCCTTCTCGAACACCTGCTTGAACGCCATGCGTCCGGCCGTCTTGAAAGCCTGTTCCGAACTGTCCACCGGGTGGTGCTTGCCGAAGTGGACCTCGATGCACAGGTCCTGGACGAGATGCCCCGCGATAACGCCGCCGACCAGACGTTCCTTGAAGCCCTTTTCGATCGCAGGCATGAAGTTGCCGGGAATCACGCCGCCGACGACCGTGTCAACCCACAGGAAGTTGTGCTGTTCGTCGTAGTGGAATTCCTTCAACTGCGGAAAACGAGCCTTGGTGGCGTACTCTTCGATCTTCGTGCCGCGAGGCAGCGGATACATGCGAATGTGAACCTCGCCGAACTGGCCGCGGCCGCCGGTCTGCTTCTTGTGGCGGTAGCTGCCTTCCGCATTGGCCTGGATCGTCTCGCGGAACGGGATCTTGGGCTCCTTCGTTTCGACTTCGAGCTTGTCGCGTCGCGCCAGTCGCTCGCGGATGATCGACAGGTGCAGTTCGCTCATGCCGGTGATGACCAGCTCTTTCGTCTGTGCGTCGCGATCCAGCCGGAAGGTGCGGTCTTCTTCGACAACCTTGTGCAGCGCGCCCGACAGTTTAGTTTCGTCGCCCCGGCTCTTGGGCGACACGGCCAGACCGACCATGGGGGTCGGATAGACGAACGGGGGCAGCTGGTAATCGCCCAGCACGGTTCCGGTGTGGAGCTCTTCCATCTTCGCAACCGCCACGATGTCGCCGGGGCCCGCCGAATCAACGGCCGACGTCTGATCGGCCTGCACTTCGAGCAGCGGCCCCATCTTCAGCCCCTTGCGGACGCTGGCCGAGTGGACGGTATCGTCTTTCTTCAGAGTGCCGGAAAGCACGCGGATGAAGCTCAACTTCTGCACGAACGGGTCAATGCGGGTCTTGAAGATCTGCGCCACGAGCGGACCGCCGGCATCGGGGACGATCAACTTCTCCTCCCCGTCCTTGGTCGCTTTGCGCGGCAGATCGGCGGGCGACGGAGCACAGGTCGCCAGCGTGTCGAGGAGTTCCTGCACGCCGACGTCCATCTTGCCGGAGCAGCAGACGATCGGAATCAGCGTGCCGGCGGCAATCGCCTGGATGGTCAGCCGTCCCAAGTCTTCCGGAGACGGCGGTGTTCCCTCGAGATATTTCTCCATCACGGATTCGTCGACCTCGATAATCGACTCGATCAGCGCATCGTGAATCTCCTGGGGATCCACCACGGCGCCATCGGTATTGTCCGGGACGTTCATCGTGCTGACGACGCCCTTGAAGCCATGCCCCAGCCCGACGGGAACATTCATCAGGACGCACTTGCTGCCCCACAGTTCGCGGATCGCATCGACGACGGCCGAGAAGTCGATGTTGTCGCCGTCGAGCTTGGTCAACACGATCATGCGGGCCAGTCCGGCCTTGCCGGCCTCGGCGAACACGCGCCGCGTGTTGACTTCGATGCCCGACTGGGCGTTGACCGCGATCAGCACGGCATCGACGCCCCTCATGGCCCCGAGGGCCTGGCCGATGAAGTCCGGATAACCGGGGGTGTCGATGAAGTTGAACCGCTTGCCGGCGTGCATGAAGTGGACGACGGAAGCTTCGATGGAGTACTTGTGCGTTTTCTCTTCCGGGTCGAAATCGCAGATGCTGCTCCCTTCGTCAACGCTCGGGCTGGCATTCACCGCGCCCGTCTTGACCAGCATCTTGTCCACGAGCGTGGTCTTGCCGCAGGAGCCATGTCCGCACAGAGCCACGTTCCGAATGTCTTCCACTTTCACTTTCGCCATTCCAGCTTCCTTTATGCATCCCCGCGGCGCTCATCGCGGAACCGTTCGCCGGCCGTTGGGAACGCGGCGAGACCGGCCACTCCGAGGCCTGCTAGACTCGTTACGTCAGGACTTCTTCGCTGCGGCGATCGCTTCCCCCAACTGCAGGGAACCCTCGTAAAGCGAACGCCCGATAATGCAGCCGGCCATGCCGATCTCCGCCAGCCGCTTCACATCGTCGCACGTCGTGACGCCACCGGACGCCACCACCGGCAGGCTCACAGCCCGCCGCATTTCCTCCATGGCCTGGAAATTCGGACCCGCCATCATGCCGTCCCGTGAAATGTCGGTATAGACGATGGCAGCCAGAGGCTCGTCCACCCAATTCGAGGCCAGCTCGATCGCCGCCACGCGGCTCACTTCCCGCCACCCGTCCGTGGCGACCATGCCGTCGCGGGCATCGATGCCCAGAACGAGCCGCCCCGGGTTGCGACGGCACGCACCGCGGAACCAGTCCGGCTCCTTCAGCGCCTGCGTGCCCACGACGAGACGGGTAATCCCGATGGCCAGCCAATGGTCGATCGACTCGTCGCTGCGAACCCCCCCGCCAAGCTGGCAGGGAACATCCACGGCGGCAAGAATCGACTCGACCGCACGCCGGTTGGCCGCCAGACCGTCCCGCGCACCATCCAAATCCACCAGATGGAGGCGATCCGCGCCCTCACGTACCCATCGACGGGCCATCTCCGCCGGATCGTCGCCGAAGACGGTCTCGCGATTGTAATCACCCTGCTGCAGCCGCACGCATTTGCCGCCGCGCAGGTCTATCGCAGGCCAGATCTGCATCAGAGCCCCGCTATCGTGAGGGAAAGTCGTAATATGCCACAGCGCCAACACTTGAACAAGTGGCACGGCAAGCGGGATCGGTCACAGCCGGGCGAAGTTCCTCAGGACCTGCAACCCGGCCTGCTGGCTCTTCTCCGGATGAAACTGGGTGGCAAAGAGATTGTCCCGCCAGATCATCGCACAAAACGGCTCGGGATAGTCCGCCTCAATCGCCACCACATCGCGGTCGTCCGGCGCGGCCAGATACGAATGGACAAAGTAGAAATGCGTGCCCGATTCGATACCCTTGAGGATCGGCGCGGGCTTCAGGATCCGCGCCGCGTTCCAGCCCATGTGCGGCACCTTGCACCCGGCGGGCACCTGAAACCGGACTACTTTGCCCCGCAGCACCTCCAGCCCGCGGTACTCGCCGTCCTCGTAGCTCACGTCGAACAGCAGCTGCAGGCCGAGACAGATCCCCAGAAACGGCTTGCCCGCTCGAATCGCAGACCGCAACGGCTCGACCAGCTGGCGATGCTGCAGTTCGGAAATCGCATCCCGAAAAGCGCCCACTCCGGGAAGCACGATCTTGTCGGCCCGGTCCAGGGCGTCGGGGTCACTCGTGATCTCGGCCGATACACCGACTTTTTCGAATGCTTTCTGCACGCTGCGGAGGTTGCCCATCTGGTAGTCGACGATGGCGATCATCTGAAATTCCCAAGCCGTTCGAGTGCGAATGTCGCGTTTGCGCAATCTCCCCCATCAAACAGCCCGCACTGCAATGGCCGGCACACGGCGCCTGCGGCAGAACGGGGACGGACGGAGGACGATAGAGAGAATCTCCACCAAAGCAGTCGTCGCGCCAAGGGAGGAAGGCACTACTGGCCCTGCGAACGCTGCAGCGTCTCGGGATAAATGACCACCTCGACGCGTCGGTTCTTGGCGCGGCCGGCGGGCGTTGCGTTGGAAACCCGCGGCTGGTTCGCTCCGTGCGATACCACGAACAACTGATCCGACGACAGCCGATTCCGCTGCGTCAGCGCCGAATAGACCGCAGTTGCCTGCATGGCGCCCAACTCGGTGTTCGTACCGGTCGCGGCCGGACTGTTGTCCGTATGAGCTTCGATCCCGATCATCTGCTGGGGATATTGGCGGGAAATCGCATCCGCCAACTGGTCGATCAGATACCCGGCACTCGGCAGCAGCTGATTCGTGCGGGCATGGAACAGCCGGTCCGAAGGGACCTCGATCCGAATCACGTCGCCGTCCTGCCGCACCTCGAATCCCGGAATATCAGCCACTTTCAGCGGAGCGAGCTGACTGTTGTTGGCCGTGATCGTGGCTCCGCCGCCCCGCCGGGTCGAAGCCTGTATCGCCTCGATTTTCTTGTTCGCCGTCTGATTGGCCAGCTGCGAATCACGCAGCTGACCGGCCGTCTCGGCGAGCTGCTTGCGCAGCAGCGTCACCTGATCCTGCAGCAACTGCTGTTCCTGCTGATATTTCGCGATTTCCGAATGCAGATCCCGGTTGTCGGCATCCAGCGCGCTGGCACGCCGATCCGAATCCGCCAATTGCGACGTCGCAGGCGGAGCAGTCTGAGCCAGCGGTGGAGGAGGCGCCGCCTGAGGCGCTGCCAGAAACGGATTCTGGCTGCACCCAGCCGTCCCTAAGACAACGGCGATTAAGAGCCATCCTTGGCTTGCCAAGCAGCGCACGTCGCGAGATCTCCCTGCGGCTCGTGACGATCGTCAGCGACCCGGTAACGCTATGCCGGTCATCCTCCGACACATGCGGGGGGGATGTTACCGGTGAACCCAGATCGCGGCAAGGTCGATTTGGCGGAAAAGTCCTTCGTCCGGAGGGGGGAGTCTGGGGTCTGGAGTCCGGAGTCCGGAGGAAGACAAACATCCTACCGATTACCGATTACCGGCATCCCTACCCGCTCGGCGGTACGTCCTCGCCCGGCGTTTCTTCATCGGGCTCGTCGTACCGCGAGAAGCTTTCGCGCACAGTCCGCAATCCGATCAGCATGCCGCCCATCAACCCCAGGCAGGCGACGACGATCGCGGGAATGAACCAGCCCAGACTGAACATGTCCGAAGCGTATTTCGACCAGATGCGGGGCCAGCGCAGGATGAGAAACAGGGCGCCGAGACACAGGTAGGGACCGAAGGCGATGTCCTTGCGACGGGTCAGCACCCACTGGGTCACAGAAATAAGTACGGCTGCGAACGGAGCGAGGAAAAACACGATCAGCGTTCCCTGCCAGCCGATGAACGCGCCGATCATCGCCATCAGCGTCACGTCGCCGAAGCCCATCGCCTCCTGCCTTAATGCGAATGTGCCGACGATCCGCACCGACCAGATCAGGCCGCCGCCGAACACCATCCCGACCAGCGCCGAGAACAGGCCCTCCCAGTGACTGCCTCCCCAGAGCCAGACCAGAGAAACAACGGCCACACCGGTTGCACCCAGCGCCACCAGCACGATCGACAGTCGTCGAGCCACGCTGGTCCACGCGTAACCGATGGCTTTGCACACCCCGCGCCGCAAGGTCCAGGTCCACGGCAGTACAGCCAGCCACCAGGCCACAAACGCGGCCAGTCCCAAGGCCAGGCCCCAACGTCCGTTCAACCACGCGGGCCAGGCGAGGGGAGTTGCCAGGTGCAACGATTCAAAGACGGGCTGCCACCGGTCGGAATAGCCGGATGCGACCATCACCACGGGGCGGGATGCGGGCAGCAGCCCCGCGAGCAGCAGCCCGGCCAACGTGCCCGGCAGCGTGATTTCGTCAGGTATCGTCTGCTCGTCGAAATCAATGAATGTCGCGACGATCATCAGCGCGACCAGCAACACGTGGCTGAGATATCCGGCGTGCAGCACCGCCGCGTCGGCAGGTACGCCGGGGGGCCACTCCGGAGGAAGCAGCGATCCGCGGATGACCTCGAAATAGTAGAGCCAGGCCAGACCGAAGCCGGTCGCCAGTTCGATCAGCAGCGGACGCACCCAGTAACCGCGGCCGTGCAACGGTGATTCGCGGCGGAGCAGAAACCAGCCCAGCAGCGGGACGCGGTCCCAAGCCGAGCGGCGCGGGGCTTCGGGCAGCGGCGGCGACCAGGGGCCGACATGGCGGGGATTCCAGGCCAGGCGGTAAATACCGCGATTCAACTGGCCGCCCAGCACGAAGCCGAACAGCGCCAGGCCGGCCAGCCGCACGAAGACGGGTATTTCAAGAAGCCGATCCATGGCGATAGGGTATCTCGAGTCTCGGGGTGTGAGCGACCGGATCCGCGCGGAACGAGGGGCTCCAATTTACTCGGCCATCGAGGTCTTGGCCGCCCCGATCCACTTCCGCAAACTCTGCCGCATCACTTCCTGGGACGCGGCCTGACCGGCAAACCGTTCAAATTGCAGAGCCGACTGCCGCACAAACATGTCGACGCCCGTCACCACGTAGCACTGCTTCTCGCGAGCCCGCTTGATCAGCAGAGTCTGCTCCGGGTTGTACACGGTGTCGAACACGATCATGGAACGACGCAGATAATCGCCCTCGAAAGGCGAGTCGTCGACATGGGGGTGCATGCCGACCGGCGTGCAGTTGACGACGATCTCGGCGTTCTGACTGTGGCGCGAACTCCACTCCACCGCGCGACAGTTGAGCTTGTGGGCCAGTTCCTGCGACCGCTCCATCGTCCGCGAAGCGATCGCGACGTGAACGTCGCGCGAACGCAGCGCGAACGCCACGGCTTTCGCCATGCCCCCCGCGCCCAGCACGATGGCCGTCTTGCCCGACAGAACGTCGATCTCGCCGCCCCGGCCAAGCGTCGCGTCGATGCTCTCCAGCGCGGCTTTGAATTCCGTGTTGTAGCCGGAGCGGTCGAAACCATCGATCACGACCGTGTTCGCGGCACCGATGTGGTCCACCTCGCGATCTGTCGCGGAAAGGAACGGCACGATCGATTCCTTGTGCGGCGTGTTGACGATCAGACCCCGCAACCCGAACTGGCGGCAATAACCCAGAAACGGCTCGAGATGCTCCCGAGGAACGCGAAACGGCACAAACACCTTGTCGAGCTTCATCGCATGGAACGATGCGTTGTGCATCAGCGGCGCAAGCGGCGTTCCAATCGGATCCCCGATCAGGCCGTACACGTCCGTGTCGGGATTGATGTCGTCGTAACGGTAAATCGAGCGCATCTGATCAAAACTGAGTTGCCCGGGCGCCAGCTCGCGCTCCTGGTGAAACGTCGCGTACGTGAACGGCGCTCCGAATTTACCGGCCAGGATCCGACTGGCCGTGCCAATGTCGCCCATGCAGATCGCCACCGTGGGAATCTCACTGTCGGCGATCAACTGCAGCACGCGGAGATTGTCCTTCGGATCGTGCGCCATCGTCGCGATCTTGACGATGTCCGGATCATGCGATGCGCACCGGTCGTAGATCTCGCGCAGATTCGCCGGCGTTTCCTGGAAGTTGTGGTAGCTGACAATCCGCTTCGTTTTGCCGAAGCGGGGAATTGTCCCCGCGATGTCCTCCTCCAGGTCGATGTAGTCCACGCCGTCGGCGATCGCGGAGCGGAGCAGCATCCGGCGCTCGTCCTCCGAACGCGCCCACTTGCCGCCATCCTGAGGCCTGCGGCAGGCGACGATCACCGGACACGGCCGGTTCGTCAGCAGCCGCTTCAGGTCCACGCTGCGGACGATGTAGTCCACCCGCAACTCCACCAGCTGCGCGCCCTGTTCAACGAGATGCTTGTGTTCGGCGATCACCATGCGGTGACGACCACGGGCAATGCTTACAGCAATCATGGAAAGTGAGTCACGCTTTTGAGGAAATGAACATCACCGGAGACCAACCGTCCGGCATCCGGTTTCCGGCATCCGCCCGCCGGCCCCATCCCATTCTGTCATGCGGCCGCGCGGGGTTCAATGAGCAGCTTCAAGTGCGGCGGAACCGGCGGTCGAGTTCTTCGCGGGTGAAAACCAGCGCGGCGGGCCGCCCGTGCGGGCAGTGGTGCGTGTCCTGGCAGTGGTGCCGCTGTTCCAACAGCGCATTCACTTCTTCGGGCGACAACCGATCGCCCGCCTTGATGGCTGCCTTGCAGGCGATCATGTGCAGGAGTTCGTCGAGCAGATCCCGGCGGTCAGGCATCTTCCCGCCGGACACGAGCTGTTCGACCACCTGGCGCAGGACTTCCTCGGGTCGGAGTTTGGCAAGCATCGCGGGATACGAGGATACCAGCACCGTGTCGCCGCCAAACGGCTGGACGTCGATGCCCAGCCTGGCCAGCGTTTCCCGGGCTTCGAGTGCCGCGGCCAGTTCCGGCGCGGCCAGGGTCACGGGCTCGGGAACGAGCAGACGCTGGGATTCGAGCCGCCCCTCGAGCACGGTCTGGCGCAGCTGTTCGTAGAGAATGCGCTCGTGAAGCGCGTGCTGGTCGATGACCACCATCCCCTGATCATGCTCAGCCACCAGGTACCGGTTGTGCAGTTGAACCCCCGCCGAACGGTACGGCGGCGGCACGTGCGAATCGCCGGTTGGCGACGCTGCCGCCGCATCGGATCTGGACAATTCGCCCGCCGACTCGGGGCTCGCCCCGGACCGGGAATCCCGCTCGGTGCCGAACGTCCGATCGGTATCGAACGGCCGAAAAGCGGGCGTGCCGCCCATCGCGCGGCCGAGATCGAGCGATGCCTGACGGGCCGAGGACGGCTGATTGCCCGCGGATTCGGACTCACCGCGAGCCCACGCCCGCATCGCGGCCTGATGCGACTCTACCGAAGTCCCCTGCCCCGTTTGCGAACCCTGTGCCGGACCGCCGGAATCACCGGCCGGCTGCACGCGCACCGTCAGGTCCGTGCTGAGAAAATGGCTCCGCAGCGTGCCAAGCAACTGGCTGTAGACGCGGCCCCCGTCCTGGAAACGAACCTCGAGTTTCGTGGGGTGGACATTGACGTCCACGAGTTCGGGCTGCATGTCCAGCCGCAGAAAGGCGACCGGATAGCGTCCCGTCATGATCAACCCGCGATAGGCCTCTCCAAGCGCGTGCTGCAGGGAGCGGTCGCGGATATAGCGACCGTTGAGGAATACATACTGCATGCGGTTGTTGCCGCGGTTGATGCTCGGGCTTGCAGCATAACCCGACAGCCGCAGCGTTTCGTCGCTGTTGTCGATCCAGATCAGATTCTCCCGCAACTCGTCGCCGAAAAAGGTCACGATCCGGTCGCGCCAGCGGTCGGTCGGCGGCAGGTCGTACAGACGGCGTCCCTGGTGCTCGAGCGTGAAATGGATGTCCGGATACGCCAGCGCCACGCGGGCAAAGGCCTCGCTGGCGTGGCCGAACTCCGTCTGCGAGGTGCGCATGAACCGGCGGCGAACCGGCGTATTGAAAAACAGGTTTCGCACTTCGACGACCGTTCCCTTCGGACAGCCAAAGGGAGTCACCGGCGAAAGGCTGCCGCCGTTGACCTCCAGCAAAGCCCCGGCCTGCTCGGACTCCGAACAACTCCGCAGCGTCAAATGGCTCACCGCGGCGATCGAGGCGAGCGCCTCGCCGCGGAACCCGAGCGTCGCGACGCGGAAAAGATCGTCGGCGTCACGCAGCTTGCTCGTGGCATGGCTGGTCACGGCCAACAGCATCTCGTCCGATGCAATGCCGCTTCCGTTGTCGGAGATGCGTATCAGTTCCAGGCCGCCCTGCTCCAGCGCCACGTCAATGCGGGTCGCGCCGGAATCGACGGAGTTCTCCAGCAGTTCCTTGACGACGCTGGCCGGCCGTTCGATCACCTCGCCCGCGGCGATCTGATTGACTACGTGGGGAGACAGCTTCTGAATATGAGGCATGCTTGCACAACCACCCGAACGGGACGTGTGAATCGCGGCAACGGCGACTCCGCCCTCACAAGCCGTACTTGTCCAGCTTGCGGTACAGAGTGCGAGCGCCGATACCCAGGATGCGAGCCGTTTCTTCTCGGTTGCCGTTGGTGAGTTTCAGCGTCTGGTCGATGGCCCACTTCTCGATCTCGTCCATGGTCTGGCCGACCAGCCCCATCGGAGCCGGATCCACCGCGGCGGGGGCCTCTTCGATATCGACGAGTTCGGGCGGCAGGTCATCCACATCAAGCACCCCGTCCGCGTCGAGCACGACCATGGTCTCGACCGCATTTCGCAGTTGCCGCACGTTTCCGGGCCAGTCGTAGGCAAAGAACTTGCGGGTCACAACCGGCGAGATCCCGCGCACGGGCTTCTGATGGTGCTTGGCGAACTGTTTGCGGAAATGGTCCGTCAACGGCACGATATCCTCGCGCCGCTCGCGCAGCGATGGCAGTTCGACGGTGACCACTTTCAGCCGGTAGTACAGGTCCTGGCGGAAGTCGCCGCGGGCGATCGCCTCCTCGAGACTGCGATTCGTTGCGGAGATCAGCCGGACGTTCACCTTGATCGGCTTGTTGTCGCCGACCCGCGTGACCTGATGGTCTTCGAGCACGCGCAGCAGCTTGATCTGCGTCGAGATCGGCATGTCGCCGACTTCATCCAGAAACAGCGTGCCGCCATTGGCATACTCGAAGGCGCCCACACGATCCGTCGCCGCATCGGTGAACGCGCCCTTCACGTGCCCGAACAGTTCGCTCTCCACGAGATTCTCGGACACGGCACGCGCGTTGAGCGCGACGAGGCGTTTTCCCTTGCGGGGACTGTTCTGGTGAATGGCCTGAGCGACCAGTTCCTTGCCGGTGCCGCTCTCGCCGGTGATCAGCACAGTTGCATCCGTGGGGGCGATCCGCTTCAGCCGCTCGATGACGGCCTTCATCCGGCTGGAAACGAAGATGATCCCCTCGAAACCGAATTTTTCGTCGAGCCGCTGGTTCAACTCGATGTTCTGCCGGCGCAGACGCACGGCCTCGGCGGCCCGCTCTGCGACGGTGCGAATGCCCGTGGGCGTGATCGGCTTTTCCAGGAAGTTGAAAGCCCCCTGCCGCATCGCCTCGACGGCCTTCGGCACGGACGCCTCTCCCGTAATGACGATCACCTGGCAGTCGGGCAGGGACTTCTTTGCGCGGGCCAGCACTTCCATTCCATCGACGTCGTTCATCACCAGGTCGGTGAAGACCACGTCGAACGTCTCCCGCTCGATGTACTCCACGCCCTCGGGCCCCGAGGTAGCCACAGTGCATTGGTAGCCCACCCGCTCCAGGCTTTCGGCCATGGCCTGGGCAAGCGCTTCATCGTTGTCGACGATCAGCACGCGGACGTCGTCCGGAGGATTCACAGGCGGGTCGTTAGGCTTCGCAGTGGACATGCTGGGATGATACAAAATCGGATTCCGGGGGGGTAGGTACGCAACGGAACAGCTCGGCAAGGCACGCGGCCGGACGCGTCTCGCCCTGGACGAACGGGCCGATCCTCAGGCCAGTCGCCGCGGCGTGGGGAACTCGATCGTGAACTTGGTCCCCCGCCCCACCGCGCTCTGCACGTCGATCCGGCCGCCGTGAGCTTCGATGATCTTGCGGGCCGTCGGCAGCCCCAATCCGGATCCGCCGTTCTTCGTGGAGTAGAACGCATCGAACATCTGCAGCGCCGTCTTGTCGTCCATGCCGCAGCCCGTATCGATCAGGTCCAGCGCGACGCCGACACGAGTCAGGCGAGTACGGGCCAGCAATTGACCGCCGTGGGGCATGGCCTCCAGCGCGTTCTTGACCAGATTCACCAGAGCCGCCTGCAGCGTCTGCGATTCGAGCAGGATGCCGGGCAGATCCGGCTCGAGGTAGCGGATGATCTCGACGTTCAATTCGCGGGCCTGCGCCTCGAACAGATCCAGCACCCGCTCAATCTGCTCATTGAGGCTCCCGGCCTTCAGATCGAGGTTCCGCAGCCGCGCAAAGCGGAGGAAATCATTGAGCAGATTCTCCAGTCGAGTCACCTGCTTCTGGACCATTTCGACCTTGTTCAGCGCGCGGCGGTCCCTCTGAGACTGTCCGTCCGCGAGATCCTCCGCCAGCAGATCCATGTTCATGCGGATGACCGAAAGCGGATTCTTGATCTCGTGCGCCAGCGATCCGGCCAGTTCCGCGAGTTCGTTGTAGCTCGCAGCCAGGCGCTGACTCAACTCTTCGGCATTCGGCTGTTCCTGAGCAACCATGGCGGCAACGCGTCCGTTGGAACGGCACGCTTCTGTCGAGGTGAAACCATCCCACACTCGGCCGTATTCCCGCTCCGCCACCGGTTCTGCCATAACCACCTCGAGGACGATAACTTGTGATCCCCGCCCTGAGGGAGTCACATGGAGGGCGCAAAGCGAGGACACAAGCAACCGAATCGGGCGGATATCCAAATGACCGGTAGACAGCGACGGGGAAAACCGGCCCCGAACTTCTGAAAAATCGAGGAGGCGTCGAAATCGGCAACGACCTCGACGCCTCCGTGATTAACTCTCATCCCGCCGAACGGGAACCAATCCTAGCGGCGTCCCCGCCGTTCCGAGCGTCCGGAATCGCGATCACCGTCGCCATTGCGTCCCTTGGGGCGACGGGGGCGTTCCTCACCGGCCGGGGGCGTTTCTTCGACGATCCCCAGTTCCTCGAGTGCCCGGCGGCGGCTCAGCTTCACGCGATCGTGCTCATCCACGTCGATGACGATCACTTTCATTTCGTCACCCACCTGGCACACGTCGGACACGCTGTTGACGAAGCCGTTGGAAAGTTCGCTGATATGGCACAGGCCGTCGCGGCCGGGCAGGATTTCGACAAACGCGCCGAAATCCTTGATGCTCGTCACCTTGCCGGTGTAGATCTTGCCGATCTGGACCGTGGCAGTCAGCGCCTCGACCTGGGCCAGAGCCGCATCCGCCCACTCCTTGTTGGTGCTGGCGATCATGACCGTGCCGTCTTCCTCGATCTCGATCACCGTGCCGGTCGTCTCCTGGATGCGGCGTACATTGCTGCCGCCGGGGCCGATCAGCAGACCGATCTTGTCGGGGTCGATCTTGGTGCGGAGCAGTCGCGGCGCCCAAGCGGAGATTTCTGCGCGAGGCTCGCGGATCGCCGTGAGAATCTTGCGGAGAATCTGCAGACGCGCATCGCGGGCCTGAGCCAGCGTGGCCTTGATGATCTCGTCGTGAATTCCGTCGATCTTCAGATCGAGCTGGATTCCGGTGATGCCGTTCTGGGTTCCCGAGATCTTGAAGTCCATGTCGCCGAAGTGATCCTCGTCGCCGATGATGTCGGTCAGCAATACCCACTGGGTATCCGATTCCTTCACCAGGCCGATCGAGATCCCCGCGACGGGATTCGTGATCGGAACACCTGCGGCCATCAGGGCCAGTGTCGCACCGCATACCGTGGCCATCGAGGACGAACCGTTCGATTCCAGGATGTCCGACACCACCCGGATCGTGTACGGGAAATCGTCAGGCGCGGGGATGACCGGCTTGATGCTTCGTTCGGCCAGCGCCCCGTGCCCCATTTCCCGGCGACCCGGACCTCGAATCGGCCGGCACTCGCCCACCGAAAACGACGGGAAATTGTAGTCCAGCATGAACTTCTTCGAGTACTCGTCGATCAGTCCGTCGACCCGCTGCTCGTCCTTGGCGGTGCCGAGCGTAATGGTCACGAGGGCCTGCGTCTCGCCCCGTTGAAACACGGCCGATCCGTGAGTCCGGGGCAACACGTCGACGTGGCACTCGATATCACGCAGCGTCTTCGTATCCCGACCGTCGGCACGCGTGCCCGACAGAATCAGGTCCCGCATCACCCGCTGCTCGAGATCGTGCCAGGCGTGATCGAAAGCGACCGGATCAATAGCCCCCTCGGCGGCCGCATCCGGAATGAACTCGGCAACCATCCGGTCTTTCAGACCGCTGACGGCTTCGGCCCGGGCCTGCTTGCCGGGGGTCATCTTCAGCGTCCGGAACTCGTCGTACGCACGGCTTCGCAGCCGGTCATACAGCTCCGCGTTGCAGGCCGGCGTGAACGGGGCCTTGGTCAATCCCAGCTTCTGCGCCAGTTCACACTGCATTGCACAGATTTCACGCACCACCGAGTGCCCGAACCGCAACGCGTCCAGCATCTCTTCTTCGGGCAACTCGCGGGCAAAACCCTCGATCATCAGAATCGCCTGATCCGAGCCGGACATGATCAGATCGAGGTCGCTCTCTTCAAGATCATTCTGCGTCGGGAAAGCCACCCACTGGCCGCCGACCCGCCCTACCCGCACCGACGCGATCGGGCCGTTAAACGGCAGCGACGAAATGTACACAGCCGCCGCGGCGCCGTTCATCGCCAGCACGTCGGAGTCGTTCTGCCGATCGCTGGACAATACCAACGACTGAATCTGGACCTCATCGTAGAATCCGCTGGCAAACAACGGACGCAACGGACGATCCATGAGGCGCGAAGTCAGCGTCTCCTTGAGGGTCGGACGCCCTTCACGCTTGATGAAGCCGCCGGGAAACTTCCCCGCGGCAGAAACCCGCTCGCGATAATCGCACGTCAGCGGAAAGAAATCCTGGCCAGGCCTGCCCGCCCCCGTGGCGACTGCGGTCAACACCACCGTGTCAGCGTATTGCGCTACAACCGCGGCCGCAGCCTGCTTCGCGAGGAACCCTGTTTCGAATGATAAGACGCTCTTGCCAATCTGCTTTTCTACGCGAACCTTCACTTCCGATTCCTGCCTTCTGCGTCCTGATGCAAAAAGGCCAGGTATTGCCGCGGCAGCGGGCTATTTCCGCAACCCCAGACGCCCGATGATATCGAAGTATCGCTTCGAATTCACGCGCCGCAGATAATCCAGCAAGCGGCGACGACGACTGACCATCGCCAGCAAACCACGCCGACTGGCATAGTCCTTCTTGTGCGTGCGAAGGTGCTCCGTCAGGCTGTTGATCCGAGTGGTGAGGATGGCGACCTGTACTTCGGGCGATCCCGTATCCGTTTCGCCGTGCCTGTACCCCTGGATGATTTCCTGCTTCCGCTCTTTCGTGATCGTCATTGGCTACTCTTGAACTGCGGGCGTTGCGGGCGCCGAACCATCAGCGGCGACCATGTCTTTTGTCCAGGACTAATCCTACTTACAACGTTCACAACAAGTTAAGCGGGATAATGTAGCATCCCGCGGCGGGATTGCAACCGCAAATGAACCGCAGACAGCCGCCCACCCACAGGGAGGAGCCAAGTTGGCACATCGCAGCTTACCCAACTTATTGTGTTTGGAAAGAAAACCGACTCCTCCAATTGGCGCAGCGTGCTAGCTCGGACCATGATGGGGCCTCGGATCAATCTCCTCAAGTAACTCGTCCAACCGAAGCCCCATGGATCAAACAGAAATAGAAAAACAGGCGGCAGCGGACCACGCGGTTCAACGGATCCAGGACGGCATGCTCCTGGGCCTAGGTTCCGGCAGCACTTCGGCTTACGCCATCCGGCGCATCGGCGAGCGGGTGCGGCAGGGCCTGAATGTGCGGGGCATCCCGACCTCGCGCCATTCCGAAGAACTGGCCGAGGCCGTGGGGATTCCGCTCACATCGTTCGATGAAGAGACGCGAATTGACCTGACGATCGACGGTGCCGACGAGTTGACTCCGCAGCTGCAGCTGATCAAGGGCGGCGGGGGAGCCATGCTGCGGGAAAAAATCGTCGCCACCGCATCCGATCGCCTCGTCATTATTGCCGACTCCCGAAAACTGGTCCCGGCACTCGGCAAATTCCAGCTGCCCATTGAAGTCCTGCCGTTTGCCTGCCCGGTCGTGGCTCGCTGGCTCCGCGATCTGGGCGGCAAGCCGCAGCTGCGAAGCGACGCGGACGGCAAACCGGTAATGACGGACCAGCAGAATCTGGTGCTCGACTGCGATTTCGGGATCATCGAGACTCCCGAAGAGCTGGCCGCTCAACTCGATCGCATTCCGGGCCTGATTGCTCACGGGCTGTTTCTGCGGCTGGCATCCTGCGCCATCGTGGGCCGCGGAACCGAAATTCTGACAATTGAGCGGGAGATGGAACGAGCTTGACGTCCCTGGACGGCGCCGTGGCATAAACCGCCGGAACGTTTTCTTACGCAAAGTCCAGCGACCATCGGGAGCGGGTTGATACCCCGGCGCGGCAGTACCGGTTTGGCTGGCGGTCCTGACGCTCTGCGACATCCCTGGGCGGTGCCGGCCGGAACGCACGCATTTGACAACTGCGGGGCCAACACAGCAATATTAGGTTGGCGGCGGTCGGTTCGGCGCGCGTTGGGAGCGGGTGTGAGCGACGAGTCTTACCTTATTGATCGTTCTCTTGAAGGTGATGCAGCCGCATTCGGCGAACTGGTTTGCCTTTATCAGAACCGTCTCTACAACTCGCTCGTCCAGCTTTGCGGCGACCGCAGCGAGGCCGAGGACATCGCGCAGGAGGCCTTCCTCCAGGCCTACCTGAAGCTCCGCTCGTTTCAGCGCAACAGCGCCTTCTACACGTGGCTGTACCGCATCGCCTTCAACAACGCCATCAGCCGAAAACGCCGCAAAAAATTCACCGAATCGGTCGATCGAAGCCGCGAGCAGAACGGCGATGAACCGGTCGCGAAGGACGATGCGCCGCACGATCCGATGGAACGGGAGGAGCGGGCCGAACAGGTGCGCCGCGCACTCGCCGAATTGAGCGACGAACATCGATCCATCCTCGTTCTGCGGGAGATGGACGGCTGCGACTACGAGGAAATCGCCGATTCGCTCGGCATCAACATCGGAACCGTCCGCAGCCGCCTGCATCGGGCCCGCCTCCAGCTTCGGGACAAGCTGAAGGAAATGTACGAGAACTGATCCGGCACGCCGCGGCGCAAGCGGCCCGCAATACGCCCCATGCCGTGAATCGCCACTACCGATCAATGACCCCGCCGCGATATAGTAAACGGCCGACTTGGAACCCACGATTCGGCGGGCGCGAGGCACGGAAACGATGAAGATCTACACGCGGACGGGCGATGCGGGCGACACGGGGCTTTTTGCGGGACCGCGAGTCTCGAAGGACCATCCGCGCATCGAGGCGTGCGGGACGGTGGATGAATTGAATGCGGCATTGGGGCAGGCCCGAGCGACAGCGGTGCCTCCCGATATCGACAGCGTGCTGTGCGAAGCTCAGCACGAGCTGTTTGCGATCGGAGCCGAACTGGCATCGCCCGATCCTCAGGCGCACGGGCTCGTGCTGGTGCTCGACGAACACGTGTCGACTCTGGAGGTCGCGATCGACCGTTTCGAATCCGAACTGGCGCCGCTGCGCGAGTTCATCCTGCCGGGCGGAACCGCGCTGGCCGCTTCGCTGCACCTGGCGCGAAGCATCTGCCGCAGAGCCGAACGCCGCGTGGTGACGCTCTGGCGCTCGGAGCCCGACAGCGTCTCCGACCGCGTCGTGCGTTACCTCAACCGGCTCGGGGACCTGCTGTTTGTCATGTCGAGGGCAGTCAACGCAAGGGAAGGACGCGGAGATGTCCTCTGGCGCAAGCCCGACAAACCGTCCCGGACCTGATGCGTCCCAGGCCGACGCCCGGCCGGCGTCTCTCCAGAACCGTTCCGAATCGTGAATTCAAGCGGAGTTGACCGCGCGGGCCGATGCTGCGGGGGGCTGTGGCCGAAGAGCGCGCACAGAGGGGACTTTACACGCTTCTCCCGCGAGACTAAGGTCTTGGCGCTCCATGCAAGGCAGTGCACACGCAACCGTTGCTCTCTCGACGGGCACTCCTGGCGGCGAGCCGAACTCCATGTACCGAGCGTGCTTCAGGCGGGCGCGCTCAATCAACTCAAGCACAGCCTTGATTGGAGCCCAGCCGATGCATCCGGCCGTTGTGCGCCTGTTGGTTTTCAGCGTTGTCGCGTTCGTCGGCGGCACCGCCCTCTTCTGCAACACTCTCTGCGCGGCGGAGGAATCTCCGCCGGCCGGCGCGAGGCCTGCCGAGAGCACGGCCGCCCCTGCCGAAATGCCGGGGCACAACTCTTGGATGCTGACCAGCGCCGCGCTGGTGCTGTTCATGACCGCCCCGGGACTGGCCATGTTCTACGGCGGCCAGGTGCGGAAGAAGAACGTCCTCAACATCATGATGCAGTGCATCTTTCTGATGGCGATGATGTCGGTCATCTGGTCGGTATGGGGCTACAGTCTGGCTTTCGGGGGCAGCGGCAGATGGCTCGGCAACGGGGAATTCCTCTGCATGCAGAACGTGCAGCCTGCCTGGCAGGCCGGCGGAGTTGAGGTGCCGATGGAGGGCAAGATACCGCGGCTCACCCACATGCTCTTCCAGGGCATGTTTTTCGTGATCACGCCCGCCTTGATCTGCGGCGCTTTTGCCGAGCGCATGAGGTTCCGCACGATGGCCGTGTTCATGATTCTGTGGGGCACGCTCGTCTACTGTCCGCTCTGCCACTGGGTCTGGGATGGAGGGATCCTGACTTACGGGGCTGCGGGAGCCGCGACGTTCGGGGGCGGAGCCCTGGATTTCGCGGGAGGCACGGTCGTGCACATCAGTTCGGGCGTTTCGGCGCTGGTCTGCGCGCTGGTCATCGGCAAACGGCTCGGCGCCGGCAGCGAACCGATGCCGCCGCACAATCTGACGTACACGGCTCTCGGCGCCGCGATGCTCTGGGTGGGTTGGTTCGGCTTCAATGCGGGCAGCGCCCTGGCGGCAGACGGTCTGGCATCCAGCGCGTTCGCGGCCACCCACTTCTCCGCAGCCGCCGGAGCACTGACCTGGGCCGCTTTGGAATGGCGCCTGCGCGGAAAGCCGAGTTCACTGGGCGCCTGCTCCGGAGCGGTAGCAGGCCTTGTGTGCATTACGCCCGCCTCGGGCTACGTCCAGCCGATGCCGGCCCTCGCGATGGGGGCTGCGGCCGGCGCTCTCTGCTACTTCGCTTGCACGGTGCTGAAACGCAAGTTCAAGTACGACGATTCGCTGGACGTTTTCGGAGTGCACGGAGTCGGCGGCACCCTCGGCGCCGTCCTGACGGGCGTGTTTGCGACGCGGGCCGTGAACAATGTGGCGGCCGGGGGGCCGGTGGGACTGATCGACGGCAACTCGTCCCTGCTCGTCGGGCAATTGGCCGCAGTCGCCGTCGCCTGGGCTTTCGCTGCGACGGTGACGCTGGGCCTGCTGAAACTGCTCGACGCCGCGATGGGGTTGCGGGTGTCGCAGTCGGCCGAGATCCAGGGACTCGACTACAGCCAGCACGGCGAAGAAGGCTATATCGATATTTAAATGGCGACGCTGCAGATCAACAGGAGCTACCGGGAATGAAGAAGATCGAAGCCGTCATCCGGCACTTCAAGCTGGAAGAGGTCAAGAACGCTCTCACGGAGCGAGGTATACACGGGATGACCGTGAGCGAAGTCCGCGGGTTCGGCCGCCAGAAGGGACATACCGAGATGTACCGCGGCGCCGAGTACAATGTGGACTTCGTGCCCAAGATCAAGATGGAAATCGTCTGCACCGACGCCAACCTGCAATCCGTGCTGGATACGGTGCTCCGCACGGCGCAGACCGGCCAGATTGGCGACGGCAAGATTTTTGTCTACGACATGTATGACGCGATCCGCATCCGCACCGGTGAGACGGGCGAGGAAGCCATCTGACGACCGCAGTCTTTCGGGTCCTTTATCGATGCAAAGCAGCGGCACACACTGTCTGATGTGCCGCGACGCAGATACCTTTTGTCCGCGGAAACCGCATGCCCAAGCCAACCGGATCCCATCTGCGCCCCTCGGTGCTCGCCGCTCGGGAGAAGCTGGCGGAGGGCCGCGAGAAACTGAAATCGCAGCACGACCGGGGCTCGCCGGGCATTCAGGTCTGCACGTACCTGACCGAACTGCTCGACGGCGTGCTGGGGGATCTGTACCGTGCGGCGCTCAACGCGACCGACCCGCAGATCGCGGGCATGGTAGCGATGGTGCCGGTCGGGGGCTACGGACGGCGGGACGTGGCCCCTTACTCCGACGTCGACTTGATGCTGCTGCACCGCCCCGGCGTGGAACAGCAGATTACCCCGTTCGTGAGGCATTTCACGCAGGATATCTTCGACGCCGGCCTCCAGCTGGGGTTCAGCCTGCGGACGCCACAGCAGGCCTGTGCCCTGTCCGCCACCGACGCCACGATTTTCACTTCGCTCGTCGAGGCGAGGTTTCTCGGCGGCACGGAATCGATCTTCACGGCGTTCGAGCGATCGTTCAGCCGCGCGACCCGGCGGCGCTGCGCCGCGCTGATCGAGATGATCGTCGAGGCCCGGCGGGCCGAGCAGCACCAATACGGAGAAACGGTGTACCTGCTCGAACCGAACATCAAGCGATCCAAGGGCGGATTGCGCGACCTGCATCTGCTGCGGTGGATCGGATTCGCCCGTTACCAGGAACGGGACCCCGAAGAACTCATGCGGTCCGGCCGCCTTCTGCCGCAGGAACAGATGAAGATCCGCAAGGCGCACGACTTTCTCCTGCGGCTGCGCAACGAACTGCACTTCCGCGCCGGCAGGGCCCAGGACGTGCTGAGCCGCGACGAACAGCTGCGCATCGCGGAACGCTTCGGCTATCCGGGCGACTCGACGCTGCTTCCCGTCGAACGGTTCCTGCGGGACTACATCGAGAACACCAGCGAACTGCGATACACGGTGAAGCACTTCGTGGCCGACGCCAAGGCCCGGCCCACGCTGATGTCGCTGATCCGGCCGATCCTCAGCCACCACGTCGACGGTGATTTCCGCGTGGATCCCGTTCACATCGCGGCCACGCGCCGAGGACTCGAAAAAGTCCGGAACGACCTCGCCCAGGTGCTGCGGCTGATGGACCTGGCCAACCGCTACAACAACCGAATCGATCACGCCACGTGGCGAGCCATCCGCGAAGCGATGATCAATCGATCCGACATCGCGATGACGCGCGAAGCGGCCGAGCGATTCCTGTCGCTCATCTCACAGCCGGGACTGCTCGGCGATCTCCTGCGGCGTCTCCACGAATTGCGAGTGCTCGAGAAAATCATCCCGCCGATGGCGCACGCCCGCGCGCTGATGCAGTTCAACGCCTACCACAAATACACCGTCGACGAACACTCGATCCGCGCCGTCGAAGCAGCGACGCAGTTCCTCACCGTGCCGGGACCGTTGGGAGACGCCTACCGCGGGATCAAGGACAAGCGGATCCTGCACCTGGCCCTGCTGATCCATGACCTCGGCAAAGGCTACGAAGAGGACCACAGCGAGATAGGCCGCCGTCTGGCCTGGGAAATCACCGCCCACCTGGGAATGACCCCGGACGATCAGGCTAAGGTCGTATTCCTGGTGCACAAGCACCTGCTGATGTCGCACCTGGCCCAGCGCCGCAATATCAACGACGACGAAGTGGTCGTGCAGTTCGCCGTCGAGGTCGGATCGCCCGAGCTCCTGCAAATGCTGTACGTGATGACGTGCGCCGACCTGGCCGCCGTCGGCCCGGAGGTCCTCAACAGCTGGAAACTCGATCTGTTCAGCCGCCTCTACCAGCGGGCCCGCGAACAACTGGCCGGCGACGCATCCCCCTCGACGGCCGCCGAGTGGCTCCAGCAGCAGCGGGATTCGCTGCGGCAGCTGGTCGCCGGCGCGCACGATCAGACCTGGTGGTCGCAGCAGATCGAATCGCTGCCCGCCTCCTACCTCGCCGACTCGTCCCCCGAACAAATGGCCGGGGAACTCGAACGGCTGCGCTGCCTCCCCCGCAACGAGGCCGTTGCCTGGGGACGCTACCTCGAGCCGCGTCAGGCCGTCGAGTACACGATCGGGACGTACGAACAGATCACTCCCGGCATCTTCCACAAGCTCACCGGCGCGCTGACCAGCAAAGGCCTGCAGATTCTCTCCGCGGAAATCCACACTCTGGCCCAGAACCTGGTGCTGGACCGGTTCTTCGTTCAGGACACGGATTTCAGCGGCGAACCGCCGCCCCACCGCGTCGAAGATGTCGTCAAAGCGCTCGTCGCATCGCTGCGCGACGAGTCCCCCAAACCGCCGACGTTCCGGCGACTGTGGAACCAGGGAGCCTCCGGCATGGCCCGCAGCGGCCCGCGATTGCCGACGCGGGTTCACGTGGACAACACCACGTCCGACCAGTTCACGATCCTCGACATTTTCGCCCATGACCGTATGGGCCTGCTCTACATCATCACAAGAACCATCTTCCAGTTGGGACTCTCCGTACACGTCGCCCGTATCGGCACGTACCTCGATCAAGTCGTGGACGTCTTTTACGTCACCGACCAGCAGGGACGGAAGATTCTGGACGACCGCCACCTGAACCACATCCGCGAACAACTGAAGATCCAAGTCGACGCGTTCATCGAAACCGGCGTGATTCCGGATGCGCAGAACGGCGAAGCAAGCTGCTAGCTGATTGCCGCAGGAAACCGGCGGCACCGGTCAGCCGGAGAAGAGCCTCCGAACGTCGCGGGCCGTGATGGCACCCAACGCTGGCAAACTGGGCGGGAATCGTCAGTTTTTCCAAATCACGGTAGAATCCCGCGAACGGAACTTCGATATTTATGGATGGCCGGTCGAGCTGCGCCCCGCTTCATTGCCGTCTTTTCCGAACAATTCGGGGCTTGGCGAAAGCACGCAGGCTCAGACGCTGTCTGAGAATCGACACGACACCCCGAACATCAACACCGGGTCTTGCACCATCAAGGATCATGCTCGCGCCATGGCGAACAAGGAAGCTGGCAAGCAGGAACTGAATCCGTATCCGTTTTGGGCACCGCGATTCTGGCACGGGATGCGGGTGGGCGGATGGCTGCGGCTGATGCTGCCGCGTCTGCACCGGATCCATCCGCTGCGGATTCCGATGGCCCTGATCGTCATGGTCTGCGCCGTGTTCAACTCGGTGCTGCACCGGATCGAGCGGTTGATTTACGGGCGAGCCATCGATGGCACGCCGCTCGACAAGCCGCCGGTCTTCATTCTGGGACACTGGCGCAGCGGGACAACGTACCTGCATGAGCTTCTGGTGCTGGACGAGCAGTTTGCTTACCCGACGACCTACGAGTGTTTCGCGCCGAACCATTTCGTGCTGACGGGCAGGATCTTTCCGCGGCTGCTCGGATTCCTGCTGCCGGCCAAACGTCCCAACGACGACATGGCGGTGAGCTTCCAACACCCGCAGGAAGACGAATTCGCGCTGGTCGCGATGGGCGCTCCAAGTCCCATGTTGCGGCTGGCGTTTCCCAACGACGCGCCCGTCCACATGGAGTTCCTCGACATGGAGGGAACGGACGCAGACGATCTGCGCCGATGGCAGGACGCGATGCGCCAGTTCATCCGCACGCAGACCTACCTGAAGGGCAAGCCGCTCGTGCTGAAGTCGCCGCCGCACACGGGCCGCATTCGAATGCTGGCCGAGATGTTCCCGGGAGCCAAGTTCATTCATCTGGTCCGCGACCCCTATTCGCTTTTCGCATCCACGCGGCGATTGTGGTACGCGTTGGAACAGGTCCAGGGCTTTCAGTTCCCGAAATTCAAGCAACTGGACGAGTACGTCTTCTCGGCATTCGAGCGGATGTACCGCGGATTCGAGGAGCAGCGGCCTTCGATCCCCGGATCGCAGATCTGCCAGGTCCGCTACGAGGATCTGGCCCGCGATCCGCTGGGCGAGGTGCAGCGAGTGTACGAGGAACTGAAGCTGGGCGACTTCGAAAGCGTGCGCGAAAAGATCGCTGCGTCGGTCAGCGATCGGAAGTCGTACCGCACGACCCGGCACGAGACTGACGAAGCGCTCAAGGCAAAGATCCGCGAGCGTTGGTCCGATTATTTCGAGCGATACGGCTACGGGCCGTAGGGCGGCAGGGTCGCCTCCCAATGCGGTGCTGACGCACCCGTCTGAAAACCCGCTCCCATTGGTCGCTGGACTCGTAACCGTTCACGGGGTGGGCCCACGTAGCCGCGTCTCTCCGAGACGCGAAGTCCGCGCGTCTCGGAGAGACGCGACTGCGTGGTTCGCCACTATCGAAAACCGGCCCACCCCGTGAACGGCCACCTTCACAGCGAGTCAGGTCATCAACCTCAAGCAGCCGGCAGGCGGCCAAACGCCGGGATCTCGCCCTTGAGTTCATAGACGTAACGCAGCACTTCGGCCATGGCCGCATACTGTTCCGGCGGAACCGGCCGCCCGACTTCCACGAGCTTGTAGATCTCGCGAGCCAACTCTTTTTGTTCCAGGACCGGAATGCCGTTCTCGACCGCGATACGGCGAATGTGGAGCGCCGCGGCACCGGCCCCCTTGGCGACCACCAGCGGGGCCTGCATCGTTTCGATATCGTATCGAATCGCGATAGCCAGTTCGGTGGGGTTCGTGATAACGACGTCGGCTTTCGGAACCGCGGTGCCGATCCGGTTCATGACCAGTTGTCGCTGCACGGATTTCCTCCGCGCGATGATCTGCGGGTCTCCCTGCAGCATCTTCATTTCCTCGCGCAGTTCCTGCGTCGTCATCCGCAGGTCCTGCTCGTGCCTCCACCACTGATAGCCGTAGTCCAACAGCGCGAGAATCAGCAGCGCGGCTCCGATCTTCATACAGGTCCAGAGCGAGATCTCCGCTACGTACCTCGCTATCTCGGGCATCGTCAGTTCACAGAGCCCGAGGATCTTCCCGCGTTCGGCCCAAAGACACCAGTAGGCGACGACGGCGACGATCAGGATCTTCAACAGGCCGAAGCCAAGCCGCACGACGTTCGACCAGCTGAAAATCCGCTGAAAACCGCGCAGCGGGCTCACGCGGCTCAAATCGAGCGCCAACTTGTCGGGCAGGAAGAAGAAGCCCACCTGGG
>CAIPEB010000704.1 GCA_903863885.1 uncultured Planctomycetaceae bacterium | reverse complement strand
TCAATGCGGAGTTGCAGCGACTCCGAAACTCCTGTAAGTCTTTCCAAACTTCCGGCTGGTTTTCCTTGATCCACTGCTCCAATGTTTGCTCGTGCATCCCTAACCCCTCCGCAAATCACGCCCCACAGCACCCGCTCGATCGACACGGGAACCGTCGTCTCTCGTGACGCTGAGCCGGTCGATGCGAGAATCAAGATGGCGGCGTAGATGGTCACTGCATCGACTCCCACTCTTTCGCCGCAACCGCTGGCGTAGGCTGTCCGACGATTGTAACCAAACTCAATCCAACGCATGGATGCACGATCGAGTAGCCGAATGCGTTTCGCGTCATCTCGGGTCGTTCTCCACATGCTGAGCACGGAACCAGATCGTAAACCATGACTGTCGTTTCGTTATCCACGTCGCCTCCGAATCTGCCTTCCCCACCAATAACCGCACCAGAACGCCCGCCACGCTGCTGTGACGCCGTGGGCTCGGTAAACTCTCCAGGTTGCTCGCAGTAGGCCGGTCACTTCCGTCGCCTCATGTTCAGCAACCCAAACGCACACCAGCCGATTACCATTCCGCACACCAGCAACCAGGATTCACGCGAGGTAATCATTGGATGCTCCCCGCGGCCGGCCGCTTCCCTGCGGCCGGGCCGCGTCGGTGAATCGTCAGACGATCAGCAGCGGCAACAGGATCTTGAGGAACTCCATCACGATCTGGAGAAAGCCAGTCCAGTCTGCACCGTCGTACTGGTTCATAAGCATCGCTTCGACGCCAACCTTTGCCCTCCTACGATAGGCAGCCAGGCTCTCGCCTTGCTTCCTCGGATTCGCGTCCTTCCAGTCTTTCACCGCCTGGGTTGCCGCTGACCGTGCCCTGCGAATGTCTCTGATTCCCGCCATGTGATCCTCCTTACGAAATAGGTTTCTTAGCCCACCGTCGAAGCCGAATCGGCTTTGTCAGCGTGTCCTCTACAGACCATCCTAATTGAATCCTCGAAAACAGAGTTGCGCGATCAACGCCAAGTCGCTCGGCCCAGTTTGTCACGGACAATGTTTCGCCGTTGAATGTCAATCGCGTACCGTTCGTTTTGTTCCTGTTCTGCTCTTGGTATGTCGCCCACCTGCAATTTCCAGGCTCGTATCCCTTGTCCGTGTCAATGCGGTCAAGCGTAAGTCCGTTTGGCCTGTCTCCCATGTCCTCCAAAAATGCCGTAAATGATTCCTTCCATCTGTCGCACACAACAATCCCACGACCGCCGTAATAGCGGAAGTGCGGGTGCTTGTCGTTGTAGCATCTGTCCAACATGTGCTGCCAGGATGAATGAGATCCACGGTGAACTTGAGTTAATCCGTTTCGTCCAGTGGACGACTTAATCCCGCGTGTCGCACCAACTGCAAGATGATCCGCCCTGACGCATTTTTTGCTTCCATCGGAATGCCTGCAGTAAGCCACTGGACGAATCCTTTTTCCTACTTGCCGCTTCCCGATCGCCTCAACTGTCAATTCGCCGTACACGTTTCCGACTTGAATTGTACCGATCAATTTGTTACGTTTACCCATGTCGATCCTCCTAAACAGGTTTGACCACGGCCCCGGTGGTTGACGCCACGCGGGGCCAACTTGTTAAACGCGAACCGTTATCGTCCTAATTGCGAATCCGTCTGGACCGCCTCGCAAATATGCCTCGCTGTCGTATCCAAAGCCCTTCTCTCCGAATGACTCAGAAGATCGGAAGAGCGTCGTGTAGGGAAAGAGTGT
>CAIPEB010000703.1 GCA_903863885.1 uncultured Planctomycetaceae bacterium | reverse complement strand
TCTCGGTCGATCGCCACATGGAGCCGTGGCTGATCCGGCCCGCGACCCCTGTCGAAACGGCTTGGAAACGCATCTACGACGATATGCTCTGAGAGAAAAACCATGTCTCGACCCTTGCACGAACTGGTGAGTTTCCGCGGCGACAAGCTGTTCAACGGCGCCGTGAATATCGACTGGTTTTCGACCGACGAGGTGCGGGCGAAGGCGGCGTCCGAGTCCTTTGTCTTTCACGGGCCGGAATACCATGGCGTCTCCCAAGCGGACGTGGGAACGGCCCACGGCCACCGCTTGCAGGATACCGCCAGCTTCGTTCGCTCGATCGTCCGGCGGTGTTACGGACTCGAGGAGGAACCCTTCACGCTGGTCATTGCCGGCTACGGCACCGGCAAGTCGCACCTCGCACTCACCGCCGCGTCCTTGCTGGACGATCCGCACAGCCCAACGGCTCAGGCGGTTCTGGCCGGCATCGGCGCGGCGGACCAGGAGATCGGCAACGAGGTCCGCGTCTTGCTTCGGGAGGCCAACCAGCCGTGCCTGGTAGTCGCGCTGAACGGGATGCAGAGCTTCGACCTGACCACGCAGTTCACGCAGCAGATCTTGCGCCAGCTGAAGGCTCGGAACCTGGACACCAGCCCCTTGGATCAGCTCCGGCCGCGTTTTTCCCAGGCGGCCAGTTTGGTCCGCATGGCCAACCAGGAGGTGGCCAACGAGCTGTTGAGCGAATGCGACGTGGGCGGCACGGAGGACATCCTGGCCGGGCTGGAGCGTCAAGACGAAGCGACGTATCGTCGAGTTCACGATGTGTTTTCGCGCCGCGGGATGGTCATCGCGGCGCTGCGAGGAGAATCGGTACGCGACGTCATCGATGCCTCAATTCAGAACTTCTGCGGGCCGAACAAGCCGTTCCGCTCGCTCCTGATCCTGTTCGACGAGTTTGGAAAGTACACCGAGTTCGCAACCGAGAAGAGTCAGATTGCCGGCAGCGGCGTGTTGCAGGATCTATTCGAGGCCATCCAGGCTAACAGTACCAGCGTCTGCTTCACGGGGTTCATTCAGTTCGAGCTGAACGCGTACGTCCAGCGAATCGCTCCGGAGTATAGGAACGAAATCCTGCGATATGTCACGCGATACCAGGCCGCGAATCGGGTCTACTTGTCCATCAACATGGAGACCCTGGTCGCTCACCTGATCGAGAAGAAAGATGCGCAGGATCTGGACCGCCGGTTTGACAGTCCCGCCGCGAGGAGCGAGTCGGAGTCCATCCTGCGGGACCTCGCCCACTGGTTCCCCCAGTCCGGGAATCACCGGCTGTGGAACGACCCCGCGCAATTCCACAAAGTGATTCGCAAGGGCTGCTGGCCGTTGTCACCGTATTCCACTTGGTTCCTCTTCCATCTGGCGGCCGCCGGCAAGCATTTGCAGGAACGCTCGGCACTCGCCTTGCTCGGACAATTGCTTGAACGATTCCGCGACGGCACCGTTATCGACGACGACCGCTGGGCGCTGGCCCCCGTCGATTTCTGGTCCGACGATTTGCAGCACGAGTTGCTCACCTCGGAGGAAGGTGGACAGCAGGGCGCCATCACACATGCGTACGCGTCGGTC
>CAIPEB010000702.1 GCA_903863885.1 uncultured Planctomycetaceae bacterium | reverse complement strand
TGCGATAGGTTCGCTGCGCGCTCACATGGCGATGTCCTGTTTGCTTCGCCGGCGGCCGGCCGGTCAGTTGGCAGAAGGAAAGAGAGTTGATGCAGGCAAGTCAATTTCGACTTGAAGTCCTTGATCTCGGGCGTTTGCGAGTCGGAGTTTGCCCCCATGTTGCTCGACTACGCGACGGACGATAGTCAGGCCCATCCCGGCGCCGGAGGCCAGTCCGGCTTGAGGTATCGTGTGAAATGGCGTGCCGATGCGTGCCAGTTCCGACTCGGGGATGCCGGGGCCGTGGTCGCGGACGAGGATTCGGCTTCGCGGGCCACCCTCCGAGTCAGCATGCAATAACGACACTTCCACGCATGTGTGTTCGGGGCTGTACCGAACTGCATTCCGAACGACGTTCTCAACGGCCATATAAAGCAGGTTGATCTGGCCGAGTGTCTCACACGGTTCGCTGCGGTCGATCCTGATGGTGACGTCGCGAGTGGTCGCCTCAAAGCGGGCGTCCTCGACCACGGCACTGACAATGGTGGCGAGATCGACAATCTCGGCTGGCGTTTCTGACTGGACATTAAGCCGGGCGAGCGTGAGAAGTTGAGCGACCAGTTTGTTCAGGTTCTCGGATTCTCGCCCAATGCGATCGAGGGAAGTCGACAGTTCGTCCGGGACGCGACTTCTTGCCAGTTCGAGTGCCACGTTCAGTCTCGACAACGGTGAACGCAGTTCATGCGATACATCCTGAAGCAATTGCCTGTGAGCGGCCACGAGGTTCTGGATCTTCGCTGCCATGCGGTCGAAAGCCACTCCCAGCGAGCCGAACTCGTCGCGCCGTTGCGTCAGTGCGGGGCCGACCCGCGCGTCAAACTCCCCGTGTTCCAGGCGGGCGACTGCTCCCCCCAGTTGTCTCAGCGGCGAAGTGATAAACCGGGTCAGCCAGAAACACGGGATTCCGGCGCAGAGGACAACCGCCGTGATGCGAGCCGGCAACCCGATCGGATCCTGGGCCGCCTCGAAAAACGTCCTGAACCGAGTGGCCTCGCACACGACCACAAGGCTGTGGCCGTTGGTCGTCCGCACCTGTTTGGCATAGGCCAGTGTGCTCCTGGTGGCTACCTCGCACAACTTGTCGTCTCGCCACGCGTCATCAACCGCGCGACGAAGTGGTTCGGGCACCAGCGAAATCGACAAATCGGGGACCTCCCGGCTTACGATGAAGCAGCGTATCTCCTGCGATGAGGATACGCGTTTCAAGAACTCGTGGACGCTCGCGGCCCCGTTCCGAGAAAACACCTCCCAGGCCGCCGTGCCCACGGCGTTTGCGGTGAGTTCGACGAGTCGATCGTGGGGGGGCGGAGGAGGTCCGGGCGCCGTCCCGATAACCGATGCTACCAGTGCTGCGCCGACGAGAGTCATCGCGAGCCAGAACCAGAGGAAGATGCGCACGAATAGCCTGTTCATTTTGACTCGCTCGGTCGCACGAAAATGTATCCAGTTCCGCGAATCGTGCGGATTCGCTCATGGCACCCGGATCGTTCGCTGAGCTTGCGCCGGAGGCTGCTGATGTGGACGTCGATGCTCCGGTCGAGCGGGTGAAGCCGTCGTTTCAGTATCGCCTGCGAGATCTCCGCCCGCGACACGACGCTGCCCCCACGCCGCATCAGCAGCGTAAGAAGATCGAATTCCACGGCTGTCAATTCGATCCGAGCTCCGTCCACGGACACTCGCCGTGATCCGATATCCAGCTCGACACCTTCCATACGGAACACACAGGGTTCGGGGATGTTCGTCTGGGCGGGACTGGAGGTCCCTCGCCGCAAGACGGCTCGAATTCTCGCCACCAGTTCGCGCGGGCTGAAGGGTTTCGCCAGATAATCATCGGCTCCAATCTCCAAGCCGACGATTCGATCGACCTCGTCGCCTCGCGCGGTGAGCATCAGGACCGGGATGCCGGAACTGGCCCGTATTCGGCCAAGCACCTCAAAGCCAGTCTTGCCGGGCAGCATGACATCGAGCACCACCAATGCGTACATGCCGGATAGCGCATGGGCGATTCCGTCCGAAGGGGTGTGCACGCTCCGGACTCGAAAGTCCTGGGACTGAAGGTACTCTTCGAGCATGCGGCACAGCTCGCGGTCGTCGTCAATTACAAGCAGGTGGTCCATGTTGACGGAGGAGAGCTGCGGTCATTTCCAACTCGGGAGATAAACCAGGACTGATTCTCGTGCCAGCCGGCATATGGTGCAAGCGACGGGCATGTAAAGAAACCTTAAGCAACCGTCCAAGGGTATCAGGTTTCTTTACTCGGATTCCATACGCCTCTTAAGGTACGTGCCGCATAATTGCGGAAAGCGAGGGTGTTTCTGGTTGTCGACAAGGCGAGGAGTCCCGGAGTGAATGAGCAAACAACTGCACCGATGCACGGCCAATCCTGTCGAAATGAGGATTCGCCTTCGATCGAGAAATCGATCGGCACACGCAATCGACGCCGAGTATCCGGTTGCAGGGCCGACAGTCTGGTTCGTCTGGCCGCAACTCTCGCAATCGCCCAGTTCGGCCTGCATGCGTGGTTTGCCGCATCAGCGGGAGACGCGCGCATGTGGATTCCGCATGTGGTTGCCTGGTTGCTGGATGTTTGCCTGCTGACCGTCGTGGCTGCGATGCTCGGGGCCGTCGACTGGGCCTTGCGGCGTGTCGACGTCCGCCTCCCAATGTGGGCAATGACGAGCGGCGGCATCCTCTTGGTGATGGGGCTTCTGTTGGCAAGTTATCCCGCGCTGCTGACGGAGTTCCTCGCATTTCCAATCAATGTCTTCCGTGCCGATACGGACACAACTTCGTTCTTCATTACGGAGTACCTCGGATGGATCGGGTTGTGGCCCCTGCTGATACCGTGCATCGCTGTGGCCGTGCATCGTCGTTTGCCCTGGCCGATACCCTCACGTCGCGGCGTACTGGCCATCGTCGTATCGGTATTCCTGCTCTCTGCCGCGACCCTGGCAGGTCCCTCGCCGCACCCGCTGGTTTACTCGGGACTGGATTTCGTTCGAGACCGGCTGAGTTCAGCCAAGCGTTCGGTACCTTCCCTGACAAGACCAAAGGCCGTCCCATCGGCTTGCCGCCCGATCCGTGATACGAAATTCGAGGATGTGAAGACACCGCGTTATGAACACGTCCTTGTGATGGTGTTGGAGGGCGTGACCGCAGCGTGTTTCGAGGGAGAGTTCCTGTCCCGTCCCAATGGGTATTTTGCTCGTGTGCGCGGTCAATCCGTATATTTCAATAATTACTACACGACCAACCTTGATTCCTACACCAGCCTCATCGCCATGCTCACGTCGGTCCAGGTTCCGTACCGTGCGTACGCCGATGCGTCGAGCTATCAGGCTGTCAACGAGGAATCCAACCTGGCGGCCGCGTTGAAAGGCCACGGCTTCCGCACGCTCTACGTATGCACGGCAGAATCCCAGCCCTTCATTCCGGTCCGACAAGACTGGACCCGCATGATGCACATGCGGGACTTGACTCGATACCAGGACTGGTTGGCGATCGGCGGCAGCAGGGTGGATGCAGGAGTGGAGGACCGAGCGGCGCTTCCGGCGATCATCGATTTCATGGAAGCCAATCCGAAGACGTTCGCAATGCAGGAGATGATCTTCGGTCATTCACCCAGGTGGACCGCCAAGACCGGCAAGCCCCAGATCGAATACTACGACGACTACCTGATGGACCTTGTCGACCATCTCGAGAAGCGAAACATGGCTGACCGAGTCCTGCTGGTGGTGCTCTCGGATCACGGCGACCGCGCCCGCTCCGACAAGGCGGAGAATTACCACGTGCCGCTGCTGATCACAGGGCGCGGGATTCGATCGTCGCGAGTGTCCGAGCTGTACTCGCACTGCGACCTTCGAGAGATCCTCTGGCATTTTCTCGGCGATCGTGTTCTGCCCAAGGGGCGCAATTCGATAATCACCGTAGGGTCCACCGAGCGATGGGTCTACGGAGAAATCACGCGAACCGGCAGCCACGTTTTCATCGACAACGACCGCGGGACGGTGTTGGCCGCTGAGGGCATAATCGATGGCCGACGGCTATACGACAGGTTTCAAAGCCAAGTGAACACGTTTGCAGCGCGCTACCAGCGTTGAGCCGGGTTCCATCACGGAAGTGCGTTCCTTTGGCACAATAACAAAGAGCTCTCTGCTCTGGAAAACGGAACTGCACGGTTTCGTCTACGCGGCGTTCTTTACCATTCCCAGGGTGACCAAGGCCCCGATCACGACGATCACGATGCCGAGAACGACATAGAAAATGCGGGCACCTGTGCGGCCGAGGATGGAGACGAAGAAGCGGGCCTTTCGGCTGTTGATGAAAAAGTCCCAGTCAAACGCGGCTCCGCAGATCGAAAAAATCCCCGCAGCTACGAGCAGCAAACCTACAGGATTCATCCGCTTTTCTCCCGTCTGGACAATTGGATTGTGGTACGAAACAGATTTGTCCGCCTGCACGGCCGCATCCGGCGGTCCGACTGTCGATCGACAGAGGAGATGCCCGCCACGGCGCAAGCGCGCTGGTGCCCGCTCGGCACGCGACCGAAGATACCCAGCGGAGATTCCGCCTGCAAGATCGGGAGCCTGCTCCGTACGAGTCGTCTCCAGACCAGTGAAGCACCGTGCGGAGTGCGGGTCGCTTTCAGCGGATGAAGTGCTGACGAGCTTACCGAGGATCGCTGCCGGTCACACCCGCGATGCGCCGGTGACTCCCGCAGTTCAGGCTCGCGGTCCGAAGTCCGAACGACCCTACCGCTTCGTCTGGATGGCATCCTTCAATCGTTCGAACTGCAACTGCAAGTCGGCGAGACGGCTCGGCGCAGCGTTCAGGTCTCCGGCGTGTGCCGCCTCTTCCAGTTTCAACGCGGCACACCGCAACCGTTCGCCGCCCAGGCAGCCCGCCGCGCCCTTGATGCTGTGAGCCTCGCGTCCGGCGGTGGCGAAGTCGCCGAATTCCAGGGACTGACGCAGAGTTTCGATCTGCGTCGGAACGGATTCCAGAAATCTGGACGTGGTGCGTTCCGCCAGGTCCGCGTTATGCATCAGTCGGGCCAGCATGCCCGCGCGGTCATGCACGGGCACATCGGGCTCGGTCGATCCGTCTGTGGCGGCGGCCGTTAACGCTGACGGGGATGTCTGCAGGTTGTCGTGGGGCAGCCACGTGTTCAGCGCCTCGATCAAGAACCGCAACTCGACCGGCTTGGTGACGTGCCCGTCCATGCCTGCCTCCAGGCAACGCTCGCGGTCGCCCCGCATGGCGCCGGCGGTCATCGCAATGATGGGGATCCGTGGATTCAGCGCGGTCGATCTCGGGTCGCGAATGTGACGGGTGGCTTCCAGGCCGTCCATCTCGGGCATTTGCACGTCCATCAATACGAGGGCGTAGTGCTCGTTTTTCAGGGTCTCCACCGCTTCCGCGCCGTTGTTCACGGCGTTGGCCTGCAGTCCGAGGTGCCGCAGAATACCGAGCGTCACTTCCTGATTGACGGGGTTGTCTTCGGCCACAAGGATCCTCGCCCCCGAGCGGCGCACCTTGGGGAGTGCGGCGCTCGCAGATGCGATGGCCTTTTCGGCATGGCCGGTTCCTTGTGCCGCCTTGTCGAGTCGCACCGTGAACCAGAACTCCGAGCCCACGCCGACATCGCTGTTCACGCCGATTTCGCCCCCCATCAACTCGGCCAGTTGTTTCGAAATAGCCAGTCCCAGGCCGGTGCCGCCGTAGCGGCGCGTCGTGGACGAGTCGGCCTGAGTGAACTTCTGAAACAGCTTCTGCTGCAGTTCGGGCGGGATACCGATGCCCGTGTCGCGGACCGTGAAGCGGATCACTACGTCCGTCTCCGTTTCCGCGACCAGATTGGCCCGCACGGAGACTTGGCCGCGCTCGGTGAACTTGACGGCGTTGCCCGCCAGGTTCGTCAGGATCTGACGCAGGCGACCTGGATCGCCAACCAATTCGGACGGTACGTCGGGCTGCGTCTCGAAGAGGAATTCCAGCCCCTTGTCGCGGGCTTGCAGCGCCAGGGGCGATGCGAACGCGTCGAGGACCAGGGGCAGATTGAAATCTATCTTCTCCAGATCCAGTCTTCCGGCCTCGATCTTGGAAAAGTCGAGGATGTCGTTGAGCAACGTCAGCAGGGCCTCGCCGCTGCTGCGGATCGTCCTGGCGTACCGCCGCTGCTCAGCATTCAGTGCGGTATTCAGCAGCAGTCCCGTCATGCCGATCACTCCGTTCATCGGCGTGCGGATCTCGTGACTCATGTTGGCCAGGAACTCGCTCTTGGACCGGTTGGCCGAATCGGCCTGCTGCAATGCCTGCTCCAACCGGATGTTTACATTCTGCAGGTCCGCCTCGGCCCGCTTGCGCGCCGTGATGTCGACCGTGACAGTCAAGAAGTACTTCCGCCCCTGGCTGTGTATGATCTCGCCCGAGAACATCACGTCCAGGATCTCGCCGTCTCGGCGCCGTACTTGGATTTCCATGTCGGCGATGCGACCCCTCTCGCGCAATTCAGCAGACACCGCACTCAGTTCGTCCGGTTGCACAAATAGGTCGAGTTGCTCTGCCGTCTTGCCGAGAATGTCATCCCGGTCATAGCCCAGGGACTTCAGAAAAGCATCATTCACTTCCACGAACCGCCGTTCCGGCAGTGTCGAGATGGCCATCAGTGCCGGGTTGTTGCGGAACAGCAGTTCGAAACGCCGCTGTGTCTCCTCGGCGAACTTCTGTTCCGTGATGTCCACGCACGATCCGATATAGCCCTGGAAAGAACCGTCCTTCCGGAATCGCGGCACGCCGTTGTCCAGCAACCAGCGGAACTCGCCGTCCTTTCGCCGCAACCGGAATTCCATCGCGAACGGTTGCCTGGCATCGAAGGCCGCAAGATAGGTTTCCATGCACCGGGCCAGATCGTCAGGATGAACCCCCTCCGCCCATCCGTTGCCCTGCTCCTGTTCCATCGTACGGCCGGTAAAATCGAGCCATGGGCGATTGAAGTACGTACAGAGCTTGTCTTCGCCGGCAATCCAGATCAGCACGGGCGCGCCGTCGGCCATGCTGCGGAAACGCTCCTCGCTCTCACGCAATTGGTCCTCCGCCAGTTTACGTTCGGTGACGTCGGTGTCGCTCCCGCGGTAGCCCCGCAAGGTACCGTCGGGGTTCAGCAGGGGCAGGCCACTGGTGGAAAACCAACGAATGCGTCCGTCTTTCGTCTGGATCGAATTGAGGAGACCGACCAAAGATTCCCTTCGCTCGAAGACGGCAAACGCGGCCTGCCGGCATTCCTCGCGTCCGGCTTCCGGATGCAGGTCGTAGAAGTGCATGCGGCCGGCGAGTTCTTCCGGTTCGTATCCCAGCACTGATTTCGCCGCATCGCTGACGTACGTGTACAGTCCCTCAGCATTGACGTCCCAGGCGAACGTCCGACTCTGCACGGCCAGCTGGTCGTACCGGGTGTGGCTGTCCCGCAGGACTGCCTCCTGGATGCGGATGGCCGCATCCGTGCGTCGGAGCAGCACGTAGGCCAGGCCCAGCAGCAGTGTCATCGCGGCGCCGGATGCGATTCCGCCCAGGATCATCTGGCGCGCAAAGGCTGATTCCTGTTCCGAGAATTCCTGCAGCATCCATAACTTGCCTGCCTCTTTCCCCGAGGCGTCAGGCAGAGGTAGCACGGTGGCCAGCCAGGTATTCCCGGCCAGGGTGAGTTCGCGGCTCGTGTCACGGTGTGGAGATGCTCCTTCGTTTGCGTCGATCCAGGATTCGCAGTCCTCGGGCAAAGTCGCCTGGCTGGTGTAGATCACCACGGAATGCGGCAGGCGGTCCCAGTCGGCTGCCCGGCCGCGTTGCCTCACGGCTTCCTGCCACTCCTGCCGGTTCACGCGGTCCTTGCGGACGGTCACGAACAGTTGACGACCAGGCATGCCGTGCCTCGCGCGCAGGATGTCGTCGATTTCCTTGCCCAGCTCCACGTAGCCGATGAGCTTGCCGTCAGCAAAGACCGGCCGCACCGCCCACAGCGTGAAGACGCCCTGCGATCCGAGTTCAATACCGGAAGCAGGCCGGCCCGTACGCTCGGCCTCCCGGGCCACAGTTCGATCGCAGCATTCACCGCGTTTTTCCACCTGCTGGAGACAAAGGAGAAAGGCCCGCCGGGCGTCGAGGAAATGGAAATCCGAGATGCGACTTTCCCGCGCCAAGGTCTCGCAGATGGGCTGCGCGAAAGCCAGGAGGCTGTCGCAGTCGCCGTTGCACATGGCCCGCCGCACGTCAGGGGCGGTAGCGATCACCTGCAGGAGGTTGGCTAATCCGGTGGTCTGATTGCCCAGGTCAATTCGCAGTTCGCTCCCGGTTGAATCGCTCAGATCGGCGATCTGAGAGGAAACTCCCCGGCGGTGCTGTATCCATTGAAGCAGCCCCCCGCCCCCGGCAAGCAACAGCAACAGGAAGATCAGCGGCGGCATCAGACGACGCAACACGGGCCGGGGCGCATTGTCCGCGCCGCGGAGAATCGTCACGAGATCGCGTTTCGTTTTCAACATATCCGGTGATTCATGAACCCTAAGTCGTCAAAAGTTTCCGCCAGTTCCAGGCGGCCAATGATCGGCGAGTCCGGCTCCATGGCGGTGACTTACGATATCCCTGCCGGTTCGGGCCGCGGATTCGCGCTCGTCACTGCTGTTTCGGGCAGCCAGACGTTGAGAACTTCGATCAGAGGCAGGGGGAATACCGGTTTGGTGATGAAGGCGTTCATGCCTGCTTCGAGGCAGCACTCGCGATCGCGCTGCATGGCGCTGGCCGTCAAGGCAATGATGGGAATCTGGTGATCGCGTATGGGCGAATGCGCGTCGCGGATAATGCGAGTGGCCTCCAATCCATCCATTCTGGGCATGTGCAAATCCATCAGCACCAGGTCATACTGCCCCGTCGTCAATGCCGCGACGGCCTCCGCGCCGTCGTCGACAGCGTCCGCGCGCAACCCCAGGTTTCGCAGGATCCCCAACGCCACCTCCTGATTCACAATATTGTCCTCGGCCACCAGGATCCGGGCGGTGCAATTGCGCAGAGCGGGGAGTCTGGCCGAGGTCGGCGGGGCGCCGACCGGCCGTGTCCGCGACACGGGCCGGCGCAACCGGACCGTGAACCAGAACTCCGAGCCGGCCCCGGCCTGACTGCTCACGCCGATTTCTCCGCCCATCAACTCCGTCAGTTCCTTGGCGATGGCCAGCCCCAGTCCGCTTCCACCGTACCGGCGTGTTGTGGAAGCATCGGCTTGCGAGAACTTCTGAAAGAGCTTCGGCTGGTGTTCGGGCGAAATGCCGATCCCTGTGTCCCGCACGACAAAGCGGAGTACTGCGTCCGTCTTCGTTTCGGTCACGAGTGCGGCAGTTAAGGTGATCTCGCCGCGTTCCGTGAACTTGAGGGCATTGCTCACCAGATTCGTGATGATCTGACGCAGGCGACCGGCATCGCCCAAAAGCCGCGACGGCACCGCATCCGCGATCGAACTGATAAACCTCAGCCCCTTGCCTTGTGCTCGAATGATCAACGGCGCCAGGGATTCTTCCAGCATCGCCCGCAGATCGAAGTCCAGCAAATCGAGACGCAGCCTGCCCGCCTCGATCTTCGAGAAGTCCAACATGTCGTTCAACAGTGCGAGCAGCGCTCCGCCACTGCCGCGGATCGCAGCGGCAAATCGCTTCTGCTCATCGGTCAACGGGGTAGCCATCAGCAGCCCGGTCATGCCGATCACGCCGTTCAATGGAGTGCAGATTTCGTGGCTCAGGTTGGCCAGGAACTGACTCTTCATCCGGCTGGCCGCCTCGGCCTCGTCACGGGCTCGCGCCAGCGACTCTTCCACGATCTTGCGCTGGGCGATCTCGCGGCGGAGTTGGGCATTCAGCTGCTCCGCCTGTTCGCGAGAGCACACGGCTTCGTCGAGCAACTTCTGCGTCGCGGCGCGGGAAAGACGGAGATCTTGATTGACAATTTCCAACTCGCCGGTGCGCTTCCGCACGAGTTCGTCGAGGTGGTCGCGGTGCCGCGCGATCTCCGCCCTGTGCCGTTCGAGTTCCAGAAAGACGCGCACTTTGCTGAGCAGGATTCCCGGGTCGAAGGGTTTGACGACATAGTCCACCCCTCCCGCCGCGTAGCCGCGGAAGACGTGCAGCTCGTCGGAGTATGCCGCAGACAAGAACAGAATGGGCAGGCGAGCGGTCTTCGCGTCGTCACGCAGCAGTTGGGCCAGCTCGAAGCCGTTCATCCCCGGCATCTTCACGTCTACAATTGCCAGGGCAAAGTCGTGGTTCAGACAGGCGACCAGCGCCGCATTGCCGCTGGAGGCCTGAATCACATCCACGCCGACATCGCGCAAGGTGTCGGCCAGTGCCCACAGATTTTCAGGGCGGTCATCGACAATCAGAATCTTCTGGCGTTCGGGCATCCCAAAGTCCCTGTGAGTTGCGGACGGCAACTCGCAGTTTCGCGAACCACCTGGAGTGCACGCGGCCTACGAGGGGCGGCACACGGTCCTCGCGAACGCAGCGGAGAAAACGGATTGGGTAGAAGTATAACTGAAGTAGTGGGTTTTTTGCTCTAAGAGTTATGGGTAAATCCATTATTTTTTCATGGGAATCTGCCCCCTCTGGGGCTTTGCAAAAGCGACTTCAGGAGTCTGTATTATGCGAAAGTCGCGGCTTGCATGACGCATTTCCCTGGCGACGCATTGTCACGCAGTTTCGCCCGTAGCCCGTGATGGGCGCAAGACAATCCCGTCAGGAACGACCTTGGGCATCTGCCGGTCCGAGCCAGCCACGGCGCTGCAGCCACTTGGCAGTTTCCAACACGGGCGTGATCGTCATGGCGGCGACGATGAGAATGACCCAGTCCACGGGGGACAGCGAGAACGTACCGAAGGCGGTTTGCAGGAATGGCAGATAGACGACGACGACCAGCAGCAACAGCTCCCATCCGACCGCCAGGTTCAGCCACTTGTTGGAAAACGGCTTCTTGAGCGCTGTCCGCCGGTCCGTGCGAAAGTTGTACGCTTTGAAGAACTCGATCAGCACCAGAGCAACGAAAGTCATGGTCATGGACTCTTCGATACTGCGGCCCGAACTCAGCGCCCAATAGAACAGTGCCAGATTGACCATTGCGGACCAGAGACCGCCGGCAAGCATGAGCGTCACCACCGGTCGGGTGAGGATGCCGGCGCGTGGATTGCGGGGCATGCGTTGCATCAGGTCGGAATCGGGCGGGTCGACGGCCAGCGCCAGGGCCGGCAGTCCGTCGGTGGCGAGATTGACGTACAGAATCTGAACCGCGCTCAGCGGCAATGGCAGTCCCGCAAGCGATGCTCCGCCGAGCAGACAGATTTCGCCCATGTTGGCCGAAAGCAGGTACATCAGGTACTTCTTGATGTTGCCGAAGATCCCCCGTCCCTCCTGGATGGCGGCCACGATCGAGGCGAAGTTGTCGTCGGTCAGGGTCATGGCAGCCGCCTCTTTCGTCACGTCGGTGCCCGTGATGCCCATGGCGATGCCGATGTCGGCCTTCTTGAGCGCGGGTGCATCGTTGACTCCGTCGCCGGTCATGGCAACCACGTGGCCCTTCTTCTGCCACGCCGTGACCACTCGCAATTTGTGTGCCGGTGAGACTCTCGCGTAGACCTCGATACGCTCCACATCGCGTTCAAATTGAAGGTCGTCCATCGCCTCCAGTTCGGCGCCGCTGACGACCCGGCCCGTCTTCAGCAATCCCAGTTCACCGGCGACAGCGCGGGCGGTGAGGGGGTGGTCTCCCGTGATCATCACCACGCGGATGCCGGCTTGTTCACAGGTCCGGATCGCGGTTTTCGCCTCGGGCCGCGGGGGATCAATCATGCCCACCAGTCCCATGAAGGTCATGTTGCTCTCGCCGTCGGCTCTCGTGGCGTGCGGTTTGCAGGCGATGGCCAGCACGCGTAAGGCGCCGCGCGCCATATCGCGGGCGTTATCGAGAATCTCCTCTCGACTTGCGGGGTCGAGCGCTGCCTCACCGTCCGGAGTCAATCGCCGCTCACACGAGTCGAGGATGACCTCCGGCGCTCCTTTCGAATACGCGACGCAACCTTGCGCCGCTTGGTGCAGCGTGGTCATGCGTTTGGTTTCGGATGTAAAGGGGATTTCGTCGAGTCGCGGGAACTGCGATTCCAGTTGAGACTTGTCCAGCCCGGCTTTGGCTGCGGCCACCACCAACGCTCCTTCCGTCGGATCGCCTTTGACGCACCAGCGACCCTCCGAATCGCTGAACACGATCCTCGCATCGGAAGCCAGTGCGGCTGCCTGCAGCATCCGCCGCAAGGCGTCCGGGGGTTCCGTCACCGTGCCCTGCTGCGAGAAATGGCCCGCGGGGTCGTAGCCGGCGCCCGACACATCCAGCAGCTGCCCGGCCACCAGGATCTTGCGGGCAGTCATCTCGTCCTTCGTCAGTGTGCCCGTCTTGTCGGAGCAGATCACGGAAGTGCTTCCCAGTGTTTCGACGGCGAGGAGCCGGCGCATCAGGGCATGGCGTTTGACCATCCTCTGCACGCCGATGGCCAGCGATATCGTGACCACGGCAGGCAGCGCTTCGGGGACCACGGCAACCGCCAGGGCAATGCCGAAGACCAGCATCTCGATGAAAGGCTGCCCGCGAAGCAAGCCGACAACCACGATGGCTACGACAATCACCGAGGCGGCCTTTGCCAGCGTCCGGCCGACTCGGTTCAAGTTGTCCTGCAGGGGTGTTGTGCCGGTCTCCACCGCTTGCAGCATTTCAGCGATTTTGCCGAACTCGGTGTTCATGCCGGTTGCCACAACCAGACCGCGCCCTCGACCGTAGGTTGCGGCGGTGCCCGAGTAGGCCATGTTTTTGCGATCGCCGACGGCCAGTGCAGTGTCAGGCAATGGGGCCGCGTGCTTTTCCACGGCCACGGACTCGCCGGTGAGCGCAGCCTCTTCGATTTGCAGATTTACGGATTCCAGCAGCCGGACGTCCGCGGGTACCCTGTCGCCGGCGCGCAGCAGAATCAGGTCGCCGGGCACCAGGTCTCGCGCCGGTATTGCCACTTCGTGCCCGTCCCGAAGGGCGGTCGCGGTAGGCGCCGCCATCCGCCGCAAGGCGTCGATCGAACGTTCGGCCCGGAACTCCTGCACAAATCCCAAGATCACCGCGAAGAGCACGATGACGGCAATCGCGATCGCTTCTACTCCGTGCCCGACGAACCCCGACAGCACGGTCGCCAGCAGCAGCATGAGGATCAGCACATTCTTGAACTGCTGGAAGAGAATCGCCCAGGGTGACGTGCGGTGACCGCCCCGCAATTCGTTGGGGCCATGCTCGGTCAACCGCCGGGACGCTTCGGCGGTCGATAGTCCGGCCTCGGTGCATTTCAGAAACGAGCACACACGGTCGCTTGACCACGAGTGCCAACAGGGGAGCGGTTCATCGTGAGTTTGCGTCATCATGTCCAACCAACTCCAGCGGTCTGACTGAATTGACCGTTCAGCGCCATTCGGAACGGTACGAGCATCTGGAGGAACTTCGCGATTCCCTGTTCGCCCGCTCCTCCACGAAGGGCTGCCGCACCAGGGTGCAATGCAGTGCCGCGGGTTGCGTCACTGACACAGAAAGAGCGGGCGATCGGAGTCGTGGATCATGCTCTGCGCCGTATCGCCGAACATTCGCCTCAACAGCACGTTCCGTGCGCTGCTCCCCATGACAATCAGGTCGTCCTGCCCGAGCTGGGCGGCCGCCAGAAGCAAGAGCTTTGCAGAGCCCGGGTCCGTCTGCCAATCGACAGCGTAGCCGTGGGCCCGGCAGTATTCGGCCGCGTCGCGAGCGAGCTTCGCGGCGTCCGGCTCGGACGCGTTGAAGGTCACAATTCTCAATCGCACGTCCGGCCAAAGACGCAATTGGACGAATCGCTTCATCGCTTTTGCGGATTCCATCGACCCGCTGTAGGCGATCAGCACCCGGCGGATGTCGCGATATTCCCGGGCCACGGCGAGGATCGGCCGGACTCCCCCGGCAATAAGCCGCAGAACCGCGTTCTCGGGATCGCCAGGCGTTTCGTACTCGAACAGGCTTTTCAGACCGAAGACCGTGAGATCGTGGTACCTGGAGGTTTCGATCAGGACGTCGAGCACGTTGCGGTGCTCCGGCAGGACCTGGTAGTCCACCCCGGCGGATGAGCATGCCCGCTCAAAGTCCTCGATCGAGCGGGCCACATGGTGTTGTTCCGTGGCGATGGGATCTTCCGCGTGAACCGCATCACCCTGGTGTGCTGCCGCAGACGCAACCCGTGTCTGTCCCGGCTGCCGGGTGTCGACGATGGTGATGCCGGTTATGGTTGCCTGATGTCGCAACGCGATGTCCACTGCGTGCCCGATTGCCGGCAACGTGTATTCAGTTCCGCCCAACCCGAGAAGAATGCGATTCAACATCGCTCGTACCTCCTTAGTCAGGAACCGCTGCAGACGACACGTCGGAGGCCTCGCCGTTCGCTGTCGCTGATATGCAGGCAAAGCGGGCGGCGGACAACCGAAACCGGAGTCAGCCGGTCGCATCGTCCCGTTCGTCGTCGCTTTGCCCGTCGACCGTAGCGCCGTTCAGGTTGGCTCCGTCAAAGTTGGCGCCGTCCAGGTCCGCGCCCCGGAGGTCGGCCCCGGCGAGATTGGCTCCCGTAAAATCCGCGTTCTCCATATCCGCGTCCTGCAGGTTGGCACTGCTGAGATTTGCGGCGGGAAGTTTGGCCGCCAGCAGGAACGCATCCCGCAAGTTCGCGTGGCTGAGATTCGCGGCAGTCAGGTTCGCGCCGTTCAGGCTGGCGCTGGTCAAGTCCGCGTTGCTGATTTCGGCATTGCGCAGATCGGCAAAATCGAAGTCCGCTTTGGCGAGGTTCGCCCCTCGGAGATCTGCCCGGCTGAAGTTCGCATACACAAGCATCGCTCCCGAGAGATCCGCGCGACTGAGATCCGCACCGCTGAGGTCCTCGTGGCTCAGATCGAAAACCTCGCCGACGTGTCCGGTGCGCCACGCTTCGATGGCGCGTGCACCCTCACGGGCAATTCTGGTATGCAGTGTGCTGCCCATACCTACCTCCGTTTCAGGCTGTGCCGTACTCGTACGATTCGCAGTCAGGTTATTCAATACAGACGCGACTCAGAATTACGTGACCGAAAGACGTCACCGTCAAAATGTTCGTATCGTTACCAGGAGCGCGAAGCGTCTGACGACGTCGTTTCTTGCCTCAGCCAAAGGCGATGCGATGCCGGAACCGGAAAGAGACGGGCGAAGAGCAAACCGGCGAACTCGTCTGCTCAGCTTTGATTCTAAGGAGTTGCAGCATGGGTGGGAAGAAAACGATTGCGGCGGCAGCGCTCCCAGGCCGTCCGTTCGACGAAATGCCGCCGCGCCGACTTCAGCGGGACCTCGGCCCGGATTTCGCCGGGGACGGAGTGAACGGCCGCGAGGATCTTGGTTACTCCCCGCGGGACGGGATCGAGACGGGCAAGGCTCAGACCGTGAGCGGCAAACGTGAATCAGTTCGATGACCGGTTCCTTGCATCAATCGCGGATGAAGTCGAATGATCGAAAAACTCGACGCCGCCCGATCGGACGTCGTACATTCCTGCGACCACCTTGAGGCGTCCGGTTTCCACCAGTCCGCGAAGCACGCGGCTTCGATTCATGATTCTGTCGATCGTGCGCAGCAGGTGGGCACGATAGAGTTCGTCGAGGCAGACCTGCTGCTCCTGCGGTGACTTGGAAGTCCAGCCCGCAATCCGGTCGGGAACGATGGACTTCTGGACTTCCGTCACGACGGGATCAAGGTGAATGCAGCCGGTGGTTTCGGCCGGTGACTGGCCCGCCAGGAACGAAGTGACAGCCATTCGCATGATGTCGCTGTTGGCGTGGCCGAGCACGACAATCAGCTTGGCGCCGGCCACGGCGCAGGCGTATTCGAGGGTGCCCATCACGCCGAGGCTGACGATGTTCCCGGAGACCCGCGCGCAGAAGATATCCCCGAGTCCGACATCGAAGATCATCTCCACCGGGGTTCGCGAACTGGCGCCGCTGAGCACGGCGGCCAGGGGGTGCCGCACCACGGCCGTGGCCTTCAGTTGCCGCGACAGGTCGCGCGTCAGGGGTTGATCAGTCCGGAATCGCTGATTGCCCTCGATCAGGATTTGCAGCACAGCGTCGGGCGTCAGGCTGGCCTGGAGTTCGCGCGTGGTGTGGTCCATGAACCGCACCTGATCCTCTAACTGCTGATATCGATCCTTGAATCCGGCCAGGCTGACCTGGACTCCTCGGGCCGGCGCGATCTCGTCGCGGTATTCCAGAATCAGGTCGAGCACGTCCGCATCGATGTAGTCGGTGTCCCGGGCGTCGATCATTACGTGACCTCCGCGCGGCACAGCCGCCAGCGCACGCGTAATTGCGACGCGGTTGAGAAAACTCACCTGCTGGGCCAACTCGATGTGCAGCACGTCCCCGCCGACGTGCTTCTCGACAATCTGCCGCAGCGGTCGGCGCAGGTTGCTGCGCAAGATGAACACGATACTGAAGCCGAGGCCGATCAGGATGCCGATCAGCAGGTCGGTGAGCAGGATCGCCACAACCGTGACGGCGAACGGCAGAAACTGGTTGAAGCCTTCGCGCCACATCTGCTTGAAGATCTTCGGGCTGGCAAGCTTGGTGCCGGTCGTGACGAGGATCGCCGCCAGGCACGACAGGGGGATCTTGTTCAGCCACGTGGGAAGCAGCGCGACGCAAAGCAGCAGGAGCAGGCCGTGGACGATGGTGGCCAGTTTGGTCTTGCCGCCGGCATTGATGTTCACGGAGCTGCGGACGATCACGGAAGTCACCGGCAATCCGCCGGTCAGGCCGGCGGTGATGTTGCCGATACCCTGCGCTATGAGTTCCCGATTGGGCGGCGAGACCCGCTTCCGCGGATCGAGCTTGTCAACCGCTTCGAGATTCAAGAGCGTCTCCAGCGACGCGACCAGCGCGATGGTCAGCCCCGCCATGAACACCTGCGGGTTTCCCAGGGCGGAGAAATCGGGCATGGCAAAAAAATGCCGGAACCCCGCGAAGCTTTCGGCCACGGGAACCTGCACCAGATGAGTGACGCCGATCGTCCAGCGGCCGCCGGAGCGGGCCAGCAGCGCGGCCATGCCCACACCGACGAGGACGACGATCAGCGGAGCGGGCACCAGCGATTTCTTGAGCGGCTTGACGTTCTCCCAGAGCAGCAGAATCAGTACCGAAACGCACCCCACCGCTAGTGCGCCCGGGTGGATCATACGCACAACGTGGAGCAGACCCGAGAAGGTGTTCTCGCGGTCGGGTTCCTGAAAGGACATGAGTCCCAGCGGTGCCGTGTCGTGGCCGACGAGGTGCGGAAGCTGCTTGAGAATCAGGATCAGGCCGATCGCGGCCAGCAGTCCCTTGATGACACTGGACGGCACGAATTCCGCAATCGCGCCGGCGCGGATCACCCCCAACGCGATCTGCAGGATACCGGCGATCACCACGGCCAGCAGAAAGGCCTGGAAGGAACCGATTGCAGCGATCTGCGCGGCCACTACGGCGGTGAGACCGGCCGCCGGACCGCTGACGCTGCTCGCCGACTTGCTGATCCAGCCAACCAGCACGCCTCCCACGACTCCCGACACGATCCCCGAAAACAGCGGAGCGTTCGAGGCCAATGCTACTCCCAGGCACAGCGGCAGCGCGACAAGAAACACCACAAGCCCGGCCAGCAGATCGTCGACTAGGGATTGCCCGGTACGGATGCTGTTCGAGATCATCGACGCGAATTTCTTTCTGTTCGGGGTGAAGCGGAGCTTAGGCAGAGCGAACAAATAAGTTGACCAATTCGCTGGTGTGGCACTGGCTCTGCCAGTGTTCCGGGGCGTTCATCGGACACCAACTTGAATTGTCGCATTTCCAATTCAGGAGGTTTGGTCCTGAGTGCTGTCCTGCAGCACTGGCAAAGCCAGTGGCACACCATTCGGTTTCTGTAAGGTACCGCTTGCTCACAACCATCCGCGGAAATGTATGGGTTATTTTTCGCTCTGCCGAAGACCGGCCGGTTGGCGGAGACTACGACGTCCTGCGGCCGGCAACGGCCACGCCTTCGCTCGTGCTGATGCTCGCATCGCCGAACTTGAGGAACTGTCCGGTTTCCGACTCATAAAAGAAGACCTCTCCGCTGTTGATCTTGTACATCCATCCGTGCAGCCTCACTCGGCCGGAGGGAACTCGCGAGGCGATCACCGGCAGCGTGCGCAGGTGTTCGAGCTGCACGAGCACATTTTCTTCGGCGGCGATATCGGCCAGTTTCTCGCCCTGCAGATGCCCGTAGTGGTCCCTGACGATCTCCAATGTAGCTTGCGCGTGGCGGAGCCAGCTTGTCACAAGGCCCAGCCGCCGGGGATCGTCCGTTGTGGTTTGGTTGACCAGCGCGTTCATCGCGCCGCAGCCGGTGTGTCCACAGACGATGATATCCTCTATGCCGAGTTCCGCCACGGCGTATTCGATCGCGGCCATCTCGCCGTTGTTGTTTGTGCCGAAGCAGGGAATGATGTTGCCCACGTTGCGGACGATGAAGAGTTCGCCGGGCTGGGAGTTGGTGATCAGATTCGGAACGATGCGGGAGTCTGCGCAGGTGATCATGCAGGCCTCCGGCTGCTGCCCCTGCCGCAGTCGGCTGAACAGCTCCTGCCGCTCACGGAAGCCGATGTTGTGAAAGTGGTGAATGCCCTCGACGAGCTGGTGCATGGCAACGCCCTTGTCGGCAATGGCCTCGGCGTTACCGAGGCCGGTGTAGAACTTCATCGGCACGGAGGATCCGCGCCGGAATTCAACGAACTGGTGAAAAGCACGCTCCGCAGCGGCGGTGCGTTACTCGCTGGTTCAAATCCGCAGCGGTGCGTTCAGTCCGTTTGCCAGAAGATGCCGGGCAGGGCTCCCGCCGTGCCGACAATCCACGGAGGAAAAGCGAAGGGCCGAAAGAGACTTTTTGAATACGGGGTGCCTCATTGACCTCTTGGCGCAGTGAGGCTGTAACCGACGGCTCGGGACTGTGATAGCGTCGGAATTCTGCAGTTCGCCGGCGCACAACTGTTCGCCTTCTCGCTCCTCGGATCCCAGCGGGTCGAAAGCAAATGACCCGTTCGCTGCCGAGATGATCAGCAGGATGAGATAACCGGCGAGTTCCGCAAGTGAACGCATTATTTCCGGCCCGTTAGACAGCGGGGTTTGGCCACCTACCAAGGGGACCACGCTGGGACAGTATAGCAGTGACCTCATGCCCCACAAGTGCGATATTGTCTGCGCTTTTGCGCTGCCGTGGCCTGCGATCAGAGTTCGGATGCCGCTGTCACCTCGCAGGGCTCATTGTTCGGCATTCAGCACGTGCAGCGAAATGACGATCGTCCCGTCCGGAGGGGACGACGCATGTTGAAATAGACGAGCATTGAGCAGGAGTCGTGTGCGGGGATGGTCGGGAAGATCGCACTGGAGCGGCATGTCGCTGATGTCTCGCTTGTAGAGAATGATCTCGTTCAGCGACTCCTGCAGCCGCGTGCGGTCCGATCGCACGAAGTCGAGTTCGTAAATCGGCTTCCCGGCTGCCTGTCCCTGTGTGACGCGAAAGGAACTGTAAAACGCGTCATTGGCCGCCACGATGCGCTGTTGCGCATCCAGGAGCAGCATCGGCTCGCGGGAAACGTGCAATATGTCGGTGAAACTCCGTGAAACCCCCAGGACTCTTCGTTCAGCCACCTTCAGGCGATTGATCTCGACAAAGGTCAACACCACGCCGTCAATGACATTTTCCGCGGTGCGATAAGGCATGATCCGCAGCAGGTGCCACACTCCGTCGCGGTCGCACAGTTCCAACTCCTTGCGCACGAGCGTGCGGATTACGTCGCGGCAGTCGTCCATCAGCCGCGGGTAGTCGAATTTCGAGGTCAGGTCGCTCAGCGGCCGGCCGATGTCGGTGGGAATCAGATTGATCAACTCCCGGGCCTGGTCGGTGTAGCGTTTCAACGCGAGCTTGCTGTCGAGGAACACTGTGGCCACCTGCGTGCTGTTGAGCAGGTTCTGCATGTCGTCGGTCGCGTGCGACAATTCGTCCACCTTGGCCTGCAACTCGGCATTGACCGTGCTCAATTCCTCGTTGAGCGACTGCATTTCCTCCTTCGAGGTCTCCAGTTCCTCATTGGTGGACTGCAGCTCTTCATTGGTGGACTGCAGTTCCTCATTGGTCGATTTGAGTTCCTCGTTCGATGTCTCGAGTTCCTCGATCGTCGCCTGCAGCGATTCCTTGACGAATCGCAGTTCCTCCTCGAGATCGTTGACCCGCGCGGCGGGTATCTCGTCGGATTTGGCGCTGGGCACGACTGTCGCGGGCTGCGGAACCACGGACGGCTGGATGGTGACCAGCAACAGACCGCGGATGGGTTCAGGCCCGGCGATCGGTGTCACCGAAAAGCGGACGTACGTGAAGTCGCCGTTCGTCTTGACGCGGACGCGTTCGCGGATGACCTCTTTGTTATCGGCCACTGCCTGGCGCATCGCGGCGGTCAGCGGACGAACCAGGCCCTGGCGGGCCATTTCCATCAGGTTGTTGCGGGGTTGCCCCTCGGCCGGCTCCAGGTACGCTCCGGTTCGGCCGTGAATGTACACGATGTTCCCGTGCTCATCGCATACGATGCACACCGGCGTGAACAGCATCATCAGCAGTCGCTCGATCTGCGTGATCGTGTGCGACTGCTTGACTGCCGGAAGCGGTCCGCGCGGAGGTACCGCTTCATCCTGCGGTTTGGCCGATTCCGTGGGGAGATCCAGCACGGGGCGGAGAATGGAGCTGGTTTCCTTGCGGCGGAAGATCTTCCATTTGCTGTCGATCGGCTCAAACAACTCGCCGAATCCGCTGATCGATTCCGAGGGCCCCAGCAGCAGGACGCCCCTGGGACGCAGCGCATAGTGCATGATCGGCAGCAGTTGCCGCTGCAGTTCGACGTCGAGATAGATCAGCAGGTTCCGGCATAACATCAGGTCAAGTCGCGTGAACGGCGGGTCCTTGATGACGTTCTGCGTCGCGAACACGATCATCTCGCGCACTTCTTTGCGCACCCGGAACATGCCGTCTTCAACCGCAAAATAACGGTCGAGACGCTCGGTCGAAACGTCGGCCGAAATACCGCCCGGATAAAGGCCCACGCGCGCCGCGTCGATCGCGTGGGCATCCAGATCGGTGGCGAAAATCTGGACCTCGAAACGCTTGTTGAGTTTGTCCATGCACTCCCGCATCACCATGGCCAGCGAGTAGGCCTCCTCGCCCGTGGCGCAGCCCGCGACCCACGCGCGCAGCGCAATCTCGTCGCGTCGCGATTGCATCAACTCGGGGATCACCCGCTCGCTGAGCGCCTCGAAGGCCTGCGGATCGCGGAAGAAACTGGTCACGCTGATCAGCATCTCCGAAAACAACAGGTCCAGTTCCCGCACATTCTGCTGAAGATACTGTACGTAGCCGTTCGGCTCCTTGATGTGATGGACATTCATCCGCCGCTGGATACGCCGCAGAATCGTCGCTTTCTTGTACAGGCTGAAATCGTGTCCGGTGCGAGACCGCAGCAGCATCATGATGCGTTGCAGCGGTTCGGGCGGGAACGCCGGCTCTTCGGCGGCGTGCAGCCGCGGTTTCAAGTAAGGTCCGCGGGTGTAGGCGAGCAACTGTTCCGCCATGGCGGAAGCGGGAAGCACATAGTCAGCCAGACCGGTGCCACTGGCGCTGGTCGGCATTCCGGAGTACTTGGCCGAAGACGTCTCCTGCACCACCGCCAGCCCCGATTCGGCCTTGATGGCCCGCATTCCCAGCGTGCCGTCCGTCCCCGTGCCCGAGAGCACTACGCAAATCGCATGCTCGCGCTGATCGAACGCCAGCGAACGGAAGAAATGATCGATCGGCAAGTGAGGGAACTTGGTGACGTCGGCTTTGACCCAGCGCAATACTCCGCCGAGGATCGACAGGATCCCGCCGGGCGGCCCCACGTACACGTGATTCGGTTCGACGGCCACGCCCTCACGGGCCTCGACCACCGAAAGGCTGGTCGCCTTGCCCAGCAGCGTCGGCAGCAAGCTGACGTGTCCGGGATGCTGGTGCGTGACGACCACGAACGCCATGCCGGAATCGGCCGGCACGCGGCCGAAGAACTCCTGAAGCGCCTCGAGTCCGCCGGCCGATGCACCGATGCCCACCACCGGAAACCTCGGACGCGATAACCCCGGCAGCGATGGTTCGACGGCATCCCTGAGTGCGTTTGTTACGTCGGGAGGCGAGACCGGCGGGGCGGCAGGTCCGGAAGACTCAACGGATGATGGCAGTTCCGCCCGGTCGATCTCGTGCCGCAAGTCCCGCTCCGAATCCGCGACGCGCGCGGATTTGCTCTCGGCTGTGCGGCCATGCGGCTTCTTGCCGGCGTCGGTTTCGCCTGCGCGCACGTCGGCGGGCGACGGTGCACTTCCTCTTGAAGGAGTACCCGCCTTGCCTGCTCGCCTGTCGCTCGCTTTCTTCTTGGCTGCCATCTGTAATCCTCTGAATTCGCGGGTCGTATCGCCCGCTCAGTGCTTTCCGGGCGATTTCCGCCGTACTCCGCCTGAGATCATCGGCGAAAAAAACTCGCTGCGGCGCACGCCGCGCGACGAATTCGCCAGTGGCTGTGATAAGGTCTCTGAACTGCAGTCCGGCGATCATGCAACAACATCATGTTCGCCGAATCGAGTCGCAAGCAAAAGCCGTTTCGGCATGGTTTGCGAAGAAAATGAGGACCTTGATGCTGCGGTTATCGGTGTGGATCTGCGCAGATGGTGTGGGGGACGCACTGCCCGGGGCGTGCAAATCACCGAACCTGGCAGTTTTGCCGGACATCATCCGGTCGGCGCGGCTGTGTCGGTCTGGCCGACGCACGGGCAAGAAGTGAACAGGCCGGTTCGGCAAAACATCACCGTCGTGGTTACCCGTTTTCCAGTACCCATTGCACGGCCACTCGGCTCAGTTCGCTGGCCGTCTTCACCCCGAGCTTCTCTTTGATCTTCGTGCGGTGCGATTCGATGGTGTGCACGCTGCGATGCAGCGCTTCGGCGATCTGTGAAGTCGACTGCCCCTGGCCGATCAGTCGAAAGATCTCCAGCTCGCGGTTCGTCAGCGCCTCGGCGCCGCAAGGACGCAGTTCTCGGCGGCCGCTCACCGCCGAAGTCAACAATTGATCGGCGGTCTCCTCGCACAGAAAGATCCGTCCCTCACGCACGCGACGGATCGCTTCAACGATGCGGCTGGTTGCGTGACGTTTGTTGATGTATCCCAAGGCGCCGGCCTGCAGGGCACGCTGGGCGTACAGGCTGTCGGGAGAGTTGGACCATACCAGGACCTTGGTCTTCTCGTCACGAGCCTTGATCCTCTTGACCAGATCCAGGCCGTTGCTGTCGGCCAGCTGGATATCCACGATCACCACATCGGGACACTGGTCTTCCAGCATCTTCATCGCCTGGCGCACATCGGCCGCTTCGCCGCACACGGACAGATCCGGCTCCGATTTGAGGTAGATTGCCAGGCCTTCGCGCACCACGGGATGGTCGTCGACAATCAGGACTTGCGTCGGCATCGGGTCGCCTTTTTCTTTGCGGTTGGGGGGGCCGAAAATCGGAGCGAAGCGGGGATCCGGCAAACTACGCGTGTCCCGCCGTCCTGGCCGGAGTGCATTTCGAGCGTTCCTCCCAGCATCCCGGCACGATATCGCATGGTCTGCAGCCCCATGCCCTGATTGGCCGGCAGAACGTCCGACAGGCCCATTCCGTCGTCTTCGATCATCAGCAGGATATCACCCCGCTCCTTTTCCATCGTGATCCGGATGCGGCGGGCCCTGGCGTGACGAATGGCGTTGGAGGTGGCTTCCTGTGCAATTCGATAGAGTTGCGTAGAACTTCGAGCATCATATTCCCATTCGGGGAGTTCGCACACAAAATCGCACTCGATGTGCGAATTGTCGCGAACTAACGCGGCCAGTTGCTTCAGGGCGATGATCAGTTTGCCCTCCCGCAATTCGATGGGCATCGTGTTGTGGCAGAGTCGGCGGAGTTTTTCGTGCGTGCGAGACAAGCAGGCCGAGATATCGGAGAGAAGCTTCACCTCCGAGGGAGTTGCCGACGAAATCGACTTGGCCAGAGCGGCGGCCATCAGGCTCACTCCCGTCAACTCCTGTCCGACGTCGTCGTGCAGATCCTGGGCGATGCCTCGCCGCACGTCTTCCGTGCTGGCCAGCAGGTGCTCCTCGAACTCGCGGCGCTCGAAGACGCGGCCCAGCTGCAGGGTGACTCCGGTCAAGACATCGATGGTCCGGGGATCACGCGGCAATTGGCATTCGGAAAAGAACTCCAGCACGGCAACCGGCCTCCCTCGTGCGAAGACCGGAGCCGCCACGGCTGTGGCCAGGCCGAGTTTCAGAGCTACAGCGGCCCGGGGAGCAGCCATCGCTCGCTGCAATTGGGTCGTCCAGAGCGGCCGTCCGCCGGCGATCGCACGCCCGGGCAGCTCCGCGTTGCGCCGCAAACGCGTCTGCAGTGTCACGGTGCGGAATTCATCC
>CAIPEB010000701.1 GCA_903863885.1 uncultured Planctomycetaceae bacterium | reverse complement strand
GGAAGGCGCTGCCCAGAATGACGGCGCGGCTCAGAAGGACGGCGCGGCCCAGAAAGACGGCGCGGCCCAGAAAGACGGCGCGGCCCAGAAGGACGGCGCTGCTCAGAAGGACGGCGCTGCTCAGAAGGACGGCGCTGCTCAGAAGGAAGCCAAGGGCGCGGCTCAGAAAGACGGCGCGGCTCAGAAGGGTGGCGCGGTTCAGAAGTGAGATTCACACTCTTCGATGCTCTGACCACTTGGTGTTGAGCATCCGTTTTGAGTGTTTGTTAAGAGTTACCCGGGAGACGTCCCGCTCGCGATCGTGTGAGTGGGGACGTCTTCTTTTTTTGCGCCCTGCCGGAGCTCATCAGAGGTTCCCGATCCGTCGAAGGTGGGCTTCCCAGGCCGGCATGCTGACCCAGAGTTCTGCGAGCACGTTTGGCCGCAATGCGTAATAGCCGGTCATCAGGTGCGTGGCGTCCAATTTCCTGGCGAGTTCCTCGTCGTAATCGGGGGAGGCGATTACAAGAGGCGCCACCGGGTCGGATGGCATGTGGTCCCAGTATCCGACGCGTTCCATGCGGCGGAGATACCAGGGAAGCGGCCAGTAGTAGTTGTCGCGCCAGATCACTTTGACGGTATCCGCAGCCGTGTCGTGCGCCGGACCGGAAATTGATGCAAGGTCGTTGGCTAGTCGCTGCATATCCGGGAGTGTCTGCACGTACGTGTAGGGGTTGCGTGGATCTGCAGGCATGACGTAACTGGCACGGTACGCCTGCCAGGCCAGGTGCAGCAGTGCGGCAACCAGTGCACCGTTGAAAACGCAGTTCACGGCAACCGACCATTTGTGATTCTGCATCGATGCTGCCGCGCGGCTTGCGCCGAAGCCGGCCAACAGTATGGCTGCGTGGTGGAAGCCGAGCATGCACCAAGGCGTCTTGTACGGAATGGCGGCATAGATTGCGGCCAACACGCATGCATAAAAGCCCAGCCAGCGAACGAATACGAGTTCGCCGGTCGCACGTTCGTCTCGAGGAGCTTGGAACAACGCGATGAGCCAGCCGAAGATGGCCAGTGCGAGCAGCGAGGCTTCGGACCAGACCGGTCCCTTTGGCGCGTGCCACCAGAGGAGTCGCTGCAGGTAGAAGTACCAGGGATGCAGGTGCGGTGAATCGCCGGATGCCCGTCCTGCCCAGGGCGCGTACGTCAGCACGGCATCCCAGACGCCTCGTGGATTGGTCAGGAAGGACGAGAACCACAGGCCTGCCACCGCCAGGGCCATCGCGCCGCCGGCGAGAAAGTGCCAGCCGCGCATGGAGTCGCGATTGGGCGGGTGCGTTGTGTCTTCAGCGGTCTGCGCCTTTGCCGTCGAGCGTCTGCGGAAGATGGCCGTGGCGATAATTGCGGCAGCCATGCTGGCCATGGCGAGAACGGCGGTCTCTTTCGTCGCCTGCATGCAGCCCAGGCCCGCTCCGGCCGCAAGGCACCAGCCGACTCGCGCGGTGCGCCAGTACTGCCACGCTGCGGCGATCGTCGCCATCGTGAAGAAAACCAGCAGCGACTCGTGAATGTAGTAGCGACTGTAGAACACCATGGCGGGGGATGTGGCGGTGAACAGTCCTGCCCAGAGCAGTGCGGATGTTCCGAGGGTTCCACGCAGGGCCGGCAGGAGGATCACCAGCCCGATGCCGAAGATCACCGTCACTGTCCGGTACATCGTCTCCGTGGTTTCCGCGAAATCCGCCGGTGCGAACGCCCGGATTACGGGCAGCGTGAAGTAACTCAGCGTCGGCCCGTGATATTCGCGCGGGTCGTAACGATATTTCCCTTGCTGCCACAACTCGCGGAATCGCGCGGCCTGAACGGCTTCGTCCGCGTGCATGGGCCGTGCGTCGAGCTTGGGGAGACGCAGTGCCAGGCCGATCGCGATGATCGGCAAGAGAATCCACAGCCGGTAACGATCGCATGCCACTTGCCGGGTCCTTCGCAGGTTTGTGTTGTTTCGCAATGTTCGTTGTAGTTGTCCGCGTTAATCCGTGCCCGCCCGTGGCTTTCTCGTTGCGCAGCCATCTTGCCATGGCTTGCAGTTTACCGGCACAATCTGAACATGCCCACGTTACTTTCTCTGATCATTCCCGCGTACAACGAAGCCGCGAGGCTTCCGCGCTATCTGGCCGCGATCCAGGCGTACCTGCCGCGGACGTTCGGAGAGGCTTATGAAGTCGTCGTGGTCGACGATGGGAGCCGCGACGGACTGCCCGAAATCCTGGCGGACCTGGAGCATGGCTGGCCGTGCCTGCGGACACTGCGGCACGCTGCGAATCAAGGCAAGGGCGCAGCGGTGCGGACGGGGATGCTGTCCGCGCGAGGCGACCTGTTGCTGTTCGCCGACGCGGACGGGGCGACGCCGATCGAGGAAGAGAGGCGGCTCCGTGCGGCGATTGAAATCGGAGCGGATGTGGCCGTGGGGTCGAGGATTCTGCGTTCCAGCGACGTTGTCTGCCGGCGCAGCCCGTCGCGAGCGATAGTCGGCCGGGTGTTTGCCGGGGCCGTGCGACTGTTGCTGCGGATTCCCGTCAGGGACACGCAATGCGGTTTCAAGATGTTCCGGCGCGATGCGGGGCGCGCGCTGTTCGAGCTTTCCAGTGAAAGCGGTTATCTGTTCGATATCGAGATCCTGATGCTTGCTGCGCGGCGAGGTTTCCGCATTGCGGAAGTGCCGATTGGCTGGTCCGACCAGCCCGGCAGTCGTCTCGATATGAAGCACGAATCATGGCGAATCCTGCGGGGGTTGTGGCAGTTGCGGCGGCGGCAGATTACGCTGTGAACAGCCATGCAAGTATTCTGACTATTGGTGCATCAAGGAGAAGTTTTCATGTTTCGCGTTCTGGTTGTTGGCCTGTTCGTGACCGCATTGTCTTCCTGGTCTTTCGCAGAGGAGGCCAAGGTGCCCCTGAAGACCGAAATTCCGCAGGAAGTCCTCGCGGGCACGCCGCCCGATGCACTGCTGTTCCTGTTTCCGCACCTGGAAAAACCGCTCGACAAACCGCCCCAACTGCTCGTCCCGCCCGGCACCGTCAACCTGGCCGGAAAGAAGAAGGTCACGGCCAGCGATTCGCTGCCTGTGCTGGGCGAATTGAAGTTCCTGACCGACCTGGACAAGGAAGGAACAGAGCAGAGCTACGTGGAACTCGGTCCGATGCAGCAATGGGTTCAGGTGGACCTTGAAAAGCCGTCGATCATTTACGCCGTCTACCTGTGGCATTACTTTCGCGAGGCCCGCAGTTACCACGACGTGATCATTCAGGTCTCCGACGACCCTGAGTTCAAGACCAAGGTCCAGACGGTCTACAACAACGACCAGGACAATTCCTCAAAGATGGGTGTCGGCAAGGATCGCCCGTACATCGAGACCAACCTCGGCAGGCTGATCGACGCCAAAGGCGTGAAGGGACGCTATGTGCGGCTGTACAGTCGGGGAAATACGGCCAACGACCTGAATCACTATGTCGAAGTCGAGATCTTCGGCAAGCCGGCGGAATAGTGGATCGGCCGGTTCGCCGGAGCCATCGCCGCAACCCGCGGCCATTGCGCGCCGCGGGCTTTCATTCTTCATCCGTGAGATACGGGAGAACGCCACATGAGCACGGGTTCGCGTCGCTTCAACCGGCGCAGTTTTCTTCAAACCACATCGGCCGCCGCCGCGGTCTTTACCATCGTGCCTCGGCACGTGTTCGGTGCTGAGGGCCAGCCCGCCGCGAACGACAAACTGAATATCGCGGGCATCGGAGTAGGCGGCCAGGGAGAAGGGGATATCCAGGCGGTCAGCAGCCAGAACATCGTCGCGCTGTGCGACGTGGATTCCCAGCGGGCCGCGAAGAGCTTCGAGAGAAACCCGGGTGCGAAGAAGTACACGGATTTCCGCAAGATGCTGGACGAGATGGACAAGCAGATCGACGCCGTCGTGATCGCCACGCCGGATCACACGCACGCGGTCGCCACGATCGCGGCGATGAAACGCGGCAAACACGTCTATTGCGAGAAGCCGCTGGCCCACAGCATCTACGAGGTTCGCCAGATTCAGAAGGTCGCGCGCGAGTGCAAGGTAATCACGCAGTTGGGCAATCAGGGCCACTCGTCCGACTCGATCCGCACTTTCTGCGAGTGGATCTGGGCAGGCACGATCGGCAAGGTCACCGAGGTGCATGCGTGCTGCGACGCCTTCAAGGACGTCTACTGCCAGGTCCGCAACCTGTCCCGCCGCGGCGAGGTGCATCAGGTCCCGGCGACCTTCGATTGGGATCTGTGGCTGGGTCCGGTCGCTCAGCGTGCCTACAACCCGATGTATGCTCCGTGGAACTGGCGCGGTTGGCTGCCGTTCGGCACGGGAGCCCTGGGTGACTGGATCTGCCACGTCGTGGATCCTGTCTTCTGGGCCCTGGACCTCGGCGCTCCGAGCCGCATCACGGCTGAAGTGATGAACTACGACCCGGTCGCACAGTCCGAGGTCTATCCGGAGGGTGCTCAGATCACGTTCGAGTTCGCCGCTCGCGGCGAGCGGGGGCCGGTCAAGCTCGTCTGGTACGACGGAAACAAGACGGCTCCTCATCCCGCCGACCTGGAAGCCGATCGCAATCCTCCGACTGTCGGAGCGGTCGTCTACGGCGACAAGGGAACGATTACCTACGGATCCCACGGAGCCGGCGGTGTGCGTCTGGTGCCGGAAGCGAAAATGAAAGACTTCAAGGCGCCCGAGCAGAAACTGCCGCGAGTGCCGGGCCACCACCAGGACTGGCTGAACGCGATCCGCGAAGGCCGGCCGGCCGGTTCGAATTTCGAGTACGGCGGCGCGCTCAGCGAATTGGGACTCCTCGGCGTGATCGCCATCAAATTCCCCGGCAAGTCACTGGAGTGGGACGGAGCCAAGATGCAGTTCACCAATTGCGAGGAAGCCAACAAGATGATCACTCCGACGTTCCGGGAAGGCTGGAGCGTCTGAGCCCGATCACGATTTTCGTCGCGCAATAAACCGGGGCACGCAGCCGATCGCCGCGTGCCCCGTTTCATTTCATGCGATGACCTCGCAAGGCCGGACGAATCCCGACGGTGCGGTCGTTCCGGTTCCTCACAGCGGCCTGAGACGTACGTTTCGATAGGCCACCACGTTTCCGTGGTCCTGGAAGCCGATGTACCCTTCTCGGCTGAAATCCTTCAGCGCCTTGTCGAACTTGTTCTGGCTCCCGTCGGGATTCTGGTGCGGCTTGGTCCATTGGTCGAGGTCCGCGTCGATGATCTTCTCGCCATTGAGTTCGACGTTGAGCTTGCCGCCTTTGGCCGTGATGACGACGCGGTTCCACTCGCCCTTCGGCTTGTCGGCAATCTTGGTCGGAGCCTGGGCATCATAGAGCGCACCCGTGCTGTGCTTGCTCGGCGATCTTGCCGGCACATCGACCTGAATTTCAAGGCCGGTCTGCACGCAATCGCCGGGTTTGTCCGTGCGAATGAAAATGCCGCTGTTTCCTTCGGTTCGATACTCGAGTTCCAGGACGAAGTCGCCGTAACGCTCGTTTGTCCAGACATCTCCTCCGCCTTTTTCGCGGATCATCGCTCCGTCCTTAATCACCCAGTTCTTGGCGGGGGGCTGGCCGCTGCCATTGTTCCAGCCGGCGAGACTATTGCCGTCGAAGAGCGTCTTCCATTCCGATTCCGCGGCCGACAGCGGCATCGCGGCGAACATCGCCAGTACGGCGACCAGCAAACTGCAAACGATCCGGTGCGTCTTCATGCGTGTGCTCCTCATTCGGTGTTTTCGGAAGTCTGCCGGCGAGGCGGTGACTTCTCCGGACCTGCGCCGGTATCGCCTGCGGGCATCAGGACGCGACAATAGCAGGAAATTGCGCGCGTGAAAGTCCCCTCGGCATGATCGGCGGTTTCACGAGGGCCGTGAGATTCCTGAGCGGACCGGCTTGCGGCAGCCGGCCGGCTCTTTCCTGCATGCTTGCAGGTCGCTGCGGGTGTATGCTATCCCTTCCGGCACTTGCTGCCCGGTCCGGCGACCGTCGACTGCGCCGCCGCCGAGACCGAGTCAGCCCGATGAAGATTCTCCGTCACCCGTTGATTACAGGAGCACCAGGGATGCCGTCTCTCAAGAGCAGCGATTCGTCGAAGCCATCCTCGTTTTCACGTCGAGGTTTCCTTGCCGGTACGGCCATGGGGGCGGCAGCGCTGGCGGTGACGCGCGAGCTGCGCGGAGAAGCGGCGAAAGACGGTCGCAAGATCAAGTTGGGCGTCGTCGGCTGCGGCGGGCGAGGCGCATGGATCGCAGGCCTCTTCCGCGAACACGGCGGCTACGACATGCACGCAGTGGCCGATTACTTTCCGGAGGTTGCCGACTCGGCCGGCGATGCGCTCGGCGTGGATAAATCGCGGAGGTTCTCGGGACTGTCAGGCTATCGCAAGCTGATCGAAAGCGGAGTGGAGGCCGTCGCGCTCGAAACGCCGCCCTGTTTTTTTCCCGAGCACGTACAGGCCGCGGTCGATGCGGGACTGCACGTATATATGGCCAAGCCCGTCGCGGTTGATGTGCCGGGATGTCTCAAGGTCGATGCGGCCGCCAAGAAAGCGACGCAGAACAAGCAATGTTTCCTGATCGACTACCAGATGCCCACGGATCCGCACAACCAGGAATGCGCCAAGCGGCTTCGCGAGGGAGCACTCGGTTCGATCGGGATGGTCAAGAGTTTCTATTACGGCGGACTCTTCGCCGATCCGCCGATGACCGACAACATCGAAAGCCGCCTGCGTTCGCTGGTGTGGGTCAACGATACGGCGATCGGAGCCAGCTATCACGTCAATGCGTGCATCCATCCGATCCAGGCCATGATGTGGGCGCTCGACATGACGCCCGTTGCGGCTGTCGGCATCTCTCGACTCGCGCGGGCCGAACCGCACGGGGACAGCCACGACATGTACGGCATTACCTACGAGTTTGCCAACGGCCTGATCTGGACCCACAGCGGACGGCATGCGGCGGGGCTCACGGGTCCGGAGGATCCACTGGCCTATTGCGAGTTTCTCGGCGATGCCTACATGCGAATCGGGTACGGAGGCAAGTCGCTGATCCGCGGCGGCGCCAAGCACTACCCGGGAGGTTCGGTCGAGAACCTGTACAAGGCCGGCGCCGAACGCAACATCGCCGCGTTCCACCGCAACGTGCTCGAAGGCAATGTGTCCAACGAGACGATTCGGATGGCGATCGACAGCTGCCTGACCACCATGCTCGGCCGCGAAGCGTGCCTGCGCAAAGGACGCATGACCATGGAGGAGCTGCTCAAGGAGAACCGCCCGCTCGAAGTGGATCTCAAGGGCCTGAAGGCCTGACCGCCGAGGCGAGTGTCGGGCACTGCGGGCTCAGGCCGTCGAGCGGTCTCAGAGTATCCAGCGGGCGAGGTTGAAGTAAAGCAGCAGCGTGACCATGTCCGCGGCAGCCAGGGCGACGGGGCCCGATGCCACGCGCGGATCTCGCTGCAGCAGCCGCAGCAGGTTGGGCATCGTCACGCCGATCACGGCCGAACAGGCGACGCTGCCCGCGATGCCGCTGAGCAGTACCACCATCAGCTCCAGATGGCCGAGCCAGAAGAACGCCGCGGCCGCGACGCACAGGGCACTGGTGGCCCCGAGGAGCAGGCCCGTCGCTACCTCCGCGCGCAGCTTGATGGCCAGCGCCCACCACGAAGGCCGTTCGCCGTGCAGTGCCTGCAGCGCGAGGCTCACCGATTGAATGCTCACGCTTTCGGACAGGGCAAGCACCACGGGGATAAACAGCGCCAGCGCGACCGTTTCGTCCAGCTCTTTCTCGAAGATGCCGACGAGAAAAGCGGCCAGGATTCCGCCTGCGATGTTGGTGATCAGCCAGGGAAAACGCTTGCGGAATGCGAACAGCGGAGACGCCTGCTGCTGCTGTGTGAGATGAACACCGATCAGTTGGAACAGGTCGTCCTTGTACGCGTTGCTGTCAAGGTCGCTCAGTTCCTTCGTGTAGAGTTCGACATCGACGACACCGATCAACCGCCGTTTCTCGTCGACGACGGGAAATGCCAGGAATCGGTGCAGGATGAAGAACTCGCATGCCTCGAGCACCGTGGCGCTGCCCGGCAGCGCGACCACGTCGGGAATCATGATTTCGGAAATGAGGCTTTCCAGCGGACTCAGCAGCAGCCGCCGCGTGGGCACCACGCCGCGCAGCCGGTTCTCCGAATCGACAACGTAGAAATATACGATGCGGCCTTCGGGCTGATTGGTCCGGAGGAACTCCAGGCCCTGTTCCACGGTTTGCTCGGCGCTCAGGCGCGCAAACCCGGTGTGCATGTGCTGTGAGACGGGATCTCCCAGCTTTGTCTGTATACGTCGTGCGGGCATTTACTCGACTTTCTATAATCGGAATCACATCCTAATGATAATGCTCCGGAGCGACTACACCATGCAGCGAACGACCTTCATGCACCGAGTGACTTTGGCCCTGGCCTGCGCGTTTTGTTTTGTTTCTGCTTCCCCGGCTGCGGATGCGGCCAAGCCTGTCTGGGATCTGGCGGCGCTGTCGGTCCCGCCCGCCACGTTTCCTTCGGAGACGATTAAGTCATCCACGCCTGAGATCCGTGCCTTGTTCTTCGAGGGCCGGCCGTTCCACGGCAAACCGACTCGCGTGTTCGCGTGGATGGGAGTGCCCCGCGGCGAGCCCGGGCAGAAATTTCCCGGCATGGTGCTCGTGCACGGAGGCGGCGGGACGGCGTTCGAAAGCTGGGTGAAACTCTGGGTCGACCGGGGATATGCGGCCATCGCGATGGATACCTGCGGCGCGCTGCCGAAACCGGATGCCGCGCCGAGACCGCGGCACGAGTTCAGCGGACCGCCGGGCTGGGGCGGCTTCGATCAGATCGATCAGGCAGCCGAAGACCAGTGGACCTATCATGCGGTCGCCGATGCCGTGCTGGCGCATTCGCTGTTGCGGGCGCAGCCCGAAGTGTACGCGGACCGGATCGGATTGACCGGCATTTCCTGGGGCGGTTATCTCACATGCATCATTGCCGGTGTGGATTCCCGGTTGCGTTTCGCGGTGCCGGTGTATGGATGCGGCTTCTATCGGGACACCGTGTTCGCCGCGCCGGTGAACCAATCGGGGACCGACGGCGGTAACCGCTGGATGGAATGGTGGGATCCGTCGAACTACCTTCCACGGGCGAAGATGCCCATGCTGTGGGTGAACGGCAGCAACGATTTCGCGTACTGGTTTCCGGCGATGCAGAAGTCCTATCGGATCATTCCCGCGGAGAACCGGACACTGGCCGTCCGCCTTCGCATGCCGCACGGGCACGGGCCGGCTGGAGAAAGTCCCAAGGAAATCGCCGTTTTCGCGGACAGCATCCTGCGCGGCGGCAAGCCCCTGCCGCGCGTTGTTTCCCAGCAGATTCAGGATCGTCAGGTGACCGTCGCTTTCGAGAGCACAGTCCCGGTCGTGAAGGCCGAATTGAATTTCACCTCCGATACCACAAGTCCCTGGCCGGATCGCCCGTGGACCGCGATTCCCGCAACCCTGCAAGGCAACGTGGCCACGGCCACGCTTCCCGCTGAAGCAAAGCTGTATTACATGAATCTGTTCGACGATCGGGACTGCGCAGTGAGCAGCGAACACGCCGAGCGGTAGGACCGCTGTCGCACCGGCGGGGGAACCCGCTCCCGCTGGTCGCTGGACACTGTGTGAAAAGTCACCGGCGAAAAGAAGGAGAACTGACATGTTGCGTATACGGAAGGCAAATCTGCGAAGTTTCTGCACGGCTGTCGTCCTGGTTTGCGCGGCTGCGGCGTTTGTCACATCTTTGAAAGGGGAGGAGAACAGCGTGCCCGTGAAGAAGGCGGACCTTGCCGCCCTGGCCGATCAGGTCCAGCATCTGGACAAGGTCCCGGTGCAGGAGCAGGCGTGGGGCTGGCTGCGGTGGCTGGTGAACGATCAGCTCGTTCCGGGGGCCACGATGACTCTCGGTGTGGTTCAGATCAACGCGGGTCAGAAGAACCCGTTGCACAAACATCCGAATTGCGACGAGATCATCTACATGATTTCGGGCACTGGCGAGTATCGTGTCGGAGACCAGAAGGTCGTGCTGAAAGCAGGGGACGCGCTGCGCATCCCGAAGAATGCGATCCACGACGCCAAGACGATCGGCGACGAGCCGATGAAATCAGTGGTCGTCTACGACACGGGCAGCCGCCAGTTCGTGCCGGTCACGGAATGAAGGCTCGCGGCGTTTGAGATAGTGCCGCGGCGCGAGTATCGCCGCTCAGGTTGAATTGGCGCGGTACTTGATCACTTTGACTTCCTCCAGCGTGACGAGTCCTTCCAGGACCATTTCGTCGATGTGGGGCAGCAGTTCGTCGATCTTCTCGCGGCTGTCGACGATCTCGATCACCATCGGCAGATCCTGCGACAGTTCGAACAGCTTGGTGGTGTGCATGCGGCTGTGAGCGCCGAACCCCATCGGACCGCGGAGCACGGTCGCCCCGGCGAGATGGAGTTCGCGGGCCTTCCGCACGATCGCTTCGTAGAGCGGCCGGCCCTGCCATCGATCGCTCTCGCCGACGAACACGCGCAGCAGGTAGCCCTGTTCGGGTATTTTCATACCGCACCTCGCGATTACGTTCCGTAGATCCAAAGCGTGACGCGGGTCCCGACCAGTGCCGCACCGATTCCGACCACGTTGCTCAGCACGATGTAGGAGAGGGCCAGCAGTTTCTGGCCGTCGCCGAGCAGCGAGAGAGTCTCCCAACTGTAGCTGGAGAAGGTGGTGAATCCTCCCAGTACGCCGACGACAATGGCCAGCCGATACTCTTCGCGAATCAGGACCGGGCCGGTCAGCAGCGACGCGAGGAAACCGATTGCGCCGCAGCCCGCGACATTGACCGCGAGCGTGCCCACCGGAAAGTCCGCATTCGAAAACCGTTGTATCGAACCCGCCAGTGCGTATCGCAACAGCGAACCGGCTCCGCCGCCGATGAAGATCAGAATCCAGCGCAGCATCAGTCCAACTCGTACAGGGTGTCGTCCACTTGGGGCGGCCGGAGCTTCTTGGCCAGCCCCTTCAGTTTGCTGCCGGCGTCCTCGCCGCCGAACATGGGCTCTTCTTCGTCCAGAAGATCCCCCATTTCCTCTTCGATCCTGTCCGGATCCTCGCCCGATTCCATGCGGCGGATGGCTTCTTCCATGCGATCGCTGAGCTTCATGCCGGTGCTCTCGTAGAGCTTCCGCATCATGCGGGCCGCCTGACGGGGATCTTCCTCGTCGAGTCCATCGGCCTCGCGCGCCAATTGCTCCATCGCCTGCTCGAACTTCGCCTCGTCGAAACCCGGTGGCAGGTCCTCGGGGCCGCCTTCCTCCGGACCCTTGTCCGCGTCCTTGGTCTTGCTGCCCCGCGAGACGGCGAAACGCGAGATCTTGCGCTCCAGCTTCGGGCGGCTGCAGCGAGGGCACTTGGGCCGCTTCGTCGTGTTTACGCGGCGCGCGAAGAAATTGAAAACGGTATGGCAGTCGCAGCAATAGAACTCGTAGATAGGCACGGGCAATTCTCCCTGCGGGCCAACGCAATCTCCCCTTGATTCCGTAGGGGCGTTCCTCGATTCGGTATGCTGCAGATTCTAAGCGCCGACGCCGTATTTCACCAATACGGCGCTGTGATCAAGCCGGGTCTTGAATGCTTGCGGCGGTGCGATGCCGTCACGGCGACTTCGCAGCCGGAGCCGCATCGCCGGCGGGTTCGGCCGGTTTTGCTGGGGCCGCAGGTTCGCTCGCTGCCGGGTTTGCCGGTTCGGCCGGCTTACCGGGTTCTCCTTCGGCCGGCTTGTCGGTTGAGTTGTCGGCCGGTTTGCCGGCTTCAGCTTGCGCTGGCTTTTCTTCCCCGGTGCTCGGCTCGGCCGCCGGCTTGTCGGCTTCAGACTTCTCGGCATTGGGAGTCTCGGCGCCGAGTGCCGCGTGCACTCCATGGACGTGGACCAGGTAGCCACCCTGGTGAGCGGCGTTGGAGAGCATCAGGATCGCGAGGCCAAGGCAACCCAGAAAGACAAGGTTGAGCGGCACCCAGACCTTGAGCTTTGCGATATTCTGCGAGAACACGGACAACAGCAGTATTAAGGCATATGCCACGGTCAATCCAATGAACACTTGGCTTGCCTGGATCGCCAGTGCCTCGTGTTTCTCAATGAGATCGAACATCGCCTGGGGGCCGTCCTCCACGACGTCTCTGGCGGCCCTGCCGGTGTAGACGGCGGCCCAGGCCGCAGTCGTTCCGACGAGGAGCAGGACCAGGGCTGCCCAGCCGAACCAGCGGCGAAAGAGCATGGCCAGCACGACGAAAAGCGGAGCGATCAGCAGCACGCCGATCGGCACGTGGACGACCAGGACGTGACGCGCTTCGGGGGGCGGAACCGGAGGGAGGGACATGATTGATTCGAGCATGGTTTTCTCCTCGGCGGGCAGCCAACCTTGGGCCGGGTTTTCCTCTCGTCGATCAGGTCAGGATGGAGCATAATCGCCCCCCCTTATACAGGCTGGCCGAGGGCATGTCCACTCGACAAATCCGGTCAAAACGGGACGCAACAGGGATTGCCGGTCGGAGCCCGCTCGGCTGCACTGCTATTGCCGCACCCCACCGGCCCGTCATAATGTGGGCTGTCATGGCGGGCACTGTTGCCGGCTGTCGATCGAGTGTCATCGTTGGGAGTAATCACAGTATGAGCACCAAGATAACGACTTCGCGTCGCGACTTTCTGCGAGGTTCTCTGGCGGCGGGCGCTGGCGCTGCCCTGGTAACGCACCTGGGCGTTGCCCGCGCGGCGAACGCAGCCGGAGGTGAAGAGTTGAAGGTCGTTCTGATCGGATGCGGCGGTCGCGGTCAGGGTGCGATTCGCGACTGCATGAACGCGGACAAGGGCGTCAAGGTGGTCGCGGTTGCCGACGCCTTCGAGAAAACCGCCAAAGGCGCGGCCGAAAGTCTCCGCAAGGAAGAAGGTCTGGCGGGACGCGTCGATCTGCCGGAAGACCGCGTATTCTCCGGACTGGACGCCTACAAGAAGGCGATTGCCTGCGACTGCGACATGGTCATTATCGCGACGCCCCCGGGCTTCAAGCCGCAGCAGTACGCCGAAGCCGTAAAGGCCGGCAAGCACGTCTTCATGGAAAAACCGTGCTGTGTCGATGCGCCGGGCTACAAGAGCCTCGTCGAATCCAACAAGATCGTGGACGAGAAGGGACTCCGCGTCGGTATCGGTCTGCAACGCCGCCACCAGAAGGAATACATGGAGACGATCAAGCGCATTCACGACGGCGCGATCGGCGACATCACGTTCCTCCGCGCGTACTGGAACGGCAGCGGCATCTGGAATCGCGGCCGCGAACCGTGGATGACCGAGATGCAGTACCAGGTGAACAACTGGTACCACTTCGTGTGGCTCAGCGGCGACAACATCTGCGAGCAGCACGTGCATAACCTCGACGTCTGCAACTGGGTGAAGAACGACCACCCCGTCGAAGCCAACGGCATGGGCGCCTGCATCCGACGTTACATCGGCGACGCCAAGGGCACCGGCCAGATCTTCGACGAACACTTTGTGGAATTCACCTACAAGGACGGCACGAAGATGTTCAGCCAGTGCCGTCACATGGGCGGGACCTGGAACAACGTTTCGGAAGCGGCCCACGGGACCAAGGGAACGTCCAACTGCGCCAACACGATCGAAGCGGGCGAAAAGTGGCGTTTCAAGGGCGAAAACCCCAATCCGTACGTCCAGGAACACATCGACCTGATCGCCGCGATCCGCAAGGGCGAGAAGTACAACGAAGGTTGGTTCGGCGCGACCAGCAGCTTCACCGCGGTGCTCGGCCGCATGGCCACCTACTCGGGCAAGATCGTGAAGTGGGACGAAGCCGTTGAGCAGGGCGCGGACACTTTCCCGAAACAGCTGGCCTGGGATGCACCGGCCCCCGTCCAGAAAGACGCGGACGGCAATTATCCGATCGCAATCCCCGGCGTGACCGACCCGTACAAGGGTTAAGCCGCTTCAGGGATTCAATCGCACCCCGGCGGATGCGGGCCGCAGTCGTCGAATCGTCTGACGCGAGTTGACGCGGCTGTCGCAGGCCGGGGGGTGATCAGAGCACGCGACAATTGCGAACTGCCACGAGTGGGAACAACAGCTCCCGCTCGTGGCGATTTTTTTGCTTCGAACCGTTCGCTCACCGCGGCTTGGGTTCAGTCAGCCGCGATAGCGCGCTTTGCGCGGCTGCACGGACATTCGCATCGGGATCGGACTTCAAGTTGGCCAGTGCGGGGCCGGCTTCCTGGGCGACAGGGCCCATCGCGCCGAGCACCGATGCGGCCCACGCTCGGACTGCCGGGCGTTCGTTCGCCAGCAACTCGGTGAGTGCCGGCACGGCCGCTTCCCCGGATTTCACGAGCGACCGCGTGGCGGCGTCGACCAGCGAATCTCGCTCGGCCGCCAGTGCGTCCAGTTCGCTCTGCGTCTGCCGCTGTACGGCGGTTACCTCGGCCTCCATCTGCAGCAGCTCGTCTTTCAACTGCTCGAGCTCGGCTGCCTGTTCCTGTTCGAGGAAGTCGGCCTTTGTCATGTCGTCCCGCAGCGACTTCAACTCGCTCTCCACGCGGTCAGACGCAACTCGAGGCCGAGGCTCCTCGACTGCCTGAGTCTTGTCGGCCGGCGTCTTGGCTCCCGACGGATTGTCGGCGGCCCGATCTGCATCCAGAGCGTCCACGAGAAAGTTGAGCGTTTCGTCAAGATCCCCCTTCAGTGCCCGGTTTTCCGACGTGCGCTGGTTCAACAGATCGGTCTTCTGCCGCAGCAACTCCGAGGTCTTGTCGAGCATCGCCTGCAACTGCGCCAGCCGCTCGTCCGCCCGTTTCAGCATCGCCGGTGCATAGGCCGACTGCAGCTCTTCCGCGTCGCGCAGCCGATGGTCCGAACGGTTTGCGCCGGCCGTCTGCGTCGAGGCAATGACCCCCTCACTCCAGGCCGTATAACGCTGGAACGCGACAATCGAGACCGCGCTGATCAGCATCGCGAAAAGGAGATACACCGTCACAACCAGAACGCCTTGACGCACAAACATGGCAGCAACCTCTCGCCGGACCACGCGTGAGATGATCTTGATCGAGGCGGATCTTGCCGCGACTGCGGCCGACGGGCGCGCGATCATCACGCAACCGCGGAAAGGCAATACAGCGATATTCTAGAATGCGCATCCGCTGGGCACAAATGCGCCGGCGCAGGATGGAGATGGGCTGCGACCAGAAAAACGGGCTGAGGCCGGCCGGAACGGCGGGAAGGCTGCCGGCACAGGCGAGATCGCAGCGGAACTCGCCTGTGCCCATTCGCCAATCGTATTACTGAACCTTGCTCGGCTTGTACTCGTGGTCGCGCTTGCGAAGCACTTCCATGCTGAGGATCTTGTCGGTCTCGGGCTTCGAACCCTTGTCTTCCGGGTCGATCCGCTGGAGCTTCGCCAGCACATCCATCCCCTCAATGACTCGTCCGAACACCGTGTGCCGGCCGTTGAGCTGCGTGGTGGGGACGAACGTCAGAAAGAACTGCGATCCGCCCGTGTCACGCCCCGCGTGCGCCATGCTCAACGAGCCGCGGAAGTGACGGCGATAGTTGTCCTTGTAGCACTCGCAGAAAATGTTGTAGTCCGGTCCGCCCGTGCCGTCCCCGCTCGGGCAGCCGCCCTGCGCCATGAACTGCTTCAGCACTCGATGGAAAGTCAATCCGTTATAGAACTTCTTTTCGACCAGGCTGATGAAGTTGCCCACGGTATCCGGCGCTTCGTTCTCGAACAGTTCAACAACAATGTCGCCTTTGGACGTCTGTATCTTGACGCGAGGCAGGTTGTCTTCCTTGGCCTCCTTTTCGCGGATCTTCTGCTCGTCCTCCCAGGCCTTCTTCAGCTCGGGCAGCTGCGACAGGATTTCCTTGCCCTTTTCCGAAAGGGCGCCTTCCTGCTCCGCCTTCTTCAGGTCGGTTTCGGCCGTTGCGAAGTCGTTCGTGCAGACGGCGGCCAGACCCCCCGCGTCGTAAACAATCCGCACGTCGCAGCCGGCACCAATCATCGCTTTGGCCAACGCATCCGCCTCTTCATATCGGTCCGATGCCACATCGTCGCTCAGCAGCTTGACCAGGAAGCCTTCGATGTCGCGGAATTTGGCCGAATCCCGATCCTGCTTCGCGATCGCCACGTAAGCCGCAGCACCCGTATCACGCAACGTCGGAATCAGCTGCCTCGCTTGCTCGAGCGTCGTCTTGAAATCCTCTCGGATCTTCGGGACATCGGCTTCCTTAGCCGTGTTGAAATTCGCCTGCAACTGCCGCAACTGCTTGAGGGTATCGCGCCACTGCTGCATCGCCGCGTCGAACTGCTCGATCGGCGATCCGCTCGCCGCCGGTGCGGCTGCTGGCGTTTCCGGCGCAGGTGCCGGTGCCGGTGCTGGGGCCGGTGCTGGGGCCGGTGCGGGAGCTTCTGGCTTGGGCGCTTCCGGAGCGGGCGCTGCCGGGGCTGGAGCTTCGGGCTTCGGGGCTTCGGGGGCCGCCGGGGCTGCTGCCGCAGGCGGACTCGGCGGTGCAGGCTCTGCCGCCGACAAACCGGCCGCCGTCATGGCGACAACGGCTCCTGAAGTGACGAAATGCCGAATTGCGTTGCTTATCCAGGGCATGTCTGATACTCCCGATCTCGTTTCGTGATGCGCATCCCGCACGTTTCACTACGATTCCATTCCTCGTCCGGTTCATCCGGGACGGAAAACGCCTATGATGAACCAAACCGACTCGCAACGAAAGGCACGGTAGGGAGATAATTGCCAATGTCCGCAAGGCGGCCAACGCAACACCACGGTTCCGGCGGCGCAGATTCTGGACGCCGCGACGCGAAGTTGCGGGTCATCGGCGGCCAACTCCGAGGTCGCACCTTTGAATACGACGGCTATCTAGGCACCCGCCCGATGAAGGATCGGGTCCGGGAAGCGGTTTTCAATCTCGTGGGACCGACCGTTGCAGGCAAACTTGCCATCGATTTGTTCGCCGGCACCGGCGCGATGGCGTTTGAGTCCCTCAGCAGGGGGGCGGATAACGCGATTCTGATCGAACGGCGATTTCCCACTTGCCGAGTCATCCGTGAAAACGCAGAAGCCCTCGGCCTCGCCGACCGAGTCCGTCTGATTTCCGGCGATGCGTTCATTTATGCTCGGACCATCGAGCCCGAGCCCGACCGGCCGTGGCTGGTTTTTGTGTGCCCTCCGTACGAATTCTTCGTCTCCCGACGTGACGAGATGCTGGATTTGATCGGTCGTCTCTCGGATCGTGCCCCCAAAGAGAGTCTGTTGGTGGTGGAGTGCGACGAGCGGTTTTCGACCGATGACCTGCCGCCGGACTGGAACTGGGACGTGCGTCACTATCCTCCCGCCGTGATTGCACTCGGCGAGCGGCGCACCCGGTCAGAGCACGAAAGTTGAGTCGCTGATGGATGTCAGAAATCTCCAGGACGTGCCCGCGTTTATCACGAAGGACGGATCGCAGATCCGCGAGTTGCTGGCTCACCGCAACTCGTGCATCAAGAACCAGAGCCTGGCCGAAGCAACTCTGCCGGAGGGGGCCAGTACCACGCCGCACAGGCATTGGGTTACGGAAGAGATCTACTTCATTCTCGAAGGCGAGGGAGAAATGCTGATCGACCAGGAGTACCGCAAGGTCATTCCCGGCGATGCTATCGCGATTCCTCCCGGGCGCGTTCACCAGATCTCCAATTCGGGCCGCGGTTCACTCCGCTTTCTATGCTGCTGCGCGCCGGCCTATGAGCACGACGATACCGCGTTGAATGAAGTCTGAACGACCGGCGGACACCTGCTGCTGCGACGGCTATTTGAATCGTCGATTCGGACTGTGCACCCCTACGGTGCGGTGGGAAGGTTCGACAGCTTGGCGGTATAGATTGCCTTGTCGGAGTTGCTTTGGGAATCGGTCAACTCGGTAACCCTAATTGCTGTAAGCACAACGGGTTGGTGTTTTGCTTTTGTCAATCAAATTCAAATTCCAAGGCCGCAATTGACCGATTGTTAGATGGGCATGGCTGTGTTTTGCGCCGATTACGCTAGCAAAGCATCGGAAATTGGCGATAACGCTGCCCAGTGAAGCCGGCGTGGCCCGTGACGTAGGAGTTGTTGCGGGCAGGTCGGAGAATGGAGTCGCAAGGGGTCGGCACCAGCGAAAGCTGTTGTCGATTCGAATAGCACGGAGGATATCGCATGCAGCGTCGCCAGACCATCAATACGCCAGTTTGGCCCTACGTAGCCGTGGTGACGTGTCTATTCGTCCTTGCGATACTCGCGACGCGATTGTGGCGCTCGTCGGGGAATCCGAACGATGGACGACCCCGGGCCCTTGGCCCCGAACTGGCAGATTATACGACCGACGCAGAGCAGCAGGCGAATGCGGTTCAGGACGGGATGCCGCGTCTCGATCAATTCATGGCTCCCGGCAAAGTTGCTTCGGTATCTCCGCAGGTGACGCGGCGCGTGGAGTCGATGCCTGCTCCTCCGGCGCTTCCGGCTCCTCCGGAGTTTGAGTCGGGGATGCGGTTTGCTTCACTGCCGCCGCTGCGGTCAAACGAAGCGCGGGACGAGTTGCTTCCCGAGGTGACCATGCAGCCTGTGTCGAAGCGGACGTCGGATGCGATTGATGCCACGAACAGTGCGTGGCCGTTTCCCAGCGCTTTGATCAAGCAGTTGGAAGACTTGTCGAACGAGTCGGCTTGCGGTGAATGGGCAAAATCCACGATGGCCGCCATTCAGGATTTGCTGGGCACCGACTGCTCGGATGCCGGCGCCTGCGAGGCGAAGTTCACCAATCTCGAGACGCTTGCCAAGGCTGTGGATCAGTTTGTTCAGAAGCCGGAAGCCGCCGCTTACAAATCGCATTTGCTGCGGGCACGTTACGCGATGCTTCGCCGCATCGCGCTTTGGAAGCAGGTTCGCGAGATCGTGGCGCGCGGCGCGGATACCTACACGGTGTCGTTGTCGGACAGCAGCGAACTGTCGCGTACGCTCGATGTGGTCGATCTGCGGCTCGGCACCACGCAACTGGGGACTCAATGGCGCCGGTATCTGTGTCTGGACGAGCTGCGGCTTTGTCTGCAGGCGGGCGATCCCGAAAAGCAGCGTCACCTGGCTCGTTCGGTGTTGAATCGCCTGCACTCGCCGCAGTTTGACGACAGTCAGGCGTCGTTCATGCAGGAGGCATCCTTCAGTGGTTTCTCCGACGCATTGAGCCGTTGCGTCGATGAACCCGTGGATTATTCGCAGATTCTGGAATCGCTCGAGCTTTATGAGGAGACCAACTCCGCGACGTGTGCCGGCGACCTGGCGCGCTACTACCAGGTGATTCGCTGGTCGCGATCGAACGACGTCAAGGCACTGGCCGATCGCCTGAACACCTATTATCGCAACGCGAACCTCCGCGTCACGGTGAGCGCTGAGCTGCTGAATCGGCTGCTGCCCGGTCCGGTAACGACCGACGAGCCGGTGCGGGATACCATGCTGGGAGCACAGGTTCGAGGCATCAGCCGCAACGCTTCGCATCTGCGGGTCGTGTTGACTCCCGACCAGTACAAATGGAACCTGGGCCTTGAAGTCGATGGCACGGTGAATTCCCGCACTGCGGCTTCTCGCGGACCCGCTCGCTTCTTCAGCAACGGATGGTCCCGGTACGCCGGCCGCAAGCTGATTACCGTCGATAGCCAGGGGGTTCACACGGATTCGGCGGACATCCGGGCCAATATGGACATGGACTTGAACGGCGTGGAAACGAATTTCGATTCGGTTCCGGTTCTCGGCTGGGTTGCCCGCGCCGTCGCGGTAGGGCAGCACGAACGCAATTCGGAAGAAGCCCGCTGGATCGCCGCGGCGAAGCTCCGCCACATGGCCAGCAACCGCATCAACGAAGAGGTTGACAGCAAGATCGCGGATGCCGAGCAGGAATTCCAGAAGAACTGGCTGAAGCCGCTGCGAGGCTTGAATCTGCAGCCCGTGGTGCTCGATATGCAGACGTCCACGGATGAGTTGACCGTGCGGTACCGACTTGCGTCGGACGATCAACTGGCCGCCCACACCCCGCGGCCCGAACCGCCCAAGAACAACCTGATGAGCGTTCAGATTCACGAAACGGCGCTGAACAACACGCTCGAGCAGTTGCACCTGGACGGACAGCAATTCGACGTGAAGTCGTTGTATCAGCATCTGGCCAACGCGTTTCAACGGTCGGAATTCAAGCTGCCCGACGACATTCCGGACGACATCGTTATTCGCTTTGCCAGCAAGAACGCGGTCCGCGTTCGCTGCGACGACAACCGGATGGGCGTGACGCTCCGCATCGCCGAACTGAAGAACGGACCGCGGTCGGAGTGGCGGAATTTCTCGGTGCGGGCCTACTATGTTCCGGATTCGGCTCGCGTGGACGCCCGGTTCGTGCGCGATGGCGGTATCGAACTGGTGGGAAACCGCGACATCCAGTTGCGGGCCATTTTCTCCAAGGTGTTTTCCAGCAGTCGCCCGATCAATCTCGTGAATCGTGAACTTGCCGATGATCCGCAGTGGAGTGATGTCAAGATCTCGCAGTTCGCCATCAACGATGGCTGGATCGGCGTGGCCTTGTCTCAGGACGCGAGCCAGCAGGCTCCGGAAGCGGCGGAAACGCCAGTCGCGGCCGAGGCCTCGGACGCTTCTCGCAAATCAGGCAAGTCGGACATGTCCGATTGCGCGGCGAAGTAAAGGCAGCTGACCCCGGGGCCGGCAGCCCGGTATGGGCCTTGCGCGTCCCGAATCGGCGGCAAACGAGCGACTAGCCGAGTCGATCAAGCGGCCCGGAGCTGTCACCGAACTTGTCGGTGGCGGCTCCGAGCACCTGCAGCATGTTCAGATAGAGGTTCGTCAGCGGCGTGTTCTGCGGGTATCGCAGATGACGTCCGCCGCGGATCGCTCCGCCGCCGTTGCCGATCAGAATGATGGGCAGGTCGTCATGGTTGTGCCGGTTGCCGTCGCCGATGCCGGCGCCGTACATCACCATGCAGTTGCTCAGCAGCGGCTGATCGCGTTCCTGGATTTTGTTCAGTTGCTCGACGAGGTGGCTGAACAGCGTGATGTGGAATCGATCGATCTTGCTGATCTTGGCCTGCTTTTCCACGTCATTGCCGTGATGTGACAGGTCGTGGTGCCCTTCGTTGACTCCGATCTGCGGGTAGTTTCGATTGCTGCCCTCATTGCAGTACATAAAGGTGACGATGCGGGTCGCGTCCGTCTGGAAGGCCAGGGCAATCAAGTCGAAGAGCAGTTTGACGTGCGCGTCGAATTCGCGCGGCGTTCCCTGAGGGCGAGGATAGTCCACTGCGGTTTTGCGGTCGGTTGAACTTCCGCCCTCTCCCTGCAGTCGGCGTTCCACGTCCCGCACCGCGTAGAGATACTCATCCAGCTTGCGCCGATCCGCAGCGCCGAGTTGGCCGTTGAGCTGCCTGGCGTCTTCCGCGGCGAAATCGAGAATGCTCTTGCGGCCGCGATTCCGCTGCATGCGGGCTTGGGCCTGTTCCGAATTGCTGCCGCTTCCGAACAGCCGATCGAAAACGGCCGCCGGATCCACCTCCTTGGCCACCGGCGCGGTCTCGGTCCGCCATGACAGGTTGGCCGAGTAGGCGCAGCTGTACCCCGAATCGCAATTGCCCGACTGCGCACCGCGGTCAATTCCCAGTTCCAGCGAGGGAAAGCGGGTCGCCCCGCCGATCTTCGCCGCAGCGAACTGGTCGACCGAGACGCCGTTGCGGATGTCGGCGCCGTAGGTCTTCTTGGGGTGAGCGCCGGTCAGGAAAGCCGCGCAGCTGCGGGCGTGATCGCCGCCTCCGTCGCCGTGTGCCCGAGCGCCGTCCAGCGTCAGACCCGAAAGGACGAGCATGCGCGACCGGAAAGGGGCCAACGGCTCCAGCGTCGGCTTCAGCGCAAACCCGTCCCCCTCTGCGTCCGGCGTCCAGTCCGACATGTTCACGCCGTTGGGTACTTCCAGGAACACGGCGCGAACGGGCAACTTGTCCGCGTCCGCCGCTCCGGCCGACAAGGGACGCATGGCTTCCAGCCAGGGAAGAGCCACCGCCGTTCCCAGACCTCGAAGAACCGTCCGACGCGAAATCCGAAGGCTCATACGTCCGCTCCCGTCGTGATCTCAAAAAATGCTGATTTCGTGATGGTCGCTTTTCGCGAAAAGCCCTTCGTGCGTGACGACGTACTGGCCTCTCGCTGAAGGCCGACCAACCAACCAATTCTTCCACGGAACAAAAGATGACTGTCCATCGTTGCGCCGCCTTGACCCTTCGCGACTTCCCACGTTCATTCCGCATCCCGTTTGCGAAACGGCTCGCTGTTGACAATCTCACGAACCAGCGTCGAGAACCGGTCGTCTTGTTGGTTGAGCGTTGTCGCGATGCGGTCCACGGCGCATGCGTCGTAGTATTCGAGGCCTCGCCCCAGCGAGTAAGTCAGCAGCTTTTCGATGAAGCACCGCTGGAACTGCTGGCGCCGCGCTCCGGAAAGCGTGGCGATCAGTTCGCCCGCACCGTTGAATTTCTCTCCCGACGGCAGATCGCCCGACGCGTCGATGTCCCAGGTTCCATCCTTGGCCCGCCAGGAACCGACGGCATCGAAGTTCTCGAGCGCAAAACCGAGGCCGTCCATCGACCGGTGGCATGAGGCGCAGGACGGGTCGCGCCGATGCTGTTCCATTCGCTCGCGAAGCGATGCCTGCTTTGCGGCCGGCGTCTGGTCGTCCAGTTTCGGGACATTCGGAGGCGCAGGGGGCGGCGGTTCGCCGAGAATGTTCTCGAGTATCCACTTGCCGCGTTTGACCGGAGAAGTGCGCGTGGGATTGGAAGTAACCGTCAATACGCTGCCTTGCGTCAGCAAGCCAAGCCGGGGCGTTCCCTTCAGCGATACTTCGCGGAACTGTTCCCCCTCGACTCCGCTGATGCCGTAGTGCCTGGCCAGTCGCTCATTCAGGAAGGTCGAATCGGCGGTCAACAGCTCCTGGATACTGCGATCCTCCCGCAATATCCGCTCGAAGAACAACAACGTCTCTTTGCGCATTGCAGCGCGCAGCTCCTCGTCGAACCCCGGAAACGTCTCGCGGCTGACCTGGACCTCCGCGAACTTCCGCAGTTCGAGCCACTGGCCGGCGAAGTTCTCGACCAGCGCCTGCGATCGCGGCGACTTGAGCATCCGCTCGACCTGCGCCGGCAGCACGGACTCGCCGTGCAGCCGGTCCTGCCGGGCCAATTGCAGAAGTTCCGCATCGGGCATGGTGCTCCAGAGAAAGTAAGACAAGCGGCTGGCCAACTCGTAGTCGTCGAGTACCCGCACCTTTTCTTCCGCCGTGGGGGCCTGCTCGATGCGGAACAGAAAACGCGGCGAGACGAGCATCGCCTCGAAGCCGATTCGCAGCGATTCGGCGTTGTTTCCGGGGTTCTCTTTGCGGGCCGATTCGACGAGTTCCACAAGGCGTTCGAGTTCCGCATCATCGACCGGTCTGCGAAACGCGCGGGTCGCCGCGTCCTTCAATACCGGCCGTACCTCGTCGGCGGTTGCAGGCACGGGGGACGGCAACTTGATCCGGGCGGCGATTTCTTCCGCGGCGGCCAGGTACTTTTCCAGCAGGATCGGCGGCAGCGACAGGACGTCGCCGATGTTGTCAAACCCGTACCCGACGTCGTCCGCCGGGAAATCGTCCGCCGGCGCATAGTCCACGTCGAAAAGGTCGCGGACCGTGTTGCGGTATTCCGACCGATTCAAACGGCGCAGGGTCGTGTGGCCCGGTCTCGCCTCGGTCGCACAATCAATACCGCCAAGCAACCGCTCGATCGTGCCGGACAAGCGGCCTCGATCCGCCTCGTCGGGTTGGGCTGCATCGGAGGGCGGCATTTCGCCATTCCGGATCTTCTGCTGGACCCTCGTCCACACCGGCCGCGCGCGGTGCATCTGCTCGACGGTTTCATAACGGTCCAGGTGCACGTCCCCCTCGCCGACTCCCTTCGCATGGCACTCGAAACAGTACTTTGTCAGAAGCGGCTGGAGTTCCTGGCGAAAAGTCTCCTGTCGCGAGAGCGATTCAGCGGCTTCGCCGCACGCCGCTGCGAGCATCGCTGCGAGCATGACCGCAAACGCGGCCGCTGATGCTCCAAGCGTCGCGGCAGACGGGCCGCGGGGGATGCGAAATAGCACGGGGTGCAAGGACCGCCAGCCAGAGCGGTGCTGCCGCACCGGTCGAAGAACCCGCTCCCGCTGGTCGCTCGACTTTGTGTGAGAAACAGACGTCCTGACGGTGGGTGCCACAGTGATTCTCCGTTGCCGTGCAGTGGGAATATCTGTCGTGCGAGGCAATCGAGGCAGACCGCCGGGGTGAGGCGAAGTCGTGTGGCCGGCAATTCACTTTTCTTCGAGGGCCCGCAGTCGCCGCAGTAATTCCTGCTTCGCGTCTCCATCGGCGCGTGCGGCCGCCTGGCGATAACGTACTCGGGCGGCGCCGAAGCGTCCGTTTCGCTCCGCGTCCACTGCGTCCGCGATCAACCGGGTCAACTCCTGTTCCTGTTTCTGCTGCTCGGCGGCCCGGCTGGTTTCCTTCTGCTTTCGGATTTCGTTCACGCTGATATCGCCCTGTTCCGCGCTGCTGGCCGTCACTCGGCGCTGCGGCGGGCCGGATCGCGAACCGTTGTTTGAATCGCCTGCGGCGGCAGTCGTTGTCGAGGTCGGATTCTCGCCCGCGCCGGTCCGCATCAGCCTCTCGGCGACCGGACTCGTGGCGTACTGGCCAACGACGGGCTCGAAGCCCGTTACGAACGGCCGCAGGGTCGCGTCCTGGATCATGCCCACGCCGCCGTTGGGAACCGTCAGGCTGGCCGAGTCCATGGCGATGCTGCGGCTGCTGCCCGCCGCGCCGTAAAAACCGAGCCATCCGCTTCCGCCGCGGCCGAATCCCCCGAGGCCGAAACCGAATCCGCCGGATGGCGAGAAGCCGGGTGCAAAGGGCGGACGCACGCCGCCCGGTCCCCAGTTGAAGAAGCCGTGCCCGCCCGGCCCGCTCCAACGGCCGCCCCAGCCGACCCCGAAGTTCTCGTAAAAACTGTCCTGAACGCCGACCCGCGGCACGGTTACCGTTACCTGCTGCTGGCCGCTGCAGAACGTGCTGCTCAGGCAGATCAGCGCGACGACGATCACGAATCGCCTTCTGGCCGATCGCTCCATGGGCCATCGATTCATGGCAGGACTCCCAGTCGCGTCAGTCTCAGGAGAAACCTCCCCAATTCTAGAGTGACAAGCCGGATCGGGAAAAGGGAATGCGCGGCCAATCCCCCCCGCGAGGCGGTCTCGTGCGAGGTTCTCGCTGCCCCTTGCAGGAACACCGATTGAACCGCTAATTTGGGCCTATTCAAGATGGTTTGAAGTAGTGAAAGTTCTCAGTCACAGAAAGGGTCAGACATGGCAGTGCTCGTCACGAAGGAAGCTCCGAATTTCAAAGCGCAGGCCGTTATGCCGGACGGATCGTTCAAGGAAATCAGCCTGAGCGATTATCGCGGCAAGTACGTGGTGTTGTTCTTCTATCCGCTCGACTTCACGTTTGTCTGCCCGACGGAAATCATCGCTTTCTCCGAGAAGTGCGCCGAATTCGAGAAGCTCGGCGTGCAGGTTCTCGGCGTTTCGGTGGACAGCCATTTCACGCACCTCGCCTGGCGCAATGTGCCGCGTAACGAGGGCGGTCTGGGCGACATCAAGTACCCGCTCGTGGCTGATCTCAGCAAGAACATTGCCCGTGACTACGACGTTCTGTTGAATGACGCCATTGCGCTGCGCGGCCTGTTCCTGATCGACAAGGACGGCAAGGTCCGTCACCAGATCGTCAACGACCTGCCGCTCGGCCGCAGCGTGGACGAGGCGCTGCGCCTGGTGCAGGCTCTGCAGTTTGTCGAGAAGCACGGCGAAGTGTGCCCGGCGAACTGGAAGGAAGGCGCTCGGACGATCAAGCCGGATGTCAAGGCGAGCAAGGAATTCTTCGGCGCCGAATACAAGAAGTAAGCCGAGCCTGACTCGCACGAATCATGCGCAACGGAGGCTGGAAAGGTCCGGGGATGCGCTCCCTGAACTGCTCCGGCCTCCGTTGTTCGCTTCTTGCGAGGGAAGGAGTCTGGAGTCTGGAGTCTGGAGTCTGGAGTCTGGAGTCTGGAGTCGCGGAGCGACGGCACGAAGGTAGACGTGGGTTTCAACCCACGGCATCGGGCATCCGGCATCGGGCATCCGGCATCGGGCATCCGGCATCGGGCATCCGGCATCGGGCATCCGGCATCGGGCATCCGGCATCGGGCATCCGG
>CAIPEB010000700.1 GCA_903863885.1 uncultured Planctomycetaceae bacterium | reverse complement strand
GTTACCCCATGAAACCCCTGGAAAAGCCGATGGTTTTCGAGTTTTTTTGTGATTCAGCGAAGAAACTTCACAAGGCCTTCGCTGGTTCTAGGACTAGACGGCTCCGTTCATGCCGTTATGGACACCGTTTCCCAGAGAGTATGGATTCAAGGTCACTCACGGGATTCCTTTGATTTGTCATTAAATGAGCCGTAAGATCGGAAGCGTTGCATGTGTGGTGTCTTGCCTGTGCGGGTAGCATGAAGTGGGTTGGTGATGCAAGACTGCTTTCGGAATATCTGCCGAAAGAAGTGCCGGATCGACAATGACGTCAGATCGTTAGGAGAGAGGCGTGAGTGCGGTGCACTCATTCCGCGGCGAAATGGCGGACAGGGCGTGCGGCAATACTGGCCGGTGGTTGGGTGCCTATGCCAGCTTGCGCCAGAAAAGTCGGTAGGGGTTACTGTGAACTTCCCGGTTCGCGGAATTCTTTTGTGGGGCTGCCTGCCGATGGCAACCCCGTCGGTGAAAGTGTGGCCAGTTTCAGAAAAAATCTCTGCGTAACGGTGTGTAACTGAAGTGAGGAGCGACCGAGGCCGGCAAAAGAAGGCGACTAACAGGGCGGGCGGTCGTTCGACTCCGATGGCTACGAGATTCGCCGGCGCTCTATCGTGTTGACCACTGCTATTGTCAGGCCAAGGATTGCATTGATCGCGGTTTTCTCGCTACAGGGGGCGTAAGATGCGTAGCCTAAGCGCTCCAGAAATGGAAAGACACGTTACGGAGGGAGTTGCGGGTGGGGAGGTGCTGGATGAGCCTGGTATTTTCCGACGCGGACGGGAGTATCTGGCGGTTCGTTGGCTTTCGTCCCGATCGCATCGAGCGCGGACGCTTCCAGAAAGATAACGAGTATTTGGACGATTTCGCGTTGAATATTTCCCGGCTCGCTGGGATTTGTGCGAGTTAGTTGTTGCGAGTGTGCGGTACAAGGGCCCTGGAATGGAGCAAAACGACACCGTCTCGTACGGGAAGGGCGACTGCGAGCACGTTAACGCGAGATCAATCCGTGACGATCCTCGTGGGGTCAAATAGCTTTCCCGCGGCGAATCTCTTTAACCATTTGTTTTTCGAGCCTGTCGGCGGGCCGGACTTCGGTCGTGGCAGGCACGGCGGGGGCGTCAAGCAGCCGGCCGCGAGCGACCGGTGACAAACAGGGCTCGCACCACATCAGTGGGCACCAAAATGCTCCCCCGTTTCGTCGCCCACGCCGCCACGTTTGGCGTAGAGGTTGGCCCGTCTGGGGGGGCTCGAAACTCGCGACCGAACGCCACGTGAGGCCACCGTGGGCGACAGGGTGCCAAACTGGGAGGCGACCGGCCAAGCAACTTCCAAAGCGACCGCTTGGTGACACGATGTGTGTGTCAACATGGGATTGCGATCGACTCGTGCAGATGAATCCCCAACGCCCGTGGATTTTCGCGACCGATCGCCGGCTATTTGCGCGGAAGTTGTTACAGCATTAAGGCTTGCGACTTTATCGGGATTTTTCATTATCTTCGTGCCCGTTTTCCCTCGGAAAAGCAATTGAGTTTTCGGAGGGGAAGGTCTTTGCCGCGCTGCGCGTCGAAATGTCTCGTGCCGGCACATCACGGCTCACGGAGAATCACCCATGCTGCGTCACCACACTCGGATCAGGGCGGCTCATCGGCGGAATCGCAAATCG
>CAIPEB010000699.1 GCA_903863885.1 uncultured Planctomycetaceae bacterium | reverse complement strand
CAACGCCTGGAATGCCTTCGGGCCAGGCTCGAAGAAAAAATTTTCGCGCAATTAACTTGTGTAGTACAACGAGCCCTCTGGGAGAGTCGGGCCGAAGGCCCGGAGACGGCTACCGCGCCGCTCGTCGCAGATTTCACTACTGGTTCGGAAGACCCTCCCCGACCGCTACGCAGGAGGGTGAATTGGATTCTTCAAACACGTTCCAAGTTCATCCCGCCCGCCGCGCGGCACTAAGTCACTCCAGCTTGCTTCCGTCGGTCAGAACCGATAATTTGGGCTCCGACCCGAGGCGAGGCTTCGCACACACTTACACACCCGCACTGCGGAGGATTTCGATGATTCATCTCGGCATGCACACCGACAACTGGCGAGCGCTCAGCGGCAACATGGACGCGGCCGTCAAGACGGCAGTGAAATACGGGCTTTCGCATATCGAATTCGGCGTCATTCACGGCCAGTATTTCGTGCACGGACTGGGCTACGAACCGTCGGCGTCGCTGCAATCCAATCCCAGGGCGCTCAAGAAATATCTGGACGCCCACGGGTTGAAGGTCTCTCAGATCGACGCCGCGTATCCCATGATGGGCCCCGAGGGTTCCGTGTTCGGCGTTCAATACGTGCAGCAGGCGATCCGCTTCGCGGCTGAAATCGGCTGCCCCATCGTGGACACGACCGACGGTGCGCAAAAGACGGCGGGATACAGTGACGAAGACGTGTTCCGCATCACATGCATGAACTACCAGCAGTGCCTGGCGTGGGCCGAAGACTATGGAGTCACGATCAACATCGAGACGCACGGTCCGTACACGAACAACGGCGACTTCATGGAGCGCCTGTTCAAGCATTTCGATTCCGAACTCCTGCGAATGAACTTCGACACGGGAAATTCCTTCATCGCCGGCAATGAACCGCTGGATTACCTGAAGCGTTTTCGCAAGTACGTGTCGCACGCCCACATCAAGGACGTCAGCAAAGAACTTGCGGCCGCGGTCCGAGGTGAAGATACGGGTATCGCCTGCAGCGAAGTGCCGATCGGCGGCGGCGTGAACAGCGAGAACATCCGCCGCTGCGTGCAGTTCCTGAAGGAAAGCGACTGGAACGGCGTCCTGTCCATCGAATGCTACGGAGCGGACCAGAACATCAAGGCCAGCATCGATTACCTGCGCGGCTTGCTGAAGTGACAGGAGGCCGGAGCAAGACAGACAACTATCCGACTGCCGTTCCGACGGAAAAGGCCACGGATGGGCACAGATTGACACGGACGAAAAACGCCGCGCTGGACTTGTCTCCAGCGCGGCGTTCCTATTTCGAATCTGCGGGAACCGCTCTTCGCGATCAGCCTTTGGCCAGAGCCGCGCTGTGTTTGTGGATCTTGCGGATCGCTTCGATGATGCTGTCCATCGCGCCGCGATCGGTCAGCAACATGTTCTGGAAGATGGCGGCGGTCGTATCGCAGACCTGCTTGTTGCCCTTCAGTTCCTTGAAACTCTCGCGGTAATCCTTCAGCCGCTTGGCGCTGAACAGGCGCTTGTAGCCCGGCGACTGGATGGCCTCATCGAGCATGCCGTCGTTGTATTGCTCGGAGTATCCGTCGCCGCAGTGCACGCCTTCGGCATTAAGCGCCTGCAGAAACCGCCCGAGCGGGAGTCCGTTGAACTTCTCGGCGTCGTATCGCATCGGATACAGATGCCAGACAGCGCGGCTGTTTTCCGGCAGCTTGGCCGGTGCAATGCCGGGGATCTCCTTCAGCGCCGCGCCCAGGTAGTCGGCGTTCGCGCGGCGTTTTTCGGTCTCCTTCACGAGTTTCTCGATCTGCTGCAGCAGGATTACGGCCTGGAAATGCTGCATGCGGAAATTGCTGCCCCGCGTGAAACACCCGTCTCCCTGGAACGTGCCTGTTGCGCGGCCGCAATTGTGGTAGGCATGACATCGATCGAGCAGTTCGTCGCTGTTGCCGGTGACAGCCCCGCCTTCGCCGGACGGGATGTGCTTCGAGTTCTGGAAACTGAAGCAGCCCATATCGGCAAGCGTGCCGCACATGCGGCCCTTGTATTCCGCGAGCCATGCCTGGCACGCGTCCTCGACAACTCCGAGTTTGTGCTTCTTGGCAATCGCGTTGATCGGATCCATGTCACACGGCATGCCGTAAATGTGGACCGGCACGATGGCCCGAGTCCGGTCGGTGATGCGGCTCTCGATCGTGGCCGGATCCATGGTCAAAGTCGCAGGATCCGTATCGGCGAATACGGGCAATGCCTTGTGCATCAGGATCGCGTTGTAGGTCGCGTTGAACGTATACGGCGAAACGATAACCTCATCGCCGGCGTCCACACCGATCACGTGCAAAGCAGTGATCAAGGCCGTTGTGCCGCTCGCCGTGGCAAGACACCGCTTCGCTCCCAGCAGCTTTGCGTAGGCCGTTTCGAATTCAGCAACCTGCGGCCCGCCGCTGGACCGGCACCACACGCCGCTCCGCAGGACTTCCAGAACTCGCGGCTCCCAGGCCTCGCGCCACTCGGGCCATCCCGGCCATCCGCCCGAGTGAGCCTTGCGGCCGCCGAGAAGTGCCGGTTTGTCATCTGCCGCCGCAAAGACGGCCGGCGCCTGGCGGGTGGCGAGCCATGACATGGCAGCCGAACCGGCTGCCGCCAGTCGCACAAAACCGCGGCGTGTCAGATTCTGTTTCATGGATGCGGCCTCCCCAAAATTGATATGTTTCTTGGCTCTCGTATTGGTTTATCGTTCGCTGACTGAACTCGCCGATACGGCCGGAGCAGCCAGCAGTGTAACGCTTCGAGTTGTCGTTGAAACAGGGATTTCTGCGGAGTTGGCATCAACGGCCTTCGCCATGCAGGATAAAGATGCTGACGCCGGATGCCGGTAGTCGGGTGGCACGGGTGGCTTGTCCACGCGTGGGACTCGCGAGTCGGCGTTGGTGGCAACTCGACGCCGTGGGTTAAAACCCACGTCTACCTTCAAATGTCGCTCCGCGACGAATCTGACGCTGCTTCAGCGGACGCTCCTTGTTCTATTTTCTATTCGCTCCGGACTCCGGACTCCAGACTTTTTCGCACGAGCCAATGAACTCCACCGACCGATCAGCGACGGACTATTCACGATTGCAGGAACTGCTGCCCCAGCACGTCGAATACTCCTCGATCCGTAATTCGCAACTCAGGTATCACCGACAGAGCGAGAAACGACAACATCCCGAACGGATCGGATAGCGGACACCCGAATTGAAGGACCGCGTGCCGCAATTCGCACAAGTGCCGAGCCACCGTATCCGCACTCTCTATGGATAGCAACCCGGCGATCGGCAATGCCAAACTCGCGATAACCTTCCCACCTGACACCACCACCCAGCCGCCACCAAGTTCGGCAATCGCCGTCGAGCAGGCGAGCATGTCGGCGGGATTCGTACCGGCAATCACGAGGTTGTGCGAGTCATGTGCGACCGACGAACCGATCGCGCCGTGGGACTTGAAACCGAAGCCCGAGACGAGCCCTAAACCGCGCTGACCTGACGCTCGATGACGTTCGATGCTCGCGACCAGCATCACATCGCGCTGCGGATCGAAGGACCAGCGTCCTTCCTCCATCGCCACTTCGACGGTTTTTCGATGTGTGACGATCTGCCCATCCGTTATGCCGATTGCGGCAACGGAACTGCCGGCCGGCCGAAACACAAAGTCGTTCTCCGTCAGCAGCGCGATGCGGATCGTATTCTCCCGCTGAATTTCCGGCGGCTGCGAGGGGGAAACATACTCTCCCTGCCGAGCGACCACGTCACCCTGATTGACGACCAGCCAGGGTTTGCGCTGCTGCCAGTTGTCCATCACCACGAGATCCGCTCGATACCCCGGCGCGATGGCCCCGCGATCACTCAGGCCATAGTGCCTCGCGGGAACGAGCGTCGCATGCCGCACCGCGCCGGCCGGCGAAACGCCCGCGGCGATAACCCGCAACAGCAGACCGTTGATGTGGCCGTGCTCGATCAGGTCGTCCGCGTGGATGTCGTCCGTCGCCAGACACCAGTCTCCCAGTTCTCCCGCAACGATCAGCGGCAGGAGCGTTTCCAGATTCCGCGCACTCGATCCTTCCCTGACTTGAACCAGCATGCCCAGCGAGGCCTTATGGCGAGCCTCCTGCACAGTGGTCGACTCGTGGTCCGAGCGGATGCCGGCCGAAACATAGGCCACGAGGTCGCGTCCGCTCAAGCCGGGCGCGTGTCCGTCAATTGCCGCTCCCGCATCCGTTGCGGCCAGTACCTTGCGGAGCACATTCGAATCTCCGCCGAGCAAAGCGGGAAAGTCCATGACTTCCGCCAGGCCCTGCACGCGATCGTGCTTCAATAACTCGCCCACCTCAGCCACGCCAAGCACCGCGCCCGAGTGCTCCCAGGCTGCGGCAGGCACACAGGACGGCGCCATGAAGAACAACTCCAACGGGAGATGCTCGCTCGCCGTAAGGAGCATCTCGATGCCGCGAACCCCGAGCACGTTGCCAATTTCGTGCGGGTCGCAGACGATCGCGGAAGTGCCCTGCGGAACGACGAGCCGCGCCAGCTCGGACGGCGAAAGCAACGCGCTTTCGAGATGCATATGAGCATCAACGAGCCCCGGCAATACGAATCGCCCCTCCAGGTCGATCGTCCGCTCGGCCTGCCACTCGAATGGACCGACGCCGGCAATGAAGCCGTCGGCGCAGACGATATTGCCCGGCTCAATGCGACGAGTGAACACGTTGACGATCTGACCGTTAACGAAACGGACGTCTCCCACCGCCGATCCGCGCGCCACTTGAATCCTGCGCTGGAGCCGGCCGAGTGCATTTCCGTCGCTTGTCATGTCATTTCCCTTCCACGGATGGTATTACATGCAGAATACAACCTGCACCGGGAGACTTATTCATGCGCCGCAATTCGATTCTGCTTTCGCTCGTTCTATTGGCCGCGGCTTCCGCAAGACTGGTCGGCGCCGAAGCCGGTGATCTGAGACTGATTCCGTTTCCCAAGCAGCTTCAACTGTACGACACGCGTTTCAAGCTCGACAGGCCCCTCGTAATGGAAGTACCTACCTCAGCCGCAGAACGATTCGGCGCTCAAGTTCGAGCGGAATTCGAGCGTGCCCATCTCCCGGCGCCCGAAGTTCGCCCGATTGAAACAAACGCCGTGACTTTCCGCATTTTCTCCGGCACGTATTCCTGCGAGGAGATCCCTGTGATCCGCGAAGCTCCAACGCCGGAAGACTACTCGCTGGTCATCGCGCCCGATGCGATTACCGCTTACGGAGCGGGAGTCGAAGGTCTTTACTACGCGAACCAGACCTTGTGCCAATTGATCCGCGCAAACCGTCGAGGAAACGAGATTCCGTGCCTGGCCATCCGCGACTGGCCTGCGCTTCGATGGCGATGTTTCCAGGACGACATGACGCGAGGCCCGAGTTCCAAACCGGAGACGCTCGACATGGAAGTCGCCCTCGGCGCGTTTCTGAAAATGAATCTGTTCACCTATTACATGGAGTACCAGTACGCGTTCGAAAAACATCCGCTGATCGGGCCGCCCGACGGTTCGCTGACGCCCGCGACGCTGCGAGACCTCGTGGCGCATGCGAAGAACCACCACGTCGACATCCTGGGCAGTCAGCAATCGTTCGGGCATTTCGATCGTATTCTGAGTCTCGAACCGTACGCTGCGCTGCGGGAAAACGCGTCGATACTGTCTCCTGTCAACGAAGGCTCGTACCGCCTGCTGGACGACATGTACTCGGAAGTCTGCCCGTTGCTGCCCCTGCCGTTCTTCAATGTCTGTTGCGATGAAACGTTCGGACTTGGCGAGGGTCCGTCCAAGGAACTTGCGGACAAGATCGGGGCCGGCGGAGTCTACGTGCAGCACATTCGCCGAATCCACGACCTTCTGCGCGACCGCTACAAGAAGCGGATGATGATGTGGGGAGACATCATCCTGCAGCATCCCGACAAGCTCGACCAGATCCCCAAGGACACGATGATGCTCACGTGGGGCTACGGCGACCGCGACAGTTTTGAAGACCAGATCATTCCTTTTCAAAAGTCAGGCTACGAGTTCTTCGTGTGCCCGGGCACCAGCAACTGGAGCCGCATTCTCCCCGACTTTCAGGTCGCGACGACCAATATCCGCAATTTCGTGCGAGACGGAATCAAACTCGGCGCTATCGGCATGCTGAACACCACTTGGGAGGACGACGGCGAATCGCACAACGCAGTGAACTGGCACGCATACGCCTGGGGAGCCGAGTGTGCGTGGACCGGTTCGACGACCGATCCGGGCGCATTCAATCGAAGGATCGGCGCCGTGCTTTTCGGCGAACCTGGCGATCATTTCGGCTCGGCCATCGAACTGTTGGCCAAGACCCATACGCTGCCCGGCATGCTGGGCATGAACAACAGGCGGTTCTGGCAGGACGATTTCCCGCCTCTCACAGTAAAACCGGATGTGGCGAGAGAGTCCGCCGAGCGTCTGCTTGCCATCGTACGCCCGGCGATTGAACACCTGGAGGCGTGCCGCAAGGAAGCCGTCGCGAACGGGGAGCTTCTCGACGCGTTTCTGTTCGGTGCGCGGCGCATGGAGTGGATTGGCGCTCGCACCCTCGACGGACTGCAGGCCGCGCAGGACTATGACCGAGCATACGCCCGTCAGCAGCTTGATGGCGATTCGCCGGAAAGCCGCAAGTACCTGGCCGAAGCGCGAGTGTTGGTTGAGAAGAACCGCCGCATCCAACGGGAATTCGCCGGGCAGTTCCGCGAAATCTGGCTACGTGAAAGCAAGCCGTACGCGCTCGACTGGACGATGCTGCGATACGAGGCGGCCGACAAAAAGTACGCAACATTATTGGCCCGACTCGATGATGCGGAGCGGCGGCTGAACTCACGGGAACGACTGGCCGAACCACAGGAAACGGGACTGGCGCTGCCCGAGATCTTGAGTCGCCGCGCTCGTGCGACCTCTTCGGTTGCCGCCGCGCTGGAGCCCGACAGACCTTGGCTGGACGCTTCAGCCAAACGCCGCGTCGGACTGGTGGTCAGCACCGGCGAAACGGCTCGACGCGAGTTGCCGATTGAACTGGATCTGAATCTCGGCTCGCTCGAGACCAATCACGCTCGTGCTTTTCTTCTGGCTGACGGCAAGGATCCGCAGGAGATCCTGGCGCAGCTCGATCCGACAAGCGAGCCGGGCCAACAGCGACTGGCCCTGCTGATTCCCGGCCTGCTGGACGCGAAGTCCGAAGTTCGGATCCATGTGTATCTCGGCACGGCCCAGTCCGCCGCGCTGCCGACAGCTGCTGTGACTCGCGAGAACGACAAGGAGTCCGTATGGATGGAGAACGACCAGGTTCGACTGCTGCTCGGCGCCGAAGGCGGCCATCTCTACCGCTGGGAGGTCAAGTCGCTGGGAAATCGCGATATGACGATGCCGGGAGAGACAAACTGGTCTGGCTTCGCGGACGTGCCGTGGGAGCACCGCAACACAAATAACGCATTGAAGTGTCTCGCGCACGGCCCGGCGCTCGTTCGATACGAATGCCGCGATACGTCCGGATTGAGAAAGACGATCAGCCTGTTTGGCGGCGTCTCGTGGGTGGAAGTGGAGTTGAACAATCCCGTCGAAGCCTACTGGGACTTTGACGATCCGGCCAACTTTGCCGCGGATGGTCCGGCCCCCGGTCGCTATTTGTTTTCCAACGGGGCAAGCGGCGCGGTGGGCCGTCAGGCCGATGGCGTTCCCGCACAGGTCAAAGTGCCAGATACGTATTGGGGACTTAAATTCAACGACACGACCGTGCTCGCTTCGATCACTCCCGAAGCACCGACGTTGCACTGTATTGCCCCTGGCGCGGGTGCCGGCGGCGTGGGGATCGAGAGTTCACCGCCGGCATTGCACTTCATCACGCTGGCGGGCAAGAACCCCGGCGATCCCGGGGCAGTCGTCGAGCAGTTGCGTCAATCGCTCGCGTTTCGCGCTCAGCCCAAGGTCGCACTTCACGGAGTGCAACAGAGAAGCAACCCGTGACCTTAAGAACGTGTTCCCGAATTCACTCTCCTCTTGGGAGTTCGTGCGGTTTAGGAGTGGCTGCACCGTCGTGATTCATGCTTCACTCTCCCTCTGGGAGAATCGGGCCGAAGGCTCGGAGAGGGCTGCCGCGCCGCTAGTCGTAGAATTCACT
>CAIPEB010000698.1 GCA_903863885.1 uncultured Planctomycetaceae bacterium | reverse complement strand
TGAGTCTGGAAGGAAAGGCCCGCCGCCGGGCACTCGCCAAAGCCCGCCAGCTTCTTCACGACTCCCACCCCGCCAATCCGGACGCCCCCCACGCCGAACCCGCCGGGCCGGACGGCCCGGCCCCTTACGTCTGAACTGCAGCTCCGGCGAGCTTGACATACCCTGCGGAACTGAGTCTAGATTAGAATCCACGCCCGTTCTGACGGCCCGGTCGGGTCGCGTAATAAGCCATCGAATCTTTCTTGGAACAAGCTGGATCCACGAGATGAAAAACATCTTGGCGGTCGTTTTGCCTCTCGTATTAACAATGGGCGGAGCGGTCAATGCGGGCTCTCCCGTCGCGCCGTTCGAAAGTAGTTCCGAATTCAGACTGCAGGGCCGCATCGACGAACTGGTGCTGTCCAGATTGAATCAGCTGAACATCGCACCGGCCAATAGCTGCTCCGATGCGGTGTTTCTGCGCCGAGTGTTCCTGGATGTGACCGGCACGCTGCCCACCCCCGAAGAGGCTCGGCAATTCCTGGGAGACAACGACCCTGACAAGCGCCGCAAGCTGGTGGATCAACTGCTGGAGCGCGACCAGTATGTCGACTACTGGACGATGAAATGGTGCGATCTGTTGCGAGTGAAATCGGAATTCCCGATCAACCTCTGGCCCAACGCGGTCCAGGCTTACCACCGCTGGATTCGAACCTGCATCAGGGAGAACCTGCCCTACGACAAATTCGCCAGGGAAATGCTCACCGCCAGCGGCAGCAACTTCCGCAAGCCTCAGGTGAACTTTTATCGGGCCATGCAGAGCCGCGAGCCGCAGGCAGTGGCCCAGGCCGTGGCACTGACTTTCATGGGAGTTCGCCCGGCAAGCTGGCCCAAGGAGCGATGGTCGGGCATGACGCCTTTTTTCTCGCAGATCGCTTACAAGCCAACTCTTGAATGGAAGGAAGAGATCGTCCTCTTTGATCAGGACAAAGCCGCCTCTGAGGAGGCAACCGGGACGTTGAAGGCCGCTGTATTTCCGGACGGCACGCCGGCCCGACTCGAACCTGGCAGGGATCCTCGTGCGGCCTTCGCCGATTGGCTGATAACGCCGAAGAACGAGTGGTTCGCCCGCAACATGGCCAACCGCGTCTGGTACTGGCTGCTGGGGCGGGGCATCGTCAATCCTCCGGACGACGTGCGGCCGGACAACCCGCCCGGCAATCCCGAGTTGCTCGCATATCTCGAGCTGGAACTGGTGTCATCCGGCTATGACCTAAAGCACCTTGTTCGGCTGGTATTGAATTCGTCGACGTATCAGCGTTCGCACATTTCGACAACGGAAGATCCCAAGGGTGAAGAGAACTTCGCATGCTATCCGCTGCGCCGCATCGAAGCCGAAGTGATGATCGATGCGATTTGCCAGATCACCGGGACAACGGAGCAGTACTCGAGCATCATTCCCGAGCCGTTCACGTTCATGCCCGAAGCACAGCGTGCCGTGGCGTTGGCGGACGCGAGCATCACCAGTCCGTTTCTGGAAAAGTTCGGCCGGTCGTCTCGCGATTCCGGCCTGGAGTCGGACCGCAACAACCGGCCCACCGCATCGCAGCGACTGCATCTGCTGAACTCCAGCCACATCCGCCGCAAGTTCGAGACGAGCCCGAAGCTGCAGCCTCTGCTGCGGTCAAATGACATGAAACGCGAAGAAGTCATCTCGCAACTCTACTTGACCATCCTTTCCCGTTTCCCCACCGATGAAGAACTGAAGACTCTGGACACGTACAGCAAGACCGGCGGGCGCGGAAGTTCGGCGCGGGACCTGGCCTGGGCTCTGGTCAATTGCCCCGAGTTTTCGTATCGGCATTGATCGGGCAAGGCTCACACGATGCCCTCATGAAATGAAACTGGCTGCATCATGAACAAATCACAATCTCCGCACACTTTGACGCGTCGCGATGCTCTGGCCCGAGGTCTGGCCGGCGCGGCGGGTTTGCTGATGGCCCGCCCCCCGGCGATGATCGCGCCGACCATGGGCAGCGAGGCCCAGCCGGCGCTCGGCGGGAAGGCCAAGTCGGTCATCCAGATCTGGGCGGCCGGCGGCCCATCGCACCTGGACACTTTTGATCCGAAACCTGAGGCAGGCAACGACTACTGCGGACCGTTGAACAAGCCGATTTCGACCAACGTGGAGGGAATACGTATCAGCCAGCTGTTTCCCATGCTGGCCAAGCAGGCCGACAAGTTCTCGATCATCCGCAGCATGACGCACGGAAACAACGGCCATGAGACGGTGTCGTACCTGACGCAGACCGGGCGGCGTCCCGGCGATCGATTGGTTTATCCGTGCGTCGGCGCCGTGGTCTCGCTCTTCAAGGGATTCGATGCGGGATACAAGGGCATGATCCCGCCGTATGTCGTGCTGACCGAGACCCAGGGCCGCTTCTCCGAGGCCGGCTTCCTCGGACCGCGATGCCAGCCGTTTGCCACCGGCGGCGATCCGGCCCAGCAGCGGTTTATGGTCGAAGGCGTCACATCACAGGGCGTCACCGACCAACAGCAGCAGGCCAGGCGCGAGTTGCTCCGAAAACTCGACACGCTCGGCGCCACCGCCAAAGGCAACCCCGCGCTGACCGCTTTCTATGAGTCGGAGGAACAAGCGTACGACATGATCCTCGGCGACGGCGCCAAGGCGTTCGATCTTTCGCGGGAAAAACCCGAATTGCGCACGCGGTACGGCCACCCGACGTGGAGCGAGACGGCGATGCTGCGGTTCGGTCAGACCTGCCTCGCGGCTCGGCGCCTGGTGGAACGAGGTGTGCCCTACATCACCATCAACTACGGCGGCTGGGATACGCACACTGACAATTTCCGCGCCATGCAGCAGAAGCTCCCGGAACTGGACCAGGGCCTGGCCACGCTGCTGGAGGACCTTGCCGAACGAGGACTGCTCGACTCGACGGTCGTCTGGTGGTGCGGCGAGTTCGGGCGCACGCCGAAGATCGACTGGCAGGCGCCGTGGAACGGCGGTCGCGGCCATTTCGGCAACGTGTTTTCCGCAGTCGTCGCCGGCGGCGGCTTCCAGGGAGGCCGTGTCGTCGGCGCATCGGACTCCCGAGGGGAAGAAGTCAAGGACCGTCCCGTCTATCCCTGCGACCTGCTCGGCAGCATTTACCAGCAACTCGGCATCGACCCGGATGGCCCGCTGCCTAATCCGCTCGGCCAGGCGCTGACGGTAACTCCGGCTGCCGCGGATGGAATCCCGATGGCCGGACGGCTCAAAGAGATTATGTAATGTCTTAATTAAGTTCTCGGTGTGCCCGCGCTCGCCGAACATGTGCTGCGCACTTGACGGCGTATGCCGGCGAGCTTGACAAATCTACAAGTACTTTGACGGAGAATCGCATGAACCTGCTCCGACGTTGGCAAGCCTGGCCGCTTGTGAGCGTGCTGCTCTGCGGAACGGCGGCGATCGGGCAGGAGAATCTGCCGCGATTGGGATATGCATTTCCGGCCGGCGGCCAACAGAATACCAGCTTCCGTGTCACCATCGGCGGCCAGTACATCAACGATATCGGGCGAATTACGGTTTCGGGCAGCGGTGTCGAAGCGAAACTCGTCGAAGGGATCAAGCCGCTGACTGACACGGACGTGAGAGCGATGCGAGACCGGCTCACGCTGCTGGGCAAGGACCAGAAGGATCCGGCCAACCGCCGCGAGATGGCGGAGATCCAGCGTAAGCTCGCGCGGCACATGGCCGCACAGCAGCGGCGCCAGACACAACCGGCTATCAGCGAAACGGCCGAAGTCGAGGTGACGATCAGCGCCGACGCCGAACCCGGCGTTCGCGAGTTGCGTCTGGAGTCGGCGCGCGGCGTATCGAACCCGCTTCGTTTCCTCGTAGGCAGCCTGCCTGAATTCCGCGAGCAGGAACCGGAACTGGTCACCGAATTCCAGGACTACAACACGCCCACCCGTTATCCGGCCACGGTGACCACGAATATCACCGTGCCTGCTACGGTCAATGGACAGATCATCCCGCGCGAACCGGATGCGCTGCGGTTCGGAATCGGGTTCACTCCCGGCGATGCGGACCGATATCGATTTGAAGCGAAAGAAGGCCAGATGCTGGTCATCTCAGTCGCTGCCCGTCGGCTTATACCCTATCTGCCCGACGCAGTGCCGGGCTGGTTTCAAGCCACATTGGCGCTGTTTGACGACGCCGGCCGCGAAATCGCCTTCCAGGACGACTACCGATTTCAGCCCGATCCGGTCCTCGTTTTCAAAGTGCCGGCGGACGGTTCTTATGTGGTGGAGATCAAGGATGCCATCTACCGCGGCCGGCCGGATTTCGTGTATCGCATCACGATTGGCGAAATTCCGTTCCTTACGAGCATCTTTCCGTTGGGCGGCCGCGCCGGCGAACAGACCAGGGTGCAGTTGTCGGGGCACAACCTGCCGCAGCAGGAGGCAACCTTCGACGGCCGGAACAAGTCGCCGGGCGCGTATTCCCTGGCGGCAAGCCAGCGAAGCTCGATCGCAAACGCAATGCCGTTCGCGCTCGACAATCTCCCGGAATGCCTCGAGCAGGAACCGAACGAATCCGGCGAAGCGTCGGCCGTGACACTTCCCCTGATCATCAATGGCCGAGTCGACAAACCGGGCGACATCGACGTGTTCCGGTTTGAGGGCAAGGCCGGCCAGCAGGTCATTGCGGAAATCGCTGCCCGTCGCCTCGGTTCTCCGATTGATTCGGCACTCGAATTGACCGACTCGGCCGGCAAACGGCTCGTCTTCAACGACGACCATGAAGACAAGGGTGATGCGATGAACACGCATCAGGCCGATTCGCTGATCAGCTTCGTGCTGCCGGCAGACGGAGTGTATTTCGTCCGCCTGAGCGACGCGCAGCAGCAGGGCGGCCCGGAATTCGCTTACCGCCTGCGACTCAGTCAGCCCATGCCCGACTTTGCCCTGCGCATCGTCCCATCGTGCATCAATGCCAGTTCCTGGCGGCTCACACCGGTCACGGTGTTTGCGTTGCGCAAGGACGGCTTCGATGGCGAGATTGCTCTATCGATTAAGGACTGCCCGGAAGGCGTAATATTAACCGGCGCGCAGATACCTGCCGGTCAGGATCAGGTCCGCGTAACGCTGGGCGCCGCCGCGTGGGCAGCGATCGAGCCGATCGCTCTTGTTCTCGAAGGACGCTCTGTCATCGGCGGCTCCGAGGCAGTACACGCGGCGGTCGCGTCCGACAGCATGATGCAGGCCTTTGCTTACAAGCACCTGGTGCCGGCCGAGCAACTCCGGCTTGTCGTCGCCGACACCGGCCGATTTCGCGCCGGTGCCACCCTCCCGAAACGGCCTCCTGACGGCCGTCGCAATTACCAGAGTCCGGTTGCGATCGAAAGCGACTTGCCGGCGAGAATCCCGATCGGAGGCATGTCGGAAGTGAAGGTCCGCGGCAACTGGTCGAACCGACAGAGCGACACGCTGTTCGAGTTGAGCGATGCACCCGCCGGAGTCGCGATCGACAAATTCGCCTGGCAGGACCGCTCGCTTGTGCTCACATTCCGCGCCGATTCGGAAAAAGCCCAACCCGGCACGCGGGGCAATTTGATTGTCAACGTTTTCCAGAAGCGAACTGACACAAACCGCGAAGGCAAGACTCGCGAATTCCGCTCCTTCAATGGCCCGCTGCCAGCCATCCCGTTCGAAATCATCAAGCCGTGAAGGAGTAACGCGCAAGCCTCTGCAGGGTGTGTCAAGCTCGCGAAGGCGACCGTTGTTTCGCGGCAAAGTGTCACCGCGAGCGCGGGCACACCAGCATGCCGGTCGCGCTGCGAGGAGGCCGCGAATGTGTGCAAATGGAGGAACGTTATATTAATTGTCCGCCGAAACCGAATCACGCCGCATCCTGGTGTGCCCGCGCTCGCCGAAGATGTCTTGCACAATAGACGGCATACGCTGGCGAGCTCTACACACCCTGCAAATACTACCGGCTGCCCGGTTCAACGCTCACGACGGCGCGACGAAATGCAAACAGGCTGGGCGTGCCGTTGTCCTCGATTTGCAGAATCACGTGGATTGTCGATGGTTGGTTGACCAGCGGCGCCACAAATTGTGTCGTGGCAGCCTGCGACTCGAGCCATGCACCGCTCGTGTGTGTGCCCGCCTCCGGGTAGACGAACCAGGTTGTCTTCAGCGAGTTGCCGTCCGGGTCGGTAGACCCTTGCGCGGAAAGCTGAACGGTCTCGCAGGGCCTGGCCCGCATGTGCAGGATGTCTCTTGAACAATCACCGTTGAGGACTGCGACCGGCGCGTGATTGGCCTTGGAATATTCGTCGGCCACACACCAGTCCATCCTCGCGCGGAAGTCATTCTGCAGAGCAACCGCCCAGCGGGCGAGCGTGTTGTCGCGACTGACCGTGCCCTGCCAGTTGTCCGACTGGTTAGCCCAGAAATACGGTTTGTCGGGACACTCTTCATTCGGACCGTAGCGACCTGCCCAGCTTCCCCACATGGGCTCATTGGGATCGTTCATGCCCGTGGGCAGGATATAAAGGAACGACATCGTATCGCCTTCCTTCTGCGGCATGCCCGTATTCGTCGGATAAAGCGCACCGAGCGGTCCGTGGCCGGTGCGGACGTCACGCTCGATATCGAAACCGCCCGCCCGCGCCGTCAACGCCGAGAAACGGTGGTACCATCGCTTCCCGTCCAGCGGCGGCCTGAACGTGTCGACCCAAAGCGGAAACGGAGGTGCGATCGCGCCGGTGTGATCACCGAACTTGTCGGCAGAGCTGAGCCTCACGCGATTCTTGAATCGCGCGTATCCTTCCGCACCGCGCTCGCTTCGCACGCGATCCAAGGCCCGCTTCAAACAACTCTCGCCGCTGCCGCGATCTGTTCCCCAATTGCAGAACCAGACCGGTCGCGGGTCCGGCGAGTCCACCGCTCGTATAACGAGATTCACTCCGTCTTCTACGTTGTCGTAGCCTGCCACAGTGCGAGCCAGAAGTTGCTCGCCCGTCGGATATCGCGGATCGTGTCGGACGAGATTTGCGTGACATTGTCCGTAAGCACGCACTTGCGCGAGGACGATCCCAAGCCCGTCGCGCACGGGATTGACGTTCTCGCCCAGGCGCGCCTCGGGGCGATTGGCGATGATCCCCTCGACGTCAAACTCATTCGCGTAAACAAGAAATCGCACCAGCGATTGCTCGTCATCGGGATCTCCGCCGGCGTCCGTCTCGATGATGATCCGCAGTCGCGATTCCTGCGACTCGGCACCGCAGGCAGCGGCGCAAAGCAGAACAAGCAGTATGCCGCTCATTATCCCCTCGTTGGAACTTCAGGCGGACTCGACGTTCGCCCTGCATCTGAACTCGAATCGGATCGCCCCTCGGACCAGAGGCAATTCGGGCAAACTCTGACGATTGCATCGATTATTACAGAGTATTCGCTTGCTCGCGCTGGTGACAGGTCGCAACTCTCATCTCCAAGTCTGATCAAACAGGCGAATTGGGCAAACCGGGCAGCCAGAACACAAGATGGCGAGTTTGGTTCGAAAGAAACTAATAAAGTGATTAACCCAGTCCCGTCGATTGTGACTGCTGTAACGATTTTACAGCCAATCCCTGATTGAGGGGCCAGCAAGTGCCTCGCACGGAAAAACAAACTCTCGTCGCCGCTTTCCTGCTGGCATGCTTTGCTGTCCCAGTTCAGGCACAGAATGCCGAAACTCCGGACCCTGCTAGCACGCCCGTAACCATTGACGCACGCTGGGGCGAAGAAAACGCCGGCTCCTGGGAAAGTGAATACCGCCAACAAATGGAGTCGGTGCAACTGCGTCTTCAAGAGGCCGAGGCGACGATTGCGGCTCTTCAGGAGCGGGTTGCCGCGAGCGACTCCATGGAATCCGAGGAGCGCGAAAATATCGTTGGCCTGTTGGGCGAGCATTGGCGGAACGCGGGAGATCCGGAACTTGATATCGTCTCGTACCAAACGCACTCGGCCAGCGGATCCCACAGCAGCGAGAAGAAGTGGTACGAAAAGTACACTCTCCGCGGTTATAGCCAGTTGCGCATCAATGAACTCACTTGCAAGTCCGATGACTCGGCGCCGCCGAACTACATAGGCGATCGGTCCATCGGCGAAGATCAGGGGTTCTACCTTCGCCGAGCGCGTCTGATTTTTGCGGGTGACATATCGGATCACGTGTATGTGTATCTGCAGCCCGATTTCTCAGGAACGATCCCTAACATCGTTGACTCGACGTATTACGCTCATCTTCGCGATTGGTACGCGGATTTGTATATCGACACCGAGAAGGTCTACCGTTTCCGCACCGGGCTGTCGAAGGTGCCGTACGGTTGGGAGAACATGCAGTCGAGTTCCAATCGAATTCCGCTGGACCGGTCGGATTCGATGAATAGCGCTTTGCGCAATGAACGCGATTTGGGCGTGTTCTTCTACTGGACTCCCACACCGGCTCAGGACTTTTTCAAGGAAGTGCTCGATTTAGGCCTCAAGGGCTCCGGCAACTACGGTGTTTTTGCCTTGGGAGTTTACAACGGACAAGGCGGGGCGCTGTTGGAACAAAACGATCATCTGCACACGGTGACTCGCCTGACTTTGCCGATGGTGCTTGGCGATGGTCAGCATCTGGAGCTTGGCGTGCAGGCTTACAGCGGTCGTTACGCCGTGCTTTCGTGGCCCATATCTCCCCTGGGAATCGGACCCGCGGTCCGACCTGCGGGAACTCTCGAGACGGGAAACCGACGAGGATGGCTGGATGAGCGAATTGGCGGGACCTTTGTGTGGTATCCGGAACCGATCGGTTTCCAAGTCGAGTGGAACGTCGGACATGGCCCGGCCCTCAACGACACCCAGACGGCGATCGTTGACCGATCTTTGTACGGCGGTTATGCCATGTCCATGGTTCGGCTGGAAGGGCCTCGCGGGGGCATCTGGTTTCCGTTCTTTCGCTGGACGTATTATCAAGGCGGCTACAAATCCGAGTTGAACGCCCCGTACTGCCACGTCGACGAATGGGATATCGGGGCCGAGTACCAGATTTCAAAGCAAGTTGAGTTCACCTCGAGTTATCTCATCGCGAACCGCACCAATACGCGACCCAGCAGCGCGGCCGATACGCTGAACTATGGGCAGTTTGAGGGTCAGGTTGCCCGATTCCAGCTCCAAGTGAACTACTGATCGCCTTTCGAAGTGAATCCGTTCGAGGCCACCATTGCCCATCGAAAAGACACACGGGGCGTGATGGATCGTCACGCCCCGTGTAATCGGCACCCACATTAAGAGCCATCAGTCGAGCTGCACGGAAAGCCCGTCCGTTGCACCGCAGAGCGCCTTCAGCACGAGCGCGTCAGTCGTGTCCGCGACGAACCGGACGGAGCCGTCCCCCATGACGACGTTCACGCCGCCGGAGTGGAACGAAAACGGTTCGTCATTCGGTCCGCAGTTATTCGTGGACCAGAGGCATTCGGCAGGCCCCCCGATAGGCGACTTGCTGTTGTTCAACCGAGCCGTCTTGTCCGCCGTCGAATTGCTCGGTCCGGAGAAGCCGTTCGTAACCGCGTCGGGATCGGCCCAGGCAAAGACGCGGCGTCCATTCGGGCTGTTCGATGCGAGCGTCCCGTAGGGAACCGAATCGGCAGGGCTCGGGACGGGTGAAACACGCGCGGAAAACGCGCCGAATCGTCCCACGGACGGATGCGATCGACCGGCATCCTCTACGCACAGAAAGGTATTGCTGGTCCCGTCGATAACGTTGCTGAAAGTTGCGCCATCGCAATTGAGCATGCCGCCAACCACCTGCGACACCCACGCTGCGGAACCCGTCGGCGTAGTACGCTGCTTGAATGTCGGCGAGCTCGTTCGAAGATCCACGTCGGTCAACGCGATGAACATATAGTCCCACGCGCCGTAGCCGTGAATCGGATCGCGTGCCTTGGGAGCGACCGGCACCGTCGGGCAAACGAATGTCGAGATCGCCGTCTTTGCGGCCACCTGCCCCTGCGGCCAGGCGGGATCGTCATACGCGAGGCCCTTGGCGCTCTTGTGCAGCACGGCCCCGGAAGATGTCACGTATCCGATGCCATTGAACGTTGCGCCGTAGGCGGTCAAGGGATCCGACTTCACGTCGAACATATCGTACACGGCCTGCTGTTCGATGTACGGCAGGATCATCGTGGCCGTCGAGTGAATCGTGTAGGTCGTCGAACTGCTTCCCGTCGAATCACATTGTCCCGAGGCCGGCAGCTTCTTGTATCCCGACTCGAAATTATGGACGCCCAGACCGATCTGCTTGAGGTTGTTGGAGCACTGAGACCGCCGCGACGCTTCGCGCGCCGCCTGCACCGCCGGCAGCAACAGCGCCACCAGGATGCCGATGATCGCAATGACCACCAGAAGTTCCACGAGCGTAAAACCAGCCCGCTCTCGAATGCTTGACACGCGACTGCTTTGAATCTTCACGTTTCTTTCCCCCTTTACCTTTGAATTTCCATTTGGACGGACCGTGCTGCAGCACTGTCGGCCCGTGAGACGAAACTTGTAAGAGTTATACATTTCGAATGTCAAGTATTTGTGAAGACCGGATGAATCATCGTTTGTATTGCGCTAAGTTTTCATGAACCGCCTCGCGGCCGCGAGCAACGCGGGAAGGTAACCGTTCACGTGGTGAGCCCACGTAGCCGCGTCTCTCCGAGACGCGAAGTCCGC
>CAIPEB010000697.1 GCA_903863885.1 uncultured Planctomycetaceae bacterium | reverse complement strand
TTTTTCGTAACCCTTGGTGACACCCTCGATCATGCAGGCCAGCAACGCGCGGGTCAGTCCGTGGTACGCACGGGCCGTACGCTCGTCCGAACTGCGGTTCACGACGATCTGCTTGGGCTGCTCGTCGATCCGCACCTCGACTTCCGGACGGTGTACGTAGTCGAGCTTCCCGAGAGGGCCCTCGACGGTAATGCATCGCCCCTCGATCGCCACTTTCACGGCGGCCGGGATCGCGACAGGTTTCTTGCCGATACGGGACATGGCTTGGGTCTCTACGTATTTCAGAGCGGCCGCCACTGCGGGGCGACGGCCATTTGACTTACCATACCTGACAGAGTACCTCGCCGCCGAGATTACGCTGGCGGGCCTCACGATCGCTGATCACGCCGCGGCTCGTGCTGATTATCTGAATACCGAGTCCGTCCAGCACCGGCCGCAGATCGCGGGCGCTGGTGTAAACCCGGCGTCCGGGCTTGCTGACACGGCGGATCCGCTGGATCAACCGCTCACCGTTCGGCCCGTATTTCAATTCGATCCGCAGACGGCTCACGGGCTCGTCTGCGACTTCTTTCCAGTCCCAGATGTACCCTTCCCGCTTCAATACCTCGGCGAGGCCTCGCTTGACCTTCGACAGAGGCATTTCCACGTGGGACCGCTCGACGCGAACCGCGTTGCGAATTTGCGTCAACATGTCGGCAATCGGATCGGTCATCATCTTGGTTGGGGTCCCCTCTACCAGCTCGATTTTCGGACGCCAGGAATCAGCCCCTGGTCCGCGAACTTGCGGAAACAGATGCGGCAAATGCCGAACTTCCGGTAGACGGCACGCGGCCGACCGCAAACGCGGCAACGGCGATGCGCCCGCGTCGCGAACTTCGGCGGCCGACTCGCTTTTGCGACTTTCGATTTACTTGCCACGACAATTCCCTATCTGTTGGGTTCGCCGCACTCCGACCCCGGATCTGCTGGACTTCCCCATGAATTGGAACGTACACGTATCGGATCAGGCAGCCCCGGAGGCCTCGGTGGCCGACCGGAATGGCACGCCGAACAATCTCAGAAGCTCGCGGGCCTCGTCGTTGCTGCCGGTGCTCGTCACGAACGTGATATTCATCCCCTGAACCACCGGGAACTTGTCCGGGTTCAATTCAGGGAACACCAACTGCTCCGTCAGCCCGATGCTGTAGTTTCCGTTCCCGTCGAATCCGTTCGGGTTCAGACCGCGGAAGTCGCGCACACGCGGCAGAGCCAGCGCGATCAGCCGGTCCAGAAACTCATACATCCGCTGCCGCCGCAACGTAACCTTGCAGCCGATCGCCATCCCTTCGCGCAGCCGGAAGCTGGCGATTGACTTGCGGGCCTTGGTGACCACCGGCTTCTGGCCGGTGATCTGGGTCATCGCATCGACGGCCGACTCCAGGTGCTTCTTGTCCTGGATCGCCTTGCCCACACCCATGTTCACAACGATGGACTGCAGCCGAGGCAGACAATGCCGGTTCTGCCGACCGAGCTTCTCAGCCAGCGCCGGCAGAATTTCCTTTTCGTATTTCTCTTGTAATCGCGGGATCATGTCGATTTCTTCGCGTAGGCGGCACGGGGAGGAGCAACTTGACCCATCGAAGCGCCGCTGCGCTTCGAGTAACGTTCCTTGCTTCCGTCGGCCAGGTATCGAACACCCACACGCGTGGGTTTGTTAGTCTGCGGGCAAATCAGCATCACGTTGGAGATCTTGATCGGCATCTCTTTCGACAGCCGCCCGCCCTGCGGATTCTTCTGGCTGCGACGCACGTGCTTGTACACACGATTGACGCCTTCAACAATCAACGTGCCCTCCGACCGGTGCACCGCCAGCACTCGCCCGCGCACACCGTTGTCGTCGCCGCAAATCACTTCAACTTGGTCGTCAACTTTGATCAACATCAGACCACCTCGCTGGCGAGGCTGACAATTTTCATGAAATTCCGTTCGCGCAACTCCCGCGCCACGGCCCCGAAAATACGCGTGCCGCGAGGATTGCCGTCGTTGTCAACAATGACCACGGCATTGCTGTCGAACCGGATGTAACTTCCGTCGCTGCGACGGGTCGGCTGCTTGCAGCGAACGATCACCGCACGCACCACCGACTTCTTCTTCATCTCACTGCCCGGGATCACGCTCTTCACGCTGCAGATGATGACGTCACCCAGGTGAGCGAATCGACGCCGCGATCCACCCAGCACCTTGATGCACATCACCTCCTTGGCACCCGTGTTGTCGGCTACGTTCAGCCGTGTTTCCTGTTGAATCATGTTGGACTCACTCCTGCGTCGGCACGCTGTCGACTTCACCCTCGCCGCCGCCCGTCAGCGCCGCCACGTCCGACGCCCGGCTCTTGGTAACCACCCGGACCAACTCCCATCGCTTCATCTTGGAACGCGGGGGAGCCTCCACGATCTCAACCTTGTCACCCAGAGCCGACGTGCCGTTCTCGTCGTGCACGTAGCAGATTGTCCGCCGCCGTACGTACTTGCCGTACTTGGGGTGTCGAACCAGCCGCGGTATCTCTACGCGACGGGTCTTCTGCATTTTGTCACTCGTCACAGTTCCGATCGCAACTCGCTTGGGCATAACAGTTTCTCTGTTGGCGAACCTAGCTCAGGGCATGATTCGCGAATCTGATCTGGATGTCCTCAGGAATTGGCCGCCCCAGCCGCACCGGCGCCTGACTTCGCTTCGGGGCCGCACCGTTCGCGCTGAATCGTCCGAATGCGGGCAATCAACTGGCGATGATGACGCAGTTCGCTCGGCGCATCCAACCGTTCCGTCTGGGCTTGAATCCGCAGTCGGAACAGCCGCTCGCACGCTTCTTTGAGCGTCAACTGCAGCTGCTCATCGCTCATTTCTCGCAGTTCACTGGCTTTCATCGCTATCCTTCCCTCGCCACGTCCGGGCCGAACACAATCCGCCCGGAGCGAATAAGTCTCACGCAGGCCTGCGTCGCACAAACCTCACGCGGATCGGCATCTTGTGGGCCAACCGCGCAAAGCAGATCCGAGCCTGTTCTTCGCTGACATTGCCGAGCTCGTACAAAACGGTACCGGGCTTTACCACGGCTACCCAGAACTCCGGCTCGCCTTTTCCCTTACCCATACGTGTTTCCAATGGCGTCGACGTCACGGACCGGTGCGGAAACACCCGTACGTACAATCGACCTTCACCTCGCACGTATTGTTGCGCGGCAATACGGCCGGCTTCGATCGTCTGGGCCTTGATCCAACCGCCTTGCAGCGCCTGGAGCCCGAAATCGCCAAAGACAACCCGGTTGCCGCGGGTGGCGTTACCTCTTATACGCCTTCTTTGACTTTTTCGATGCTTTACCCGCTTCGGCATCAGAGCCATCGTCGGCTTCTCCTTCAAACATGCCCTGGTTAATCCAGACCTGTACCCCGATGTGTCCCTGCGGCGTCATCGCTTCGGTGAAACCGTAGTCGATTTTCGCCCGCAGTGTACTCAGCGGAATGGATCCGGAAATTTGTTTTTCAACACGTGCCATTTCGGAGCCGCCCAGTCGCCCGGCCAGGCGAATCTTGATTCCCTTGGCACCCGAGTCCATGGTTTGATCCATGGCGCGCTTCATGGTGCGGCGGAAACTCGCCCGCTTGGACAACTGCTGCGAAATATCCTCGGCCACCAACTGCGCCTGCAGTTCCGGCCGACCGATCTCCTCAATTTTCAGGTTTACACGGCGTCCAATCAGGTTCTGCAGCTCGTTCTGCAGCAACTCGACCTCTTGACCCTTCTTGCCGATGATCAACCCCGGCCGCGCTACGTGCAGAATGACCTTGACCTCATCCCGCGTCCGTTCGATCTCGATCCGGTCGATCCCCGCATTTCGGTACTGCGTCTTCTGCGGGTGGTCCTTGATGTACTTCCGGATCTTCAGATCTTCAACGAGAAGATTTGAAAACTCCTGCTTGGAAGCAAACCAGCGGCTCTTCCAGCCTCTCACGACCCCCGTGCGAAACCCGACCGGATTGACTTTTTGTCCCATGGTTAAATCTCGTTGATGTCTTCCAACGTGACGTGGATGTGCGACATCCGCCGCAAAATCCCGAACGCCATCCCTCGAGCACGCGGACGAATCCGCTTGAAGGTTGGCCCGCCATCAACCCGTGCGTCGATCACCACCAGCCGATCCACACGCACCGACTTGCCCGGATTCTGGTCCGGATCCTGCGCGTTGCCCAGAGCGCTGCGCAGGACTTTTTCCAGCATCCGCGCGCCCCGCTGCGGCTGATAACGCAATGCGGCCAGCGCCTCATCCGCGAACATGCCGCGAATGATGTCCGCCAACGGCCGCACCTTTCGTGGGCTGATGCGAGCAAATTTATGTGAGGCTTGGAAAGCCATAACCCAACCCTTGTCTGTCTCTTCCGCGGACTCCTGAAGCAGATCCGGCGCCGCGTCATTCCAAGCCTGGCTCGATTCACCGCGCATGCGACAATCCGCACGCGGCGGCAATCCAACCAGACGCCGAACCGCTAACGCTTACCCTTGCCGCCGTGGCCTCGAAAGACCCGTGTCGGTGCAAACTCGCCGAGCTTGTGCCCGACCATGTCTTCCGTCACAAAACACTTGACATGCTGCTTGCCGTTGTGCACCAGGAACGTCACTCCGACAAATTCCGGTACGATCGTGCAAGCACGAGCCCACGTCTTGATGGGCTCCTTGTCGCCGCCTTGCTGCTGCTTCTGTACCTTCGCATACAGCTTTGCGTCGACGAACGGACCTTTCTTGGTGGACCTGCTCATGAAGCTTGTTTTCCCGTAGCCCTACGAGTCCTGAACGTTCGCTTTACTTCTTGGGCAGCCGCAACTGACCATACCGCCGCGACCGACGACGACGCACGATCGACGCGTTGGACGGCTTCCGACGATTACGCGTCGGACCACCCTTGGCCAACTTTCCGGTCGGGCTGACCGGATGACGACCGCCTTTCGTACGACCTTCACCACCACCGTGCGGATGATCAATCGGGTTCATCGCCGTGCCGCGAACGTGGGGCCGCCGCCCCAGCCATCGCTTGCGGCCCGCCTTACCCAACTGGACCGCCATGTGGTCCGAATTTCCTACCTTTCCGATTGTGGCCCGGCATGCCGCCGGCACACGCCGGATTTCACCGCTCGGCAGGCTCAACTGGGCCCAATTCGCTTCCCGAGCCAGCAACGTGGCACTCGTCCCGGCACTGCGGCAAATCCGAGCCCCGCGTCCAGGAAGCATCTCCACGTTGTGAACCGCCGTGCCCAGCGGAATCTTCCGGAGAGGAAGGCAATTGCCGACGTTGGGCGGCGCCTCGGCCCCGCTCTCAACCCGGTCCCCGACTTTCAGTCCGTCCGGCGCCACGATATACCGCTTTTCGCCGTCCGCGTAGTGCAGCAGGGCAATTCGTGCACTCCGGTTCGGATCGTACTCGATCGAATGCACGCGAGCCGGAACACCGTCCTTCTCGCGGCTGAAGTCGATCACGCGGTACGCCCGCTTGTGTCCGCCGCCACGATGGCGCGTCGTGATCTTGCCCTGATTATTCCGCCCGCCCTTCTTCTTAAGCGGCCGCAACAGCGACTTCTCGGGGACCACACCGGGCGTCAACTCGGAAAAATCGCTGACGCTCGCATTGCGTCGCCCGGGCGATGTCGGTCGGTATTGTCGAATCCCCATATACCACTTCTTTCGTGCTGCTTTCGATCCCTGCGTTGAACCGCATCCTCAAACCGGCGCTGCCCACTCCATTAAAAGAAGTCGATCCGGTGCTCCGAACTCAGCGTCACCAGCGCCTTCTTCCAGTTCTTGGTATAGCCATAACGGAACTTGTAGCGCCGCGGCTTTCCCTTGCGATTCTGCGTTCGAACCTTTTCCACAACGACGTCGAACAACTCCTCAACCGCCCGCTTGACGTCCTCTTTCGTCGCCAACGAGTTGACCTCGAACGCGTATTGATTCTGTCGAGTCGACCGATGCACACCCTTTTCCGTCACGAGCGGCCTAAGGATGACCTGGTACGGCTTCAACATGCTCGTTGCGGCCGGCTGCGCCTGCGCTTGTTCAGCAGCTTTCGCCATCGTTCATTTCCTGTCTGCTAGACCCGGTACCTGTTACGCACCCGTCGAACGCCGAATCCGAATCATCCTGCCGAACCCGCGGATTGCCCCTGAGACGCGTTCTGACGAATGGCGTCCATCGCGGCGCGAGTAATCAACAAACGACTGGGACGCAACACACTCCACGCATTCAAGTCCGATACGGGAGAAACACTGACCCGCTCAATATTCCTTGCGCTCAAGTACACGTTCGAATCATGCTGAGCCGTCGCCACCAAGGTGGTAACCTCACCCAGCTTCAACGCCTTGAGAACTCCCACCATTTCTTTCGTCGCAGGCTTCTGAAAGCTCAGCTCGTCAATCACAACGACCTGGGCATCCAGAATCTTGGAGGCCAGCGCCATGCGGGTCGCGACACGCAGCGCCTTGCGGGGCAGATGCATGCGATAGTCACGAGGAACGATCGTCTTCATGTGCCCGCCGCCACGGCGTACGCCGGACCGACGCGAACCGGCACGCGCGTTGCCCGTACCCTTCTGGCGATACATCTTCTTCGTCGAACCAGCGACCTCACTGCGGGTCTTGGTCTTGTGCGTACCCTGACGCTGATTGGCCTGATACATCACAACCACGTCATGCAGCAATTGCTTGCTGATCCGCTTCGCCAACTGCTCCAGCTCGATCTCGTACTGACCGACCTGATTTCCGCTTCGATCGTAAATGGGCAAACTGACCATATTAATCACATTCCCTCAGGTAACTGGCCTCACATCACGCCGACCAGCACGCCCATCACCTTACCTTGTTGGTAGCACGAACAACGACAAAGCCGCCATTCGGCCCGGGCACCGCGCCGCGCACAAGCATCAGATTATTCTCAAGATCAACACGCACCACCGGCATGTTGCGAATCGTGACACGACTGGCCCCAAGGTGACCAGGCATTCGCTTGCCCTTGAAGACGTGATGCGGATCAGCACTGGCACCAACACTACCACCGTGCCGATGCACCTTCTTCACACCATGCGTCGCACGCTGACCGGAGAAATGATGCCGCTTGATGACACCAGCAAAACCACGCCCTTTGCTTGTGCCCGTCACGTCGACTACAGCAATCGACGCCAACACCTGCCGATATTCGTCAGGCCGCTTCGTATGCAGCGTATCCTGCCAATTGGACTTCGCCACGTCGACCTTGAACTTCTCAGCCAACTCCCGCAGCATCGCCGGCAACTGATCAAGAACCGGGCTGAACATATCCACCGAAAGGACCTGCCCAACCTGAAAACCCTCGACCGGCCCGCGCAATTCGCGGATAAACCGCTTCGGCTCGCAATCAGCCTTTGCCGGGAGTTGCACACCAGCAGCCGCCCGAACCCGACTGCGTTTGCTGGCAAGCTTGGCGACATGACCACGCTCACTGCGGCGAGCAAGACGGCGAGGCTTGTCGCCGTAACCTAACTGAATCGCCTCATAGCCATCGCGATCGACAGTACGGACCTGAAGGACCTGGCACGGGCCGGCCTGGATCACCGTCACCGGGATCACCTTGCCCGACTCGTCATAGATTTGCGTCATCCCGACTTTTCGGCCGAGTATGCCCTTCGTCATCGATCTGTACCTCGTTATCGCTCGCCTACAGGAGACAGAAACCAGTGACAGACACCGTTTCCGCTTACCCGCACGGCATCCATGACATATGCAGAATTAGGAGAGTCCAAGAGCTCGCAGGAATGTTAACGCGCGGAGGCCTTAATCTTGATATCGACACCAGCCGGCAAACTCAGCTTATTCAACGCCTCGATCGTCTTGGCGGTGGCCTGCACGATGTCGATCAGCCGCTTATGAGTTCGGATTTCGAACTGCTGCCGCGCCTTCTTGTCAATATTCGGACCTGCCAGAACCGTGTACTTCTCAACCCGCGTCGGCAACGGGATCGGACCATGCACTTCAGAATGAGTCCGCTTGGCGGTGTCCACGATCTCCAGGGCACTCTGATCCAAGATCGAGTGATCGTAAGCTTCCATCCGGATTCGGATTACTTCCTGGCCTGCCACAAACACTGCTCCTTCCGTCGTACCGACCCTTTCGGGCCGCACACTTCAACTCTCTCGCCTTACTTACTCTGGCGGCTCCCAAATATTGGAAACCAACGATCTTAGAAATGCTGTCTCGGTCCGTCAACACCCAATCGACCAGGGGCGGCAGAAAAATCCCCCAAAATCTGGGCGATCAGTTAAGAACCCCTCACATTTCGTATTCTCTCGCCACATCTGGGGGCGCTGGTGCATATTTTAGGGGTTCGATCGAACAACTTGCCCGGCCCTGGCTCAGACTCCGCATTGCACTGGAGTACCCAAACAGCTCACGAAGGGGGGCGTGCGCCTCGATCGCGGTCATTCGGCCCCGATTGTCAGTTTTCGCGATAATCGCCCTGCGCTGCTGCAGATCCCCGACAAAATCCCCCATGTAGTCGTCCGGGGTCACGATGTCGAGTTTCATGATCGGCTCAAGCAGCACTCGCCCACCCTCGTCCAGCGCCCGATTGAACGCATCGTTGGCAGCGATCCGAAACGCACTCTCGTCCGATTCCCCGTCGCGAGCCTCTCCACCGGTGACCGTTACCCGCAATTTCATGAGCGGGAACCCGGCAATCAAGCCGCCACCTTCGCCCCTGGCTTTTAACTCATCGACTACAGCCGCCAGAAAATCCCCGGGAATCGACTCTTCGGAGCACCCCAGGACGACCTGCACCGGATCCCCTTTGGTGTCCCAAGGCTCCATCCGCAGCTTCAGCCGTGCAAACAGGTGCTTGCCTGCAATCTGCCGATTGCACTCCCCGGCCACCTCGACGCTGCGGGCGATCGTTTCGCGATAGCTCACCTGCGGCTTGTGGAACTTGACGTTCAAATTGAATTCCCGGAGCAGCCGGTGTTTCACGACTTCCAGGTGCAATTCGCCCATGCCCCGAATCAGCGTCTGCCCGGTCTCCTCGTGCACAACGTCCAGCGTGGGGTCCTGACGCTTCAACAACTCGAGCGTTTCGCCCAACTTCTTGCGTTCGACAGTGGTCTCCGGTTCGATCGCGATGGAAATCACAGTCTCCGGGAATCGAATCGCCTCCAGCACCACCGGCGATTTGGGATCGCAAAGCGTGTCGCCCGTGATCGTGTGCCGCAGGCCGATCACCCCGACGATGTCGCCAGGCTCCACCTGCGGCACCTGCTGCTCCTTGCGTGTCGCGTGGATCAGCCACAACTGCGATATATTTTCTTTCTTGTCTTTGGCGGGATTCAACGCCCGACTGTTTGCCTTGAGTTCGCCCGAATAAACGCGGACCCAGGACAAGTCGCCTGTTTTCGCCGGCAGCACCTTGAAAACCAATCCACAGAAGGGCTCGTCGCTCGTCGGAGCCCGCAATTCGGTCACCGGCTGACCCTTCCGGTCCGTGGCAACGCCGCTCACGGGCGGCATGTCGGCCGGACTCGGCAGATAGTAGTCCACGGCGTCCATAACCGGCTGCACGCCCATACCCCGCAGAGCCGAGCCGCAGAACACCGGCTGAACCGCCATGTGCAGGGTGGCCGAGCGCAGGACCTCGCGAATCAGGGCGATCGGAATCGGCTCTTCCTGGAGTGCAAGCTCCATCAGCTTGTCGCTGTAGGGATACAACTTCTCGAGCATCGCATCGCGCCACAGCTCGGCATCGTCTCGCAGCGAGTCCGGAATCTCCTGGACGCTAACCTGCTTGGCGTTTGCCTCGCTGTCGAAGGCGAGCATCTTCATCTCGATGAGATCGATCACTCCGACGAACGGATTCTCGAAGTGTGCCGGACCGCTGCCGACCGGAATCTGCACCGCCACCGGATTAGCGTGCAGCCGGACCTTCATCTCGTCGAAGACCCGCTGAAAATCAGCCCCTTCGCGATCGAGCTTGTTGATGAAGGCCAGTCGCGGCACTTTGTAACTGTCGGCCTGGCGCCAAACCGTCTCACTTTGTGCCTCGACGCCTTCGCGGGCGCTGAACACCACAACCGCGCCGTCCAGCACCCGCAGGCAGCGCTCGACCTCAGCCGTGAAGTCGACATGCCCCGGCGTATCGAGCAGGTTGATATGCACGTCCCGCCAGTCGAATGTGACGCAGGCCGCATAAATCGTGATTCCACGCTCCTGCTCTTCGGGGTCGCAGTCGGTCTCCGTCGTTCCCTTGTCGACCTCTCCGACACGGTGCTTGGCGCCGCTGTAGAACAGCATCCGCTCCGTCAACGTGGTCTTCCCCGCGTCGATATGAGCGATAATGCCGATATTTCTGAGGTTTTCGATGCGGCGCACCATGCCGACACCTTCACTCCGCAACGCTGACCAAGCACTCAGCAACCCGACGCGAACCCGCGCACAGATACCGCGTCACCATTCGCCGCGTCAACGAATTCCGACACCTACCGACCACCTGCGAAACGGGCAGCCAGACCACTCGTCGCGCAAAAGAAACGCCGCGTCCGGAATCTAACCAGCGCGGCGAAAATCTGCTTCAAAGACTACCACGCAAAGTGGGCAAACGCCTTGTTCGCATCAGCCATGCGGTGCACATTGTCGCGGCGGGTCATGGCAGCGCCTTCACGATTGAACGCGGCAACCAATTCTTCGGCGAGCTTGTCGCACGTCGGCCGCCCCTTCTTTTCGCGCACGGCCATCAACACCCAGCGAATCGCCAACGACTGCTGACGCTTGCGATTCACCTGCATTGGCACCTGATACGCAGCACCACCCACGCGTTTCGACCGCACTTCAATGTGCGGCTTCACATTTTCAAGAGCCGTGTGGAAGACATCAATCGGGCTCTTGTCCGGAATCTTCTTGTGGACGATGTCCAGCGCGTCGTAGAAGACCGACCTGGCCACCGTCTTCTTGCCGTCCCACATCAAACAATTGATGAACTTGCTGGCAAGCACCGAACCATAGCGAGGATCCGGCTTGAGTTGCGACTCACTGGAAGTAATACGACCCATAGTCCCGTTTCCCGAAAAATTCCCTCAGATCCCCGCACCGACCGCTTCGGCTGACACACCAAACCTGCCGAACCGCGGGCACCAACCACCTGATATTTCCAAACTGCCGACACTGCCAACCTGCCATCGACGGCCATCAGCAGATATCACAGCCAATTGATCCAAACCACCCCCGAGAGCGATCAGGACTTCTTCGCCCCGTACCGACTTCGAGACTGCTTGCGACCCTCAACACCCAACGTATCACGGCTACCGCGCACGACCTGATAGCGGACACCGGGAAGGTCGCGGACACGACCACCCCGCACGAGCACAATCGAGTGCTCCTGCAGATTATGACCTTCGCCCGGAATGTAAACGGTAACTTCCTTACCGTTCGAGAGACGCACGCGGGTGATCTTCCGAAGCGCCGAGTTCGGCTTCTTCGGCGTCATGGTGCGCACCTGCAAACACACACCCTGCTTCTGAGGGCATGAATCCAACACAGGTGCTTTCGTGAAGCGACGTTGCGCTTTGCGGTTCCGGCGGACAAGCTGGTTAATCGTCGGCATGAGCGTTTCCAACAATCCAACTAAATGCTCTCAAGACCAAAGAATTCATCAGGTTAACGCCTCGACAGCGGTTGTCAAGGCGACTTTGACGGTGCGATCAACATGACCGAGGACAACAACCCGACCGCTCCGCCGCAACGATCCCTGCGATAGGGGTCCGGCGCAAATTCCGATCGGGTCAAGGATCAACATGCTGATTTCGGCAATCTCTCGACCACAGTTCACATGTTGTCGGCAAAAAAGTCCTCGGCGCCCAGTCCAGGCCCAAAACCACCTTGTGTGCCGGCACCCAGCTTGCGAGATTGTAACGCAAGCTGGCCGGGCACGTCGCCCGGCGTCCCCCGAAAAACAGCCTCGGACCCGATCAGGTAGCGCGACACCATGAAGATTCTGTACTTCGACTGTTCGAGCGGCATCAGCGGAGACATGACCCTCGGCGCCCTCGTGGATGCCGGTGCGGATCTGAACGAGATCCAGGGCGGCATCGACTCGCTCGGACTGCCGGCCTGCCGCCTTCGAGCCGAAAACGTGAAACGGCGGGGCTTCCGCGGTTTGAAAATTCACGTCGAGGCGGCTGACGAAAAGGCCCACAGACACCTGCACCATATCACGCGGATGATCGACGGCAGCCGCCTGAACGAACGCCAGAAGGACATGGCCCGTCGGGTCTTCGAGCGGCTCGCGGCAGCCGAGGCGCACGTGCACGGCACCACGATGGAAAAAGTCCATTTCCACGAAGTCGGGGCCGTCGATTCGATCGCAGACATTGTGGGCTGCGCAATCGGGCTCGACCTGCTCGGCATCGACGAGATCGTCTGCTCTCCCATCCCGACCGGTTCCGGCTACATCACGATCGAACACGGGCGAGTTGCAGTTCCCGCACCGGCCACTGCAGAACTGCTGCGGGGAATTCCCCTGGCTGCTTCGTCCGTCACGGCCGAACTGACGACTCCGACAGGAGCCGCTATTGCAGCAACACTGGCCAGCCGCTTCGGCAACTTGCCGTCGCTTGCGATTGAAGCAATCGGCTACGGCGCCGGCAGTCGCGATTTTGCCGAACACGCCAATCTGCTCCGCGTGATCGTGGGCCAGTCCGCGGATCCCGTGCCGTCGGACCGCATCTGGGTGCTCGAGACCAATCTGGACGACGTCAGCGCCGAGATCGTCGGACACGGCACGCAGCAACTGCTCGACGCCGGCGCTCTGGATGTGTACACGACGGCAATCCAGATGAAAAAGAACCGCCCCGGGGTCAAGCTCAGCATCCTCTGCCGTCCTGAAGACATTGAGCGTCTCGAATCCCTGGTGTTTGCCGAGACGTCCTCGATCGGAATTCGACGCTGGTACGCAGATCGACATGTGCTGCCGCGTCAGACCTGCGAAGTCGTGACGCGATGGGGTTCAGTCCAGGGAAAACTGGTCACTCTGCGGGATGAAACCGTGCGATTCACGCCGGAATACGAATCCTGCCGATCGGTCGCGTCAGCGCAGGGCGTCCCCCTGCAACAGGTCTATCAGGAGGCCCTGGCGGCGTTTTCACACCTGCCGAACGGCGAACGGAAGACAGCCCCTTAGTTGGGCATCGCCCGCCCCGCCCGCTGCCGCTGACAGTCGCTCGGCACGCAGTCCGCAGGCGCTCAATCGTAGGACTCCGCAGGACCGGGGAACCGGCCGGTGCGCACATCCGCGGCAAACCGCCCCACAGCTTCCGTCACCGCGCTGCCCAGGTCCGCGTACTGGCGCACAAAACGAGGCAAATAGCCGCCCCCCAGGCCGAGCAGGTCGTGGATCACGAGGACCTGGCCGTCACACTCTTTTCCGGCTCCGATACCGATGGTCGGAATCGCCAAAGTGGAGGTGATTTTCGCTGCAACCGTCGCGGGAATGCACTCCAGCAGAATAGAAAAAGCACCAGCCGCTTCTGCCGCATTCGCATCGCGGAGCAGCTGTTCCGCGTCGCGTTGCACGCGATAGCCGCCCATTACGTGGACGTATTGCGGCCGCAGGCCTACGTGAGCCATCACAGGTATGCCCGCGGACACGAGCGCCGAGATCACCTGCGCCTGTTCTGCGCCACCCTCGAGCTTCACGGCCTGACAACCCGTTTCCTGCAGGATCCGGCCGGCGTTTTCGATCGACCGTTCGACGCTGACATTGCAGGTGAGAAACGGCATGTCCACGACGACCAACGCCCGACTCACCGCGCGCACCACCATTTCGGCGTGGTAGATGATCTGGTCCAGCGTCACCGGAACCGTCGTGGATTTGCCCTGGACGACCATCCCCAGGCTATCGCCGACGAGTACGGCATCGACGCCGGACCGATCAAGCAGAGCAGCCATCGAATAGTCGTAGGCCGTCAGCATGCACAGCTTTTCGCCCCGCCGTTTCTTCGCCGCGAACTCCGGCACCGTTATGCGTTTGGTGAGATCTGTCATGGCCTGCATTGTGACTGCGACGCGCAATCATGGCAACGGTCCCCGCACGACGTCGTCGCGCGGCGATTCGGCCGGCCCCAGCCAATTGCAGCAGGGCAACTTGTCGCCACTTGCATACCGCCCGTTTCGCGTTCCGCGAATGCACCGGGCAGCACAGCGCGCCGCCCCCAAGGCCTGACACCTGAGGCCCGGTCGCCCGATTGTCTTCGCACCTTGCAGTAAACTATGCTGCAACAAGGGCCCTTGGAGCGGGAATGACAATCATGGCGAATTGCGTGGAACGTTGGAAAACCTTGGCGATTTTGTGCTCGACCCTCGTTCTGGCGACCGCGGATCGCGCCGCCGGCCAGGGCTTCATGGGAATGAACCAGGCCGTCCGGGCGAACGGCAAGATCATGGAGATGGCTCCGGGCCTGCTGCGAATTCGCGAGGAAAGCGGCGACCAGTTTCTCGTGCAGTACAACGAGTACACGGCGATCGTGCTGCACGCCACGACGACAAGCGGTGCACTGCAGCAAGGAATGCTCGTGAGACTGTCGAATGCCTTCGACTCGGAAGGCAAAGCCCAAGTCCCCGAAGACGAAATCAGCGTCATCGCTCCAAACGAACAGACCCGAACAGGAATATTCCCCGACGGAGCGACCGAAGCAGGCGAGGACAAGGGCCGAGAACGGACCAAAGCGGAGACGGAAAAGCCGGCCGAGAAATCGGCCGAAAGGACTGCCGAAAAACGTGCAGAGAAGCTGGCCGGAAAGGCCGCTGAGAAGATCGCGGAAAGACCCGCGGAAAAGAACATCGAGAAGCCGGAAGGCAAGCTGACCGAAACCGAGCCCGCGGGTGCGGGTGGCCCGACTTTCACCGTGGTGGGACGAGTCGCAGCCGTGAAAGAGCAGGTCCTGACGCTTGTGGCAGGCAAGTCAACTTTCAAAATCCCGCTTGCACCCGATGCCCGGGTGCAACTCGAACAGGCGGATTACCGGCTGGCTCAAGTGGGTGACGACGTGAAAATTGACGGATTTCGAGCGCCGGGAGGGCAGGGGCAGATACTCGCGCGCAGCATCGAAATCACCTCATCCAAACAAATCACGGTTCCGTCACAAGACCAGCGGCGGCAGAAAGCCAACCGAAAACCCCGCACAAAATAGCTCGGATTGCCCTCTTCCGTCCCAGGCGAGTCGGGCGCGATGCGAGCTGCTTGCCGCAGATCCCGCCGGCCGTCGTGTGTCTCCCTCATGACACACAGTGCCGTAATTTGCGTGCGGCGCTGCAATCTGCGTACGGCACTCCGACGCCAAACCCATTCCTCGCAAATCACCCATCCTGCCCGGCCAAACGCGAACTGATCTTCCGCCGACAACTCTTTTCTGGTACCAACCCCGCCCTGGAAATGTCCAGCGCGCAAGCGGCTTGGCGGTTTCTTCCGAGCAGTCGGTCGTGCCGCGTCCTCATGGCGTTTTTTGCTGATAGATGCCACCAGGGACGCCAATGTCAGGAGGGCAGGCGAGCGTCCTGATCTGCGGCGCCCGTTGTCAAATTCGAGCAGGCAATGGATCACCGCGAGACTCCTTCCACGGTTCGAGGCACCGCTCGGGCAGCGTCTTCTCGAGCAACGGAAGACAGCGTGGAACTCTCTTCGGATCTGCCTGATGCGCCGTTTTGGCGACGCGCCGGAAGCAAAATCATGAACAAGAAACTCTGGCTGAGTCTGGCTGTTGGCGGTTCGTTGTTGACCGTCTTTTCCGGTGGCGGAGTCTATTGGATGAAACGCGGCGGCGCCCCATCGCTGGCGATGGCCGGCACTGCGCAAACGGGCGAGGCCGACCCGGGCAAGCCGGCGGGCGAAGTGCCGCAGGCTCAGGCGCCGTCTGCGGCAGAGCCGTTCAAACCGATTCCGGCCGCTGCCAGCGATCTGGCCGACCTTCGGGCGGAGAATGCTTCCCCCGGCCGATTCCAGCCGCCGGTCACAGCCGAACCGGTGACGCAGGCTGGTGCGACGATCAGCGATAATCAAGCCAACCGGGTCGGCGACGCGCCGCCCCAGCCCCCCAGTGCATTCGTCCCATTCGGCGGACCGACATCCCCAGATGCCGGCGTCCCCGAAGCGTCACCTGGAGCAGTTGCTTCAGCAAATCCGGCCGAATCAGGATCGGCAGCAAGTCCCGCAGGCGAAGCCTCACCTGCGGCTCCGGAGGCTCCTGCAACCGGCCTGCCGCAGGTCCCGGAACCACCGAACAATGCATCCACTTCGCCCGATGCAGCGATTCCGGCCACGGAAGATCCGGCGGCGCCCGCCGCTTCAGGCCTTGCGCCGCCCGATCCCGCAACAGCAGCTCCGCTTGTCGCAGCCCCTATTGCTGCGGCTGCCGCTGCCGCTCCGCCGGAAGTCCCAGCAAATATGAGTCCCGCTCAGTCGCCTGCGGCGTCGGCACGGTCGCTGCCCGGTCGTGAGTCCAACAGCCTTTCAGCGGCAAGCGAACCTCCGTCGTCACTCGGGACAAATCGCGCATCGAGCCCCGCAGGCAGTTTCGCGGCGAGCGGACAGGCCTTGCCGGATTCGGGCGGCGGTTCGCCCACGCCCGGGCCGAAGGAACTGGAAGGCGAGCAGACTCCGGCGCTGTCGCTGGAGAAGATCGCCCCGGGAGAAATCCAAGTCGGCGCCGCCGCGACATTCCAGACTGTCGTTCGCAACGTCGGCGCCGTCTCGGCAAACAACGTTCTCGTCACGGATCACGTTCCGAAAGGAACGCGTCTCGTGAGCACATCACCGCAGGGCACGACTTCGCCGAACGGATCGGTCGTCTGGCAACTGGGCACGCTCAAACCCAACGACGAAGTCACCGTCGCCATGGAGTTGATTCCCGAAACGGAAGGCGAGATTGGAAGCGTGGCCGAGGTCTCCTTCCACTCGCAGGCGTCGGCGAAATCGCTCTGCACAAAACCGCAACTTGCCGTCCGTCACACGGCTCCCGCCAAGGTGATGATCGGCGACAACGTGGTTCTGTCAATTGAAATCTCCAATCCGGGCAGCGGAGCGGCAAAGAACGTCATCCTGGAAGAAGACGTCCCCCCGGGGCTCGTGCACCCGGCCGGCAAAGAGCTCGAATACGATGTCGGCACACTTCAGCCCAACGAAACCCGCAAACTCGAGCTTCCGCTTGCAGCGGACGGACCGGGCGTGCTGACCAACATCCTGCGGGTGCGTGCGGATGGCGGACTGACCGCCGAGCATCAGCTGCAGGTCGAGATCCTGGCCCCGCAGATTCAGGTCGGTGTCAATGGACCGGCGCGGCGATACCTCGAACGCCAGGTGACCTACCAGGTATCGGTTGCCAATCCGGGAACGGCTGCGGCAAAGGACATTGAACTGATTGCTTACCTGCCGAAGGGCCTGAAATTCATGGAGGCCGATCAGCAGGGACAATACGACACCCAGAATCATTCGGTATCGTGGACCGTTCCCGAACTGCCTCCGAGCCAGAAGGGAGTGGTGCAGATCACCGCACTGCCCATCGAAATCGGCGAACAGAAGCTCTCGGTCGAGGGACGCGCGGAGATGGGACTCAACCATCAAGCCGAGCATCTCACGGTGGTGGAGGGCGTCACGCAGTTGCAGTTCAGCGTGTCGGATGTCCAGGACCCGATCGAGGTCCAAGCTGAAACGGTTTACGAGGTCCGTGTTGTGAACAGCGGCACCAAAGCCGCCACCAATGTCCGGCTGACTGCCGTCTTCCCGGCCGGCATGAGCCCCGTATCGGGCGAAGGCCCCAGCCGTGTGGCGGTGCAGGGACAACAGGCAACCACCGACGCGCTTCCTCAACTCGCCCCGAACGCCGAGGCGGTCTACCAGATTCAGGCAAGCGGCACTAAAGCCGGCGACCACGTTGTGCGCATCCAGATGACCAGCGACGATTCCACGACGCCGGTAACCAAGGAAGAGAGCACGCGGGTTTACGCCGACGAATGACGACTCGGCAGCCTTGTCCCGGGCGTGCGCTCACAAGCCGTCACGGCCGCTGCACGGGATGAAAATGCGGTAATCAGTAGCCGGAGGGGCATTTGTCTTCCTCCAGACTCCGGACTCCGGACTCCAGACTTCTCAGGGTTCGGGTTCTTCGAGATACGTATAGCCATTCAGCGCGCTCTCGTAGAACTTGACGAACCGGCCCGCCTCCCGGTGGTCGAGCAATCCTCGCTGCACGGCGGTTTCGACCGCAGTCTGCAGCCGGTGAATCAGGTCCTGGTGGCTGAACTGCACGTATTGCAGCACTTCCGTCACCGTATCTCCCTTGACGATCGCCTCGAGCACGACTTCGCCGTTGTCGAGAATATCGACATGAACGGTGTTGGTATCACCGAACAGGTTGTGCAGATCGCCGAGGATCTCCTGATAGGCTCCGATGAGAAACGCTCCAAGGTAATACGGCGACCCGTCGAACGGATGCAGCAGCAGAGTCCGTTTGACATCCCGCAAGTCGATGAACTGGTCGATCTTGCCGTCGCTGTCGCACGTGATATCGCCGATGACCGCGTGGCGGGACGGACGTTCATTCAGCCGATGGATCGGCATGACGGGGAACAACTGTTTGATCGCCCAGCTGTCGGGCATCGACTGGAAGAGCGAGAAGTTGCAGAAGTAGGTGTCCGACAGCACGCGATCGAGTCCGGCGAGTTCCTCGGGCGTGTATTCCAGTTCGTCCACGAGCCGGTTGATTTTGCGGCAAATCGCCCAGAGCAGTCGCTCGGCGATGCCCCGCTGCTCGAGCGAAATGTATCCGCTGCCGAACAGACTCATCGCCATGTCGAGCGCCTGCTGCGCATCGTGGAAGCTCTCGAGCAGATTGCGGACATTCAAGTTCTTGTACGTTTCCAGCAGGGTGTGCAGCGGCTGTTCGTCCTGGTCGCTCAGCGTCACCGGCACATCTTCCTCGTTGCCCTGCTCCGACACCCCGAGCACGCCGAAGATCAGCGCACTGTGGTAGGCGGCGATCGCCCGGCCGCTTTCCGACAGGATGATCGGGTGCGGAATCTCGGACTCGTCGCACACATTCTGCACGTGGTACACCACGTCGTTGGCGTACTCCTGCAGCGTGTAATTGACACTGGACTCGAAGTTCGTCTGCGAGCCGTCGTAATCCACTCCCAGCCCGCCGCCCACATCGAGATATTCCAGGCCAGCTCCCCGCTTGAACAGATCCGCGTAGATCCGCGCGGCCTCGATCAGCGCGGCTTTGATATGCCGGATGTTCGTGATCTGGCTGCCGAGATGAAAATGCAGCAGCTTGAAGCAATCGGCCATGTCGTGCGAGCGGAGTTTTTCGAGACCGCGCAGCACCTCGCTCACGGTCAGCCCGAACTTCGACCGGAACCCGCCCGAAGCCTGCCAGCGTCCCGAACCCCGCGACGAGAGCTTGACTCGCATTCCGATCTGCGGCCGCACGCCGACGACCTCGGCGTAATGCAGAACCATTTCGAGTTCCGTGTATTTCTCCACCACGGGAATGACTTTGCGGCCGATCTTCTGAGCCAGCATCGCCATCTCGATGAATTCGGCGTCCTTGAACCCGTTGCAGATGATCGGCGTGTCCGCCTCGGTCATCGCCACGACCGCCAGCAGTTCCGGTTTGCTGCCTGCTTCGAGTCCGAAGCCGAACTTGCGACCGAACTCGACGATTTTCTCCACGACCTGCCGCTGCTGATTCACCTTGACCGGGTACACGCAGCAGTACTTGCCGCGGTAGTCATGGTCCTTGATGGCCGTGGTAAATGCCGCGTGGATCTCCTGAAGGCGGTCCTTCAGAATCCCGTTGAACCGCAGCAGAATAGGCAGATCGAGGCCGCGCATCTGCAGCCGGTCCACCAGCTGTTTCATGTCGATCGATTGGTCGGGACGCCGCTCCGGATGGACGCGCAGGTGCCCGTCGGCTCCGATGCTGAAGTAGCCCTTGCCCCAGCGGGGCACATCATACAATTCACTCGCGTCGTGGACGCTCCAACGATCGACCGCTTCTTTGAGCATGGACACCTCATGAGAGTGCACATGGGGTGAAGGTGAGACCTGCGACGAAACTGCCTACCCCGCCCGAGAACCGCAGGATGTTGTATCATATCGCAACGGCGAAATTTCCCAAATGCCTATGCCAAGAGTTGCACTGCGTTTCCGGAGCGGCGGAGACGGGGTTCCCGGAGCGGCGGGGCGGGACAGGGCGGAAATTCGCTTCCGCAAAATGACACGCGAATCACGAGGCTGCGAGGATGCACATGGCAGGCGAGTCACTACGGATTCTGGTGTTGGGCGCGCATCCCGACGATGCGGAATTCCACGCCGGCGGCCTGATGCTGCGGTACCTGGCCGCGGGCCATCATGTGAAAGTCGTGTCGGTCACCGACGGTTCGGCCGGCCATCACCGCCTTGATCGCGAGCAGTTGATCGCCGCGCGACGGGCCGAGGCCGACGCGGTCCGCAGCCTGATCGGCATCGAGTACGACATCTGGGGCTTTCCCGACGGCCAACTGCAGCCCACGCTCGAAGTGCGTCACCGCATCATCCAGGAGATCCGGCGATTTCAGCCCGACCTGGTGCTGACCCACCGACCCTGCGACTACCACCCGGACCATCGAGCCGTGGGGCTCGCGGTCCAGGACGCTTCCTACATGGTCACCGTGCCGCTGATCGCGCCCGACACTCCCGCATTGAGGCGAGATCCCGTCGTGGCCTACATGGTCGACCTTTTCGTGCGTCCGTACCCGTTCTGCGCCGACATCGTGCTGGACGTGGGCCCGCAGTTCCCGGGCATCATCGGCATGCTGGATTGTCATGCCTGCCAGGTCTACGAATGGCTGCCGTACAACCTGGGCATCCTCGATCAGGTGCCGGACGACGCGCAGCAGCGGCGGGGGTTCCTGAGCCACTGGTTCGGCTCACGCCTGCGGACTATCGCAGATCGTTTCCGCGAGGCCCTGGTACGCGACTACGGACCGATCCGAGGCAAGTCGATCGAAATGGCGGAAGCTTACGAAATCAGCGAATACGCCAGACCGCTGGATGCGGAAAGCCGCGCACGGCTGTTTCCTTTTGTGCCGTAGTCGCCCGAGCGCAGTCCTGCGGCCATCCGCGCGGTCAACCGGATTCCGGCATCACCGACGACTCCCGTGACTCACGCGGCCTGCGGCTGGTCGATCGAGCGGCGCGGAAAGAACAGAGCCAGCGCGACAACGCAGAGAGCGCAGAGCGCAGCGCAGCTCAGCCAGACCTGCGTCCAGTCCCGCACCGGCGATCCGGCAACCTGCCTGGTGAGCAATTCCACAACACGGCCGCTGACGGCCCCGCCCGCAAAGAAGCCCAGTGCCACGACGAAGGTGCCGTAAAGGGTCTGCATGCTGCCCCTGGCATCCGGCGGCGCAATGCGGTCCACGTACATGTAGCCCACCGCAAAGAAGCAGCCGAAACAGAAACCGTGCAGCGACTGTCCGAGGGCCGCGAGCAGCAGTTTCCCGGTCGAGGGCGGATCGAGATAGAAAACGGCGGCAAACAGCAGGCAACGTGCCAGGTAGGCCGTGGCACCAAGCAGCAGCGTTCCCTTGTAGCCGAGGCGGCGAATCAACAGCCCGAGGAACGCCAGAACGGCCAATTCGCAAATCTGCCCCAGCGAACTGATGCTCTGCTCGTACGCACCGAATTTCGCCTGGTCCAGAATGTCCCGCACAAACGGACTGTACCAGGCCACGACGAACTGGTGGGCCATGGCGATAAAGAAACTCACGATGATCAGCACCAGAAAATCGCGCTGGGCCAGCATGGAAATCACGACACCAGGAGCGTACTTTCGCTGATGGCGGGGTTCGGGGGGAGTGCCGGGCAGACTCATGCAGTAAACCGCCATCGCGATGCCGACGATCCCGGACAGCGCGAAGGCAAACCCGCGTGCATGGTTCAATTGATCCCCCTGCAGTCCGCGCAGCCACCAGAACTCGATGATGTAGGCCGGGACGATGTAGCCCAGCGTGCCGAAAATGCGGATCCTGGGGAATTCGACGTCCCGATCTCTCAGATGGCGGAATGCCAGGGAATTGCTCAGCATCATCGTGGGCACGTACAGAACCGAGTAGGCCGTGCCGAGAATGATGACCGGCCAGACTCTCGTCTCGAAGAACAGTGCGATCATCAGCAAACCGCCGACAAGGTGGCAGAAAGCCATCACGCGTTCGGTCGAGAAGAATCGATCCACGATCTGTCCGAGCACGAACGGGGCCAGAATCGGGCCGATCGCCAGAGCGGAGATGAAGTAGCCGATCTGTGCGCTGTCGAATCCCAAGGCCCGCTCGACGTACACCGACGCGATCGGCAGGTACGCTCCCTGGACGAAATACTGCAGGAACATCATCAGCGCCAGTCGCGACAACAGAGTGATCGGCGACCGCGAGCCGGACAGTTCGGACGATTCAGCCACGTGGCTCATGAGTTCGCTCCCGCGCGCATCCAGCGCGAATCGCCGCCCCGGCAGACCGATCCAGCCGGGGCGGGTGATCCAGAATTCCATGTCTTCCGTCACTGCGCGGCCGCATCGAGGCCGAGAACCCCGCAGGCCGCAGACCGTGCAGCAAAGTGCGTCATTTTTCTAACATAGACTGCGGGCAACTACCACAGCGGACCGCCGGAGACGCCCGGCAAAGCAGGGGAGAGCGCCGGTCAAGGGGGGGGGAGGGGGGGCGGAGCGGTGGAGGAAAGCTGGCTGGCAACCCGCTCGACACACTCCATCACCCGCAGAATGTTGCCGTTCAGGATCTTGCGGATCTCCAATTCGGTGTACCCGCGATTCAGCAGTTCCTGCGTGATCACCGGATACGCCGAGACGTCCTCCAGCTGCAGGGGCAGTTTGGGAACGCCGTCGAAGTCGGAGCCCAGGCCGGCGTGATCGATGCCGGCCACCCGCACGATATGGTCGATGTGGTCAACCACGTCGTGGACCGTGCCCGGCGGCATGGGATGCTCGGCATCCCACTGGCTCATCGCTTTGCGATACTCTTCTTCCGAAAGCTCCTTCTTGAGTCTGCCGCTCATGGCAGAGCGTTCGATCAGCTGCGAGGCCCCCTCGGAAGTGACATATGGAGAACAGAACGTGGCCATTACCACTCCGCCGTTCCGCGCGACGGCCATAAGCACATCGTCGGGAACGTTGCGCGGATGGTCGGCGACGGCGCGGACATTGGAATGCGAAAAGATCACCGGTGCGCGAGTCACGGCCAGCGCATCACGCATCGCATCCGCAGATACATGCGAGAGATCGACGAGCATTCCGAGGCGGTTCATCTCACGGATTACTTCTTCTCCAAACGCGTTCAAGCCTCCGCTGCGCGCCTCATCCGTTGCAGCATCCACCCAGCCGAGCGTGCCCGAGTGAGTGAGGGTCATGTACGCCGCTCCGAGGCCGCGCAACCGCCGCAGGTTCTCCAGCGAGTCCTCGATGGAGTGGCCTCCTTCCACTCCGATCAATGACGCAATCCTGCCCGATGCCTGGATTCTGCGGACATCCGCGGCCGATCGGGCCAGCTCCATTGCATCGTGGTATCTTTCGACCATCGCATGCACCAACTCGATCTGCTCCAGTGTCTGTGCCAGAGCCTTACCGGTGCGCATCGTGTCGGACGGGACGTAGACCGACCAGAACTGCGCTCCCACGTTTCCCCGGCGCAGCCTATCCAGATCGGTGCTGAGTTCGGGCTGCGGCTTCGCCAGGTCGATGCGATCGAACGATCGGGCGCCCCGGATGCGGATCTCCCAGGGCAAGTCGTTGTGGCCGTCGAAGACGAAACTCGCCTGATGGATCCGGCGGGCTTCGTCCGAGACCTGCACGAGCGTGCGGTGTTTCGACGCGTGATAGATTCCGGGGCCTTTCACGACGCGGCCCGGCCGGGCATTGGTGTGCTCGCCGCCGAGCAGGACGGGCTTTCCGTTGACCAGCACGTCGCGGATCCCCGTCGCGTACTGCTGCGGCTGAGCATACGTAGCGTGATCCTGCACACGCGCCGGATCAAAGACAACCACGTCTGCGAAGTACCCCGGCTGCAGCAGTCCGCGACGCCGCAAGCCGAAATTCCGAGCGGGAAGCCCCGTCATCTTGTGAACCGCCGATTCCAGCGGAATTACCTTCTCCGCACGCACGTATTGCGACAAAACGCGTGCAAAGCCGCCATAGGCGCGGGGATGCGGATTTCCCGACAGAAACAGCCCTTCCGGAGCCAGCGACGCTGCGTCCGTGCAGAAACTGACCCAGGGCAATGCCACCGTCTTGCGCACGTTTTCTTCGCTCATGAAGAAGTAAATGCACTCGACGCGACTGCCGTCCTCGATGATCAAGTCAAGCGCCGTTTCCTCGGGAGCCTGCCCCCGGTGCCGTGCCACCTCGCCGAGCGTCTTCCCCGCCAGGTGCTTCAGTCCGGGCGACTTGAATCCGGACAGCAGCACGTTGTCCGCCGAGCCGGCCATGAGCAGGAGGTTCTCCCATTGCCCGCCCGGTTCGCGCATCTGTTTGATCACGCGATCGCGCACGGAAGGCTCGCGCAATCGGTCACGGAACCTGCGGAACCCGCCTTCCTGCACCCAGGGCGGCAGCGCCGCATTCAGTCCGGTTCCTCCGGCGGTGTAGGGGTAAACGTCCGCAGTGATCCGCAGTCCGGCCGAGCGTGCGATTTCCACTCGCCTGATGACCTCGTCGAGCTTCGGCCAGTTCTCCCTGCCGGCCGCCTTCAGATGATAGATTTCAGCCGGAATCGCCGCCTCTCGCGCGATCTGAATCAGTTCGTCGACGGCCTCTATCAGTTGGTTTCCCTCGCTGCGGACGTGCGACATGTACACTCCCCCGCGCCGGGAAGCTGCCTTGCACATCTCGACCAGCTCGTTGGTCTGCGCATAGACACCGGGGGCGTAGATCAGCGATGAACCGACACCCAGCGAGCCCTGCTCCATCGCCTGCTCGACGAGTTTCCGCATCCGGTCGAGTTCTTCCGGACGAGGCGGCCGATTATCGTACCCCAGCGTGTTGATCCGCACCGTGGTGGCTCCGACAAGCGACGCAACGTTGGGAGAAACGCCGCGAGCCGCTAGTGTGTCCAGGAACTGCGCGAGCGTCGACCAGGACACCTCGTACCGGATGTCGCCCTGTTCGCGCGATTTGTCCCGGCGCATTTCACTGCTGAGCGGCCCCATCGACCAGCCTTCGCCGAAGATCTCCAGGGTGATTCCCTGCCGAATGTCGCTCTGGCTTCGTCCGTCGTGGATCAGCGACTCCATCGCCCAACTCAGCGTGTTGATGAAGCCCGGCGCCACGGCCATGCCGCTCGCGTCAATGGTCGTCCTGCCGCCATGGGCGCGAAGATCGCCGATCGCCGCGATCGAGTCCCCGCGGATGCCGATATCGGCCGCGACGGGCGGGTGAGGCAGGCCGTCGTAAACCAGGCCGCCGCGAATCACCACGTCGTAAGGCGAATCATCCTCCGCGCAGTTGCCCGCAACGTCCGTCAGCAATCCGGCAAAGATCGCTGCCGCCGCAAACAACGAGCCAATGCGCGCACGCATGGCTGGACCCGAAGAGGCCCGATAAAGAAAATGCACGGTCATGCCGGAATCGATTGCGGGAGCGAAGTGAATCGGACGAGTTCGTTTCGTCCTCGTACCTTACTGCAAGCGGTCGGAGCAATCAATTCGCGTTGCATTCCGGGACTTCGCTTTGCCTGAGGGCAATTTGCCCCGGATTCCGGCAGTTCGCTCAGCACGCGGTCTAGTCCGATTGACGCAGGCGGCGACCGTCAGTATTCCTTGTACAGGCTTTTGTGAACAGACTGGCTGCAAGGGGAGCTACCGTGGACGAGAACTCACGACAGTTTCTGAGAGACCTGCTCCGTACCCCGAGCCCGTCCGGGTATGAGCAGTCGATTCAAAAGGTCGTCCGCCAGTACATTGAACCATTTGCCGACGAGGTGCGGATCGATGTCCACGGCAATCTGATTGCGGCCAGGAATACGGCGGCACCTCTCCGCCTGATGTTTGCGGGGCACTGCGATCAGATCGGAATGATCGTCAGCCAGATCGACGATGCGGGCTTTCTTTACGCCCAGACAATCGGCGGCTGGGACCCGCAGCAATTGGTCGGCCAGCGCATGAAGGTCTGGACGGACCGGGGCGGCATCCCAGCAGTGATCTCGCGCAAGCCGATTCACCTCCTGAATGATGAAGAAAGGAAGCAAGTCGCGAAAATTGAAGACATGTGGCTGGACATCGGAGCCCGCAGCAAGGCTGAAGCAGCTGAATTCGTGCGGATCGGCGATCCGGTCACGCTCGAACCGAACTACCACGAGCTGCAGAACCAGCTGGTATCGGCTCCGGGAATGGACAACCGCTGCGGCCTGTGGGTCGTCATCGAAGCGTTTCGCCGAGCCAGTTCAAGGGAATTGAACTGTGCACTCTATGCCGTTTCGACGGTCCAGGAGGAGATCGGCCTGCGCGGCGCAACGACCAGCGCGTTTGGAATCGATCCGTATTGCGCTATTGCCGTGGATGTCACACACGCCACGGACTGCCCAACCATCGACAAACGCCAACAGGGCGATATTCGGCTGAACGCCGGCCCCGTGGTCTTTCGCGGTCCCAATATGAACCCGCGAGTCTCCGCGCGCCTGTTGGATCTGGCCAAGGCAAATTCCATCGAAGTCCAACCGGCTGCCAGCGGCCGCGCCACGCCCAACGATGCCAATCCCCTCCAGATCAATCGCCGGGGAGTCGCGACGGGCCTCGTGAGCATCCCGAACCGCTACATGCACAGCGCGGTTGAGACCATCTCGACGGCCGATATCGATCGGGCCGCCGACCTGCTTTGTCACTTCGCAGCCAGTCTGCCCGCCGACGCAGACTTCACGCCGTAGTCGTCTGAGCGAAAAAGAAACGCAGGCAGCCCCGCGCCGGCAACCCGCGAGCAACCGCATGCGCGACCCGCCGGCCCTGGACGAGTCACCCATCACTCGAAACGAATCTCGAGCACTTCGAAATTGATCACGCCGCGCGGTGCCGGGATCGCGACTTGGTCTCCGACTTTCTTCCCCAGCAGTCCCTGTCCCACGGGCCCCGTGAGCGGATACTTGCCCTGATCGTAATCCTCCTCCCCGGCGCCGACGAGGGTGAATTCCTCTTCGTCATCCAGATCCAGGTCCTTGACCCGAACGGTCGCTCCCAGCGCAATCTTGTCCTTAGGCAACTTGTTCGGATCGACAATCGAAGCTCGCGACAACTTGTCTTTCAGCGCGTTAATACGTGCCTGCAGCATTCCCATCGACTCGCGCTGTCCGTGATACTCGGCGTTCTCAGACAGATCGCCTTCCGCCCGCGCCGTGGCGATCTTCTCTGCGATTCGAGGCTTCTCCTCGTTTTCAAGGCGATCGAGTTCGGCCTTGAGTTTCTCGTACCCCTCGCGCGTCATCGGAACTCGCTCGACCATCTACCCGTCTCCCTCGGTCCAGGAAATCTCTGCTGGAACAGGCGCGCCCCGCCGCCGCGTGTTCGCCGCGGCGAGAAAAAAACGACCTCCACCGAAGTGAAGGTCGTGTCATGAGCCAAAATCCAAGTTGCCCGCTGTGCCTCAACGGTTTCACTATTTTGAGCCAGACTCGCCAAGATGTAAAGGATCTCCGTCCGTCAACCCGGCGGAATCCCAAGCCCGCCACCGCACCCTGCCCGGCCTGCCCAAGTCAACTCGCACGGCTTCAATTCGTGCCAAGCTTCAATTCATGCCGGGCATACATCGCCCGCAATCTGCGCAGACTGGGAAGAGTTGAAGCAGGGCAACGCAGATCCCCTCCGATACATGCCTGGCATGATTCGCCGGTAATCTGCGTAAAATCGGACCTTGGGAGATTTACGCAGAATGAGACCCGTTGATTGGTGAGTCGAAACCGGCGCCGGCTATTTCTTAGCGGACCGTTTGCCGCCGAGTGCCTTCTTCTTTGCGGGTCCGGTGCTCGATGGGAGGTCGGTGAAGGGCGGGCTTTCGAACGGCGGCGTCTCGGACAGCACGCGAGGGTCGTTCGCTTCGACGAGCATTCGCTTCAGACGCTCAGCCAGTTCGCGACGAGTCGACTCCATGGTCGGGTCGGCCGCCAGATTCCGAGTCTGGTCCGGGTCGGCCTTCAAGTCATACAACTCTTCCGCCGGGCGTTTGGCGAAAGCGTAGTCGTAGTGCCACTGCCATTCCGCGTCGCCGAATTTTCTGACGAGCCAGGCTTTCGTGGGACTCGCATCCATGTCGGCGAACGCGATGAAAGTGTTCTTTTCCAGTTCGTCATGGGACGGCAGATCGGACAGGCCGCTGAACTTGGGACTCCCCATGGGCCAGCGATCCGGAGCGAAGTTACGAATGTAGAGGTAATCCGCGGTGCGCAGGGCTCGGTGGGGATACGGCAGATTACCCTCGCGAGCCGCGCCGACGTGCCGTTCCCGTCCGGTGACTACACCGGTCCGCTGCGGATCGACCTGCCCGGCTTGTGAACTGCGCAGCACGCCCAGGAAACTGCGCCCGGTCATAACCGGAGGCGGCGTTACGCCTCCCGCTTCCAGAAAGGTGGGAGCGAGATCCATGAGGTTCACGAAATCATCGAGCACGCGTCCGCCGGTCACCCCCGGCCCGCGGACAATCAACGCAACTCCGACTCCGTGATCGTACAGGTTACATTTGCCGCCCGGCACGCCCGGCATTCCGTGATCTCCGCTGATCACAATCAGCGTCTTGTCGAACTCACCGGTCTCCTTCAGCACCTGGACAAGCGTTTCCACTCCCGCATCCCACGCCTGGATCTCGCCCAAATAGTCAACACAGTCCGCACGCACTTCCGGCACGTCCGGCATGAATTTCGGCAACTTGCCTTTCAGAGTATCCGGATCGATGCCCCACAGCGCCTGACCAGATCCTTTCTCGTACGCGCGGTGGGTCAGCGTCGGACCGAACCAGTAGCAGAACGGTTGTCCGGACTTTCTGTCGGTAAGAAATGCCTTGAAGTTCTCGCGCACCTGCCCGAGGATCTCGGCCTTGGCAGCAGCGAAGGACGCGCCATTCCGGACACGCCTGGTCGCGTTTTCGGAAAAGTCATTGAACTCGCGGCCGGCTTTCTCATACGCGTACTGCTGACCTCCGTAGGGAGCATCCGCAGGCGTGCCGGGGCTCCAGACCTTGTAGCTTTTGCCGATGTGATAACCGGCGTCGCGTAACAGCAGCGGGTAAGTGGGAATACTCGCGTCCCATTCCGCGTTCTGCAGAATGGCTCCTCGGCCAGTCCGGAAAAAGTACTGTCCCGACAACAGCGAACTGCGGCACGGCGTGCAGCTGGGCGCCGTCACAAACGCGTTCCTGAACAGCACGCCTTCGCGAGCCAGTCGATCGATTTGCGGCGTCTTGACGATCTGATTGATCGACGGCCGATGTTCGACGGCCGCATAGACGCTCGCATAGCGTCCCCAATCGTCGGCAAAACAGAAGAGGATGTTCGGTCGGCCTGCATCGGCCCGCACCGGTCCGGTCATCGAAGCGGCAAGCACACCCGACAGAACCACGCGCAAGAAGCAGCGTCCCATTTTCGGAGCCCTCGTGCGAAAAAATCTCAGGGTCTGGAGGAGAAGAGGCCACGGATTTGCACGGATGAAACACGGATCGATGCCGCCTCGCTCCTTGCACTCCGGCATCCGCCGGGCAAGACCGATCGAGGAGAAAACCTCTGAAAAACAGAGTTTCCCGAAGATCCGCCTTCTCAACAACGGTCGAAAGGTCACACCGCACGGAACTCGATGGCGCGGCGTCTTGAAAAAATCAGGCTTTCGCCTTCGGCATCCGGTCTTCCGGCAGATAAAGCAGGCACCCGCAACTCTTGCAGAACACGGGCTTTGACAGGTACAGCAGGTTCATTGTTTGCGCCGTCACCGTCTGGTAACATCCGCCGCACGTTTCCCCTTCGACCTGCGCAAGCGCCTGTTCGCCGCGCGCCTTGGCGATGCGTTCGTACTCCACACGGAACTCCGTGGGCAGGGCCTGTTCCGCCTGCTTCAACTCCGCCTGAACCCGAGCCAGTTCGGATTGAAGCATGTCCTGTTCACCCGTCACGCGGCCGGTCACCTTCTCCGCTTCCGACTTCACTCGCTGCAGCGTTTCGTCGGCGGACTTCAACTTGGCGGCCAGTTCATCCATGCGTTCCAGCGCGTCGAGAATCTCGTCGGCCAGCACGCCGTTGGCCTGCTCATCCGCCGCGATCTGCTCCTTGAGCGCCTGGTACTCCCGGTTGCTCGAACAGGCGTTCAACTTGCTCCTCAAGTCCTTGATGCGTCCTTCGCGTTCTTTCAACTGCAGTTGTTTGTCGTCCGCGTGCACGCGCATCCGCTTGGCGGCCTCGCGAGCCTGCTGCAGTTCGGTTTCACCTTTCTGCACGTTTCCCTCCGCCGCCCGCAACTGCTTCGGCCCGCGCGCAATCCGTTCCCGGAGGTCGGTCAATTGACGATGAATGCGATGCAGTTCACACAGTGCGGCGGTCAGGGTGGTCATGCCGGGTCAACTCCTGGTGTAGTCAATTTCAAATGTGTTCGGGAAAGTCCGCAGTCCGGCCTCCGGACTGCGGCAAACAAAAAACCGCTGGTCGGGAGACCAGCGGTTTCTGGATTTCGCGCCGTACGGGCCGAGGGACGGGAAGTCCGCCTGCCCGCCCACCGGGTCGTGGGACTTGTTAGCCCGCGACTCCACGCAAGAACCCCTCCAGATGTTGAGACCGCACCGGATGCTGCAGCTTCCGAATGGCCTTGGCTTCGATCTGGCGGACGCGTTCTCGGGTGACCTTGAAGATACGCCCGACTTCCTCGAGCGTATACGTGTAGCCGTCCCCCAGACCGTACCGCAGGCGAACGATTTCGCGTTCACGGTACGTGAGGGTTTTAAGCAGGGATTCAATTTTATCGCGCAGAATGCCATTGTTGGCGTTCTTGACCGGATTGTCGTGGGTGCCGTCCTCGATGAACTCTCCGAAGCAGCAGTCGTCGCCCTCGCCCACCGGCCGGTCCAGGCTCACCGGGTGACGCCCGATATCGAGCACGCGTTTGACTTCTTCCAGCCCGATGCCCGCGCGATCCGCGATTTCTTCGGTCGTCGGCTCGCGCCGCATTTCCTGCTGCATCTTTTTCTGAATATTGCGCAACTTCGACAGCACGTCAATCATATGCACGGGAATTCGGATCGTGCGCGCCTGGTCCGCGATAGCGCGGGTAATGGCCTGACGGATCCACCAAGTGGCGTAGGTAGAGAACTTAAAGCCTTTTCGGTAGTCAAACTTTTCAACTGCTCGATGAAGACCCAAATTACCTTCTTGAATAAGATCAAGTAATGTT
>CAIPEB010000696.1 GCA_903863885.1 uncultured Planctomycetaceae bacterium | reverse complement strand
ACAGACACCCACACGGCGCCGGCGTGAGGAGGGTGGGTGTCTGTGTCCGGTCCGGACAAAACGGCCGGAGGATGGGTGTCTGTGTTTCTGAGGAGAGTGGGTGTCTGTGTCCGGCGGGCGACAGCAGGATGGGTGTCTGTGTCCGGCGGGCGTGGTAGAATGCGAGGCCGCTGGTTGGGGCGGTGAACTACAAGCAGGACGTTTTGTATGGGGTTGCGGGCTCTCATTTCGCTTGAGCAACTGGTCGCGTTGAACGACGAAATCGCGGCACTCTCGCGTGCGGGCGTGCCCCTTCCGCAGGGACTCCGCGAGTTGGGCAAAGATCTGCCGGGCTCGCTCGGAAAGATCTCGACATCGCTCGGCGATCGGCTTGATGCGGGCATGAGTCTGGACAAGGCTGTCGGGCATTCCGCGGAACAATTCGAGCCGCTCTACGCTGCCGTGATCCGAGCGGGATTGCGCAGCGGCCGACTACCGGCGGCTCTCGAAAGCCTCTCGGCAACCATACGCCGCATCGCCGATATTCGCCGCACCGCGATGGCTGCAATGCTCTATCCGCTGATACTGCTGATCGTGGCCAGCGTCTTGCTGGCCTTCATGGTGATGGTGCCGCTGCCCGTGGTCTCCATATCCTACGATCGATTCGGAATCGTCCGCCCTGAATGGTATCAACTGCTGCTGCGGACTTCCCAACTCGTCGTCCGCGGGATGCCCTGGCTCTGGATTGCGCTCGTCTGCGTAATCGCGTGGGGAGCTTACCGCTCGTCGCGAGTCACTTCGTACGGCGTGAGGACCTGGCTTTGGCTCCCGCCTCTCGGAAGTGTGTTGCGGGCCGGCGGAGCAGCCACCTTCGCGGAACTTCTGGCTATCCTGCTCGAACACGGAACTCCCTTGCACGAAGCCGTCGATCTCGCAGCTGCCGCGAGCGGCGATCAGCAGCTGCGTCAAGGAGCGGCCATGCTGGCCGATCAGATTCGCCGAGGCGATGCGACCCGACAAGTGCCTCCCGGCATTCCGCCGCTCCTCGGCTGGCTGATCGTCGGGCACCTTCGCGAAGACCGACTTGTAGCCTCGCTGCGACGCCTCGCATCAAGCTACCGGAAACGCGTCGCCAGATGGGGCGATTGGTTGAGCGTGTACCTTCCGATCTTCGTATCCGCAGCCGTTGGCGGCGTCGTCACGCTCTATTGTGCTCTGCTGGTTTTCGCTCCGTTTTATCACCTGCTCTACCAATTAGGCGGGAACTGGCGATGACGCGATTCCGGTATGTCGCAAGCCGGTCGGGTGCTGCTCGGGTCGCGGGCGAGATCGAATCGCCCACTCGCGACGATGCGGAACGCCAGTTGCGCGCCGCGGGATACGATTCAGTGGAAATCTTCGCCGAAGATCAACCGTCACCCGACGCAGTCGACACTCCATGGACCGCGCGTGCGACAGCCGACGTCGTCGATCGAGTTGCACAACTCGCCGGCGACGGCCTTTCGCTGGCCGCCGGTCTCCGTGCCGCTGCGGACGAATCCGCGGGCCGAGGCTCGGCCCGAGCCATGCGGCAACTGGCTGAGCAACTCGAGCAGGGGCAATCCCTGGACGAAGCACTGCGCCGTTCGTCTCGCAGCCTGCCGCCTCATGTTCAAGGACTGGTACTCGCCGCCGCCCGGACCGGACGATTAGGCACCACGCTGCACGAACTGTCGGAACAACAGCGACTGGTGCGAGAGGCCGTCATGAGCGTTTGGCAGTCGGTTGCCTATCCTTTGTGCGTCCTGACAATTTCGCTGCTGCTGCTGCTCATCCTGCCGCTGCTGGTCGTGCCGGAATTCAAGAAAATGTTCGGCGAATTCGGCATTCATCTTCCCGCAATAACACAGGCCGTGATTGCCATCAGCGATATCTCGATTTGGCTGGTGCATAACGTCGTCATCTGGCTCCCGCTCGTGATCATAGGCGTATGGGGCACAATGTATCTCGTCTTGCCGGGACTGCTGGGTCGTGCCGGGGCACGCCGAGTCCTCTACGCAGCACCAGGCATCGGACGTCTGTGGCAATGGACCGCCACGGCGGAATTCTCGAACCTGCTCGCGGTACTGCTCGAGGCGGGCCTGCCGCTCCCTGAGGCACTTCGACTGACCGGAGCCGGTATGCACGATGCAAATTATCGGGACGCCTGCCGCCGGATGGGCGATCTGGCCGAGCAAGCCAGCCCCCTGTCCGGATGCCTCGACTCCCAGTCCGGCATCCCGACGTCGCTGCTGCCGCTGGTGCGTTGGGGCGAAAAGACCGGTGAAGTGGCCGATTCGCTTCGCACAGCCGCCGCCATGTTCATCGAGCGGGTTCGCCTGCGGTCCGTCCTGTTGCGGTCCATCGCGCCTCCGATGGTGTTCATCGTCGTTCTGGTCGTAATCAGTCTATCTGTGGTCAGCCTGTTCCTGCCGCTGATCAGCCTGGTCTCAGGACTGGCATAATCATGGACCTGCATACCATCTTGATCATCGTGGTTATCGCGCCGGTGCCAGCCGCATACCTGATACTCTGGCTCAGCAACCTGTTTTTCGCGCGGCGGCGAGTGAATCCAGCACGCTGGCAATCCTGGGTGGCCGTTTTCGTCTGGACATTGACCCTGTTCGTCGTGGTCGCCGCACTGACCGTCTACATCTCCGTGCTTTCCGGCGTCGCCGGACTGGCGTTCCTGTTCGTGGTGCGCATGGCTTTCGCCCGCAATCGCTGGCAGGAGCAGAGAGCGCTGCTTTGGTGCCTATCCACCGCGGCCGAAAAAGGCCTGCCGCTGGAGCAGGCGGCCACGGCTTTCGCGGCGGATCGGTCCGATTTGATCGGGTATCGAGCGCGCCGCCTCGCCGCATATCTCCAATCGGGCATTCCCCTGCCCGAAGCCACCGCACTCGCCCGCATCGCGCAGCCCACCGATGCCCTCCTGGCACTTCGAGTGGGACAGGAAATCGGCAATCTGCCCGCGGCAGTAACACTGATTACGCGGGCCGATACGGATGTGGACCTGGCCGTCCGCGCCGTGTTCGAGAAACTGATCTACCTCTTCACGATCGCCACGATACTCGTCTTCGTGGTGGTCTTCATGATGCTCAAGATCGTGCCCGTATTCTCCAAGATGTTCGACGAATTCGGCATTCTTCTTCCCGCAATAACGCGATTGGTCATTGCAACCAGCAACGTCGCGGTGAATTACTGGTTTCTGGGATTTCCGTTCATCGCGATCCTGGTGCTTCTGGTCTTCGGCGGATTTCTGTATTACCTCGGCTGGCTGCCGCGAGATCTGCCCATCCTCAATCGACTGGCCCTGCGCACCGATGCGTCTCTCGTCATGCGCAGCCTCGGGCTGGCAGTCCGCCAGGGAATCTCGCTGCAGCAGATGATCGGCGTGCTCAGCCGAGTCTATCCTCGCTCGAGCATCCGCGCACGACTCGGCGTCGCCGCAGCAAAAATCGAATCGGGCGCCGATTGGTGCGATAGCCTCCGCGACGAGAACCTGCTTCGGTCGATCGATGTCGCAGTGCTGAAATCGGCCGAACGGGCAGGCAATCTGGCCTGGGCCCTCGATGAGATGGCCGACAGCACGCTCCGCCGGATCGGCTACCGGATGCGGTTGTGGTTGAACGTCTGTTTTCCAGTGGTCCTGCTGGTCTTCGGTTTGATCGTGGCTTTCCACGTGATCGGTCTGTTCGTTCCGCTGGTCAGTTTGATACAGGCACTCTCATGAAACGTTCGCGCCGCGGATCGATGTTCCTGGAAGTGTGCGTTGCGATGGTGGTCGCCGCCGTGGCGTTCGTCGCCATATCGCGACTGCTGGCCGTCAGCGGCCGGCAACGGCACGTCATGGAACTGGAACACCGGGCCCGATCGATCGCGGCCAACACCATGGAGCAGGTCATGGCGATGGCGTGGGACGATTTGACTCGCGACAAACTGCAGCCGAAGCAGAAGTCCGCCGAAGCCGAATCGCTTCCCGACGGCACCGTTCAAATCGATGTGGTCGAACACGCTCAACCCGCCGCGCGAGAAATCCAGGTTCGCGTGCAGTGGCGCCGGCCCGACGGCACATCCGGAAGACCCGCACAACTGACCGCCTGGCGGTTTCACTCGGAGAGGCCCGCGCCATGAACTCCCGCTTCATAAACCCCAACGCCAGGAACGCGGCACTTTCCGGGAATTGCCGCAAACCGCCCGCTCGCGGCCTCAACCGCAATAGGCACGGGTTCTCCCTGATCGAAATCATGGTGACCATCTCGATCGGCTCTCTGGTGTTGATCTCCGTGGGCGTCGCCCTGACCAGCCTGTTCCGCGCCGACTCCAGCCTGCGCGAGCAGACGTTGCAGTCCTCGATTCGTTCACGATTTGAACTCGAATTGCGAACCGACCTGCATCAGGCGGTCTCCGTCGAACCCCTGCCGGGCAACGAAGCCGCACAGGGCTTCGTCCTGAAGGGTCCGAATGCACGCCGCATT
>CAIPEB010000695.1 GCA_903863885.1 uncultured Planctomycetaceae bacterium | reverse complement strand
GCTCAACAACGAGCTTGCGAGCGACACTGTATCGTTTCAGAGGAGCGAAGCACAGTTCGGACAGGGGCGCTGCATCGTCAAATACACGGTGAAACTAAGAAAGACTGGAACCTATGTTATTGCTGGCGGGAGGGCAGAGTCCGGAGTCTTTTCCAGATCGAATTACGGTACGCGAACCGTCAGCGGTGATGCAGGAGATGTCATTTCTGGGGCGATCAGTTGTTCGCAGTTCAGCGGGGGCGTCTGGGCGATTGGCGCTTTCCGATCGATGGCCGACGTGCCGACGCGTTAAGTCGCATTCTTGGGCACGTCGATGGATGGTTCTACATCAAAGAGGGCAAGAGCGCGCAAGCCAGCCGCTCATTCACAGCAAAACCGCAGCGTCGTCTGCGGAATTTGCTTCCTCCCAGAACAGAGACGTCGCAACCGCAGAAAGTCCAGTCGGTTTTCGGTCGCTTCCCCCCTCAGTCCAAGCTCCGCAACATAAAGCTGCCGGCCATGACATTGACGGCGAGGCCAATCACGAAAACCCCAATCGTTGCCGGCACTTCCCAGCCTCCCGACGGCTGAACACCATGCCAAGTTGCCCATGCGAGAAAAAAAATACCGACGGCAATCACAATCTGCGAAATACAAAACAAGGGGCGCCTCAGCCAAGCATTAAACCGCCCAAGCGCCATTCCGGTTGTATCGCACATGTTCCCATGAGCACGATCGCCCTGCGACGAAGACGAGGGGCTAAGTCGCGTTGAATTGCTGTTCCCATCACGTTCGAAGGATTCGTGTTCGTCGCGTAACAATTTCATTGACACCTCGTTGCTTGCATCCATACGTCACCTCTTGCAGGGGGATCGACACAAACCGAGTGGCTGTCACGATACCAAGCCACGCTCTCGACGATTGCATCATTCAACAAGTCTATCGCGCGAACGGCGTCATGTCACCAATCCGGCCGACAGCGGCAGTGCGGCGTTCTGGCTTTACCGTTTTCCACTCTCCGAATCGATCGATCACACACGGCACTCGTTCCGCACGGCACAATTCCCGGAGAGCAAATACGAACACCAATCCGAGATCGCTTTGCGTGCCACAACCTGTCACTCACGGTTCCCCCCATTCATTGCCGACTGCGGCAACTTGCTCTGGAGTAATTGGCAGTTACAGCCAGAGAGTTCGAAGAACTCGACTGGCATCACTTCCGGCTGCGCAGCTTCGAAAGCAGCCGGAGGATCTCGATGTATAGCCAGATCAACGTCACCATCAGCGCGAACGCACCGTACCATTCCATGTACTTTGGGGCACCGGATTGCGAACCCTTCTCGATCAGGTCGAAGTCGAGAATTAAGTTCAAGGCGGCGACGATCACTATCACTACGCTCACGCCAATTCCGATCAGGCCATTCCCGCTCAGAACGTTCATGCCGTGAAAGCCGAACAGCGATAGAAGCCAGTTCAATAGGTACACCAGAAAGATGGCCCCGGTGGCAGCAACGACGCCGAGCTTGAATCGCTCCGTGGCTCGAATTAGTCCTGACTGATACGCCATCAGCATGCATGCCAGGGTGCCGAAAGTCATCGCAACGGCCTGGAGGGCAATTCCGGGATATTGCGATTCAACCAGAGCCGACAGCCCGCCAAGCACGAAGCCTTCGGCCAATGCATATAAAGGTGCGGTCACCGGCGCCCAGGACATCTTGAACGTCGTCACCATCGCCAGGATGAAACCGACGATTCCTCCAACAATCAAGTACGGCATCGCGATAGCCGGATTAACGACCACCCCTCGACTCCAGGTCCATGCCGCGGTCAGCAGCGCGCAACCCAGCAGCACAGCGGTCTTGCCGACAGTACCACCGACGGTCATCGTTTGCGACCAGTTGGCGTATCCTGAAAACGTGTCGAATGTCGTGCTGCTAAGAACCGGGTTTGCAGTCTGCATTGTGATCTCCGTCTGCATGTTCCTTCGTACCGCGAGCAAATCGCGATCCGTCGCTAAGCCGCACGGGCGCGGCTTAGCCGACAATTAATCTCGTCGATTGTACTCGCCCTCCACCGACGATCACAGCATCTCACCTAATGGCAGAGTTGCGAGGAGCATTCGTTGCCGCGATACTTTGTTGCAGCGATTTCGTCTTCGATGTTGAGGCATAGCCATGAGGAAGTTCGGATTCTCCTGGTCTTGGAAAAGAGCGACGGGACTTTCGTCCGCGAAGGGACGGTTATCGCGGGCCCTTGGCATTCCACTGACAAGGTCGGGCCGCGAACGGAAGATCGGTCGCGCGGTCGGTCTCCTTGGACTTGGGTTGCTCGGCCTTGGG
>CAIPEB010000694.1 GCA_903863885.1 uncultured Planctomycetaceae bacterium | reverse complement strand
TGAGTCTGGAAGGAAAGGCCCGCCGCCGGGCACTCGCCAAAGCCCGCCAGCTTCTTCACGACTCCCACCCCGCCAATCCGGACGCCCCCCACGCCGAACCCGCCGGGCCGGACGGCCCGGCCCCTTACGTCTGAACTGCAGGAACTATAGACCAGCGATGGAAAGCCTGCCACGGGGAGGTAGAATCAGCCGGTGCCTCGCGCGTTCTGACGGACTCTTGTTCCGATGGATTTCAGGCAAATCGGGGAGCAACATCGATGGCCGATCGCAGATTAGGTGTGGCGATTCACGGAGTCGGCTCGGTCGCCTATGCACACGCCGCAAGCTGGCGCAAGAACCCGCACGTGGAAATCGTCTCGGTGAGCAGTCGCAGCAGGGCCAGCGCGCAGCGACTGGCGGACAAGCTCGAGTTGAATTGCACCGTGCGAGACCGATTCGAGGATGTGCTCAAGGACGATCGCGTCGATATCGTCAACATCAGCGGACCGAACCACGTCCACGCGGAACACGGCATCGCCTCGGCCGAAGCCGGCAAACACTTCATGATCGAAAAGCCGATGGTCATCTCGATGGCCGAGAACCGCGCACTGAAGGACGCGGTCGAGCGGGCCAAGGTGAAAACGGTCGTCAGCTTCGTGCTCCGCTGGAATCCGCTGTTCGACAACCTCAAGTCGTTGCTCGCGTCGCGGGTGATCGGCGATCTGTTTTACGTCGAAGTGGATTACTGGCATGGCATCGGTCCATGGTACACGGGTTGGGAATGGGCCCACACGTATAAGACCGGCGGCAGCGCGATGCTGCTGGCCGGCTGCCATGCGATGGACGCCATTCGCTGGTTTGTGCGCGACGAGGTCGCCGAAGTGTCGGCGTTCAGCAATAACATCAAGGGACTCTACGAGTACCCGGCCAATGTCGTGGCGATCCTGAAATTCAAGAACGGCGTGATCGGCAAGACATCGACGCTGCTCGACAGCGACATGCCTTACGCCTTCAACATCGACCTGGCCGGCACCGAGGGAACCATGCGGGACAACCGGCTCTGGTCCAAGAAACTCTTTCCCGGGCAGACAGGCTGGGCCGCCATTCCCACGATCATGCCCGATTCCGGAGCCGTCGAGCATCACCCGTTCGACGCGCAGATGAATCACCTGGTGGACTGCATCCGCAACAACGTCGAGTCGCACTGCAACGTGGCCGATGCGTACCACACGCACGAGGTCTGCATGGCGATCGACCAGTCTATCGCTGCGGGCGGCCAGACCGTCCGCCTGCCGCTGGCTTGAACAAACCGCATTTAATCAAAAGTGAGACGCGTCATGTCACGATTCGCGACGATGACTCTGGTGTGTGCTGCGCTGGTGGCAAGTATTGCGGAGACGGAAGTCCGCAGCGCGGAACCGGCCGCCTCCAATCGCGTCTTTCGCGCGGGCGCCGCGGAGGTGGACATTTCGCCCAGGACGCTGCCGGTGATCGTCAGCGGCGGATTTGTGGAACGCACCGGCGACCAACTGCAGGACCGACTCGCATCACGCGCGCTGGTGCTCGACGATGGCGCTGTCCGCCTGGCGATCGTCGTCGTCGATACGCTGATGATGACTCGCGAACTCATCGACCACATCAAGACGCTTGCTGAACAGAAGACCGGCATCCACGCCGAAAACATGCTGATTTCCGCAACCCACACGCATTCCGCTCCGGCCGTGATGGGATGCCTGGGGACTCCCGTGGACGAGGTCTATCTCAAGGGGTTTGCCGAGCAGGTTGCCGCTTCGGTGGAGTTTGCCAATCAGCGTCTGCAGCCCGCACGGATCGGGTGGGCCGTGGTCAATGACGAGGAACACAATCATTGCCGGCGCTGGATTTTCCGGCCAGACCGGATGCAGCCCGATCCGTTCGGGCAGATCACCGTGCGGGCGCACATGCATCCGGGATACGAGAGTCCCAATCACATCGGACCCGCGGGCCCCGCGGATACGAGCCTGTCGCTGCTCGCAGTGCAGAACCTGGAGGGCAAACCGCTGGCCGTATTGGCGAACTACGCTTTCCATTACTTCGGCGCAAATCCGGTATCCGGCGACGTGTGTGGACGATTCGGAGCAGCGCTCGCGCCGCTCATCCAGAACCAGCCCAATCCGACCGGGAATTCCGACACGCCCTTCGTCGGCATCATGTCCCAGGGGACCAGCGGAGACAGCATGTGGATGGACTACAGTCGTCCCGCTCCCTCGATCAGCATGGCGCAATATGTCGACGGACTGGCAAAGTCTGCTTGCGAAGCGTACCGCAGCGTGAAGTTCCTCGACCGGTGCGAGCTTCAAGTCGCACAGACCACACTCACACTCGATCGGCGCACGCCTGACGCAGCGCGACTCGCATGGGCGAGAGAGATTGTCAAGAACATGGGAGATCGAGTTCCTCGCAATCAGCAGGAGGTCTATGCCTGCGAGCAGGTTTATCTGCATGATCGTCCTCAGGTTGAACTCCGGCTGCAGGTCATGCGCATCGGGGACCTGGGCATCGTGGCCATCCCCTGTGAGACGTTCGGGATCACCGGGTTGAAGCTGAAGAAACGCAGTCCTCTGCCGGTGACGTTCAACATCGAATTGGCCAACGGCGCCGAAGGCTATATTCCGCCTCCCGAGCAGCATGCTCTGGGCGGCTATACGACCTGGCCGGCACGCACGGCGGGCCTGGAGGTGCAGGCCGAACCCAGGATCGTCGCGGCGCTGCTCGAGTTGCTCGAAAGGGTCGCTCCGCCTTCTCCTCCACAGAGTCCCGAATCGTTGCCGCAGCCGACGACGTCCTACGCGGCCGCGATCCTTGCCTCAAAACCGGTTGCATTCTGGCGGCTGAATGATATGGATGGCACCGAAGTCGCCGACGCGGCCGGCACGCACCCGGCCAGGCTGGAACCGGGCTTCGCGTTCTTTCTGCCGGGCGTTGACGGTTCGGGGTTTTCTCAGGACTGGCGAGGCAATCGAGCCGTTCACTTCGCAGGCGGGCGACTCAGAAGTAGCGGCCTGGAAATCAAAGACGTTTCGTCCGTCGAATTCTGGTTCTGGAACGGCCTGCCCGAAGATGCGCGCCCTGTCACGGGTTACCTGTACTCGCGGTGTGAAGAAGGCGGCGCGGGGCCAAAGTGCGATCAACTGGGGATCGGCGGGTCCGGTCCTGCTGCGATCCAAGGCCGGCTCTTCTTTTCGGCGGACGGCACGACGGAGAACGCTCTCGTCGGCAGGACGGTGCTCCAGTCGCGGAGGTGGTATCACGTGGTTGTGACGCGCGAAGGCCGGCAGTTGCGGGTATACCTGGATGGTCAGGCCAATGCCGAGATCGCCGGCGAATTGGAGGACGTGAAGCCTGCTTCATCGGCGCAGTTAATTTTCGCCGGACGCAGCGACGGGCAGCTTTCGCTGGAAGGAAAGCTGGATGAGATTGCCGTCTACGACCGGGTGTTGAGCGTCGATGAAGTTGCGTCCCACTTTGCGGCGGCCCGCGCGCCCTGAGAAAAGATTGACGCTCGGCGGCAGGCCCTTTACGATTTCGTCGTGGCTTTTCCAGCCCGTTCGCCCGGATCGCGGGAGCGGCCGGCGCTCAGGGGTTCTGCATACGACACTTCAACTGAATCAAGATCGCAACAGGAGCTTATTCCATGGCGGAATTCACTCGTCGCAATTTCCTTTCGGCCACGGCCGGCGCAGCCGGTTGTCTGGCACTTTCCGGCTCGGCGTTTTCCGGAGCGGTTGCGGCAGCCGAAGGGGCTCTCCCCCCGCCCCCGCAGGTTCCGCTGGGGAAGACGGGAATTACCTTGTCGCGAGTGGGCCAGGGAACCGGCATGTCGGGCGGCAATCGCCAGTCGAACCACACCCGCATGGGATTTGAAAAGCTTGTAACGCTGCTGAAACACTCGTACGACCGCGGAATCACGTTTTTCGACATGGCGGACC
>CAIPEB010000693.1 GCA_903863885.1 uncultured Planctomycetaceae bacterium | reverse complement strand
CGCATCTGATCAATACCGTGACTGCCAAACGACAACGCGTCTATCGCGAAGCCAGAAACAAAACGCAAAACAGCGCAACGTCAAAGGCTGCCGCTGCTTAAACTTTCTGTCAGGCCAGACTTGCCCCCCAGCCGCTGCTTTGGGGAACCACAACAATCAGAAACAGCCAGATCGGCGCTGCCCCGCCGAGGAGCAACAACGAAGTCAGTGAAATCTGCGGTTTTTCCATCGGATACGTCACTCAAGTCGAGTACAACAATCCACTGACGCGGAGAAGAGAAGATAAAAGTCGACTCGTCATTCTACTGTTTGGCAACCAGAACTGCGTGAGAGCGAAATGCGAGTTGGGCGACGAACCGGACCTTAGACGCTATTGGGGGAGGATCCACCACGCAACCGAGCTGTGGCCTAATACTATCGGTCGATCGAGTTCCCGTTTTTGTTCTCAGGCAGCTAAACCGACAGACTGGAGTTTCGGACGTGCATTCACAAGGCAAGCCACTCGCAGCTCTGCAAGATTTCGTGCATCGGCTCGGTTGGCCTAAATTGCGTTGTTGGCAACACGTGACTGAACCTACGAAGGTCCAGGTCACGTGGTACGAATCCGGGGAAGCCGATGGCACCCGTGACGACCTGTTTCTGCAGATCAACGAATGCCCGATTGGACAAGCATGGACGTACGTCGCTGGAGTTTACGCGATCCGCTATCGGATCTGCACAGGATGGCATTCCATGCGACTTACAACTGACCTACGCTGCGATGCCTCCGAAGCCGATCGCCTCGACGGGTGGCTTCATCGACGTTGGTTTGACACTTTGGCAGATCGACGGCAATTCCGCCGGCTGCACCCAGAGTGTTCGGGTTGGACCAGGAAACGACTTCGAAATGAACGGCTGCCATACGAAGTGTCGGATGCAGAACGGTGCATCATTTCTCGCACCAAGTGACCTGAAAACCCATGCGACGCGGGGGCACGCTGGGAAAGCGGGCGTCCTTCGTGATTGAGTCCGTGTCGCGGCCGCACGCTCTTGCTCACTGATCAGTTTATCACGTTAATCGGAATCTAAATCATCCCAGCCGTCTTTCAACCGCGACATTCTCGTTTGACGACTCGGGTGCGACTGCCAAAGTCGTCATTTTCGTTCGCTCCTTTCGCTACGTCCTCTTGTTCCACAGGCCGCCCCGCCCCCCCTGTGGCAAACTTCCCGACTTTGTGTGGATGGTTGCGCGGGTATCATGGTGAGAGTCGGCCAAGGCAAAGAGAGTGGCAGACGGTGTGATTATCGGTGAAACGATCATACCGCCGTCTCGCGAAATAATTCTGGGCAACAGACCAAGCGGCTGGATGAATGGACATCAACCCATACGAATCGCCAAAGCTCCTTCAGAAGGCTTCCCTCGACGTGGTAGTTCAGGCTGACGAGTCGTCATTCATCAAGTACGACATTACGCTCGACGACGTCACTGCGTTCTGTCGCCACTTCATCGCAAACTCTCGTGCCGTCCGAAACCAAGAGTATTTTACGATTGCGGTTATCTGCTTCATTGCCGTGGTCGGCAGCCTGTCGCTTGTCCCTGACTTCGGGCTTGGGATCAGTATCATGGGGGGCGTGGCGTCCGCGACGTTTTTCGCTTTCCTCTACCACTTCGCGTCCAGATACGCATTTGTACGGCAATCGCAAAAAACGATGCTGGGGGGAAGTACCCGAGGAATCCTTGGAATTCATGAACTTGAATTGGAGGAAAAGTACCTTATTGAACGGACAGAGGTGAACGCTTCGCGGCAAGCGTTGTCGTCCATCGACCGGATTGAGGAAACCGATGACCATGCGTTTCTGTTCGTCTCCGCTCTTCAGGCCCACGTGATCCCGAAGCATCGCCTCGTCGTCGGTAATGCCAGTCAATTTGTCAAACGAGCACGGGATCTGGTCGCTCAAGCGCAAAGGGACGTGAAATAGGCGGTTTTCCGGGGCATTCGCGGGTACAATGCCAGCATCCGGATCCAAGCTCACAGCCTGGCGGGATCGCTGCCATGTTAAGACGTCTCGTCCTCCTGCTCCACCTCGCGGTCTGGAAGCTTCGGCTCAAATACAATCGCTGGCGATTGCGGCGATCGGGCATCGATCCGGACTCGCTGCCCGAAATCCAGGAGTTGCGGCGACGATATGCGGCCGGTGAACCGCTGCGTCCAGAGGACCTGACGCGGGACGGTGACCTAAATCGAAAGCCGTGAGAACGGAAGACGAAATAGGTGATGAAACTCACGAGGCCTTTGACGCGATTGGCGGAGGATCCACCACGCGTCCCGATTACCAGCACGCCGATGGAATCAGTTCGCACCGTCCGAGTATCTTTGTCGACGAGGCGCATGAAACGCTGTACTTTGTCATGATGGATTAGTCGGCCGCGTGAGTCGCTGCCTGGATGGGGCCGGCGCTCCGGCTACGGACGTAAAGCAGCGGAATGAGTGAAGGACGGCCACCCAAATGTTACCGCAGGTCCCAGGTCGAACTTGTGAAGACTGCGGTCGGGCATCCGTTCAACTCGTCGACACGCCCAACTGCCTGGTCCGTCGCGTGACGGCCACAGGGATTGGCCTATTCATTCTTCTCGCCTTCTTCCTATTGAACCTCCAACCCAGTCGGCTATCCTGCCCGCTCTTTGGCGACGTCTGGACGGAGGAATACTGCCATGGGTGGCCCTTCACCTACATGGTGAGGGACGGGGAATTTGCTGGCACCGGTATGACGCCGCCGCCCTACCTGCCGTGGCCCATTTTCGACAACCCGCCATGTCGTCTGTTCCGTCCGCTGTGGCTCGCCGTTGACTCGATCATCGCAATGGTCATCACCGCAGTTTCCGCCCCAGCGATCGGGTCTTGGATAGGTCGACAGCCTCGATGGATCCGGTCTGTGATACTCAGCCTGATAGTCGTCACTGTCTTGGCCTGGATCGCTTTGGGGCTGTTCGGGGCATTCCGTTGGCCGAACGGTTACCCGGGCTTGGCATCGCGTCGCCATGTCGAATACCCTGTTTCGTTCCTCGCAGTTGCGACGCTACTGTTTGTCGGCTCGGCGTTCGTGGCTCCCCATCTGATTGTGGCTCTGTCAATTTGGTGGTCAGCGGTGATTCTCTTCAAACGGGCGATTGTGCCTCGTTGGGTCTCCGAACCACAACTTCCGTTCCTGTTGGCGAAGACAGTCGTGTTCGCTTGCTTCCTGGCCTATGTAGTGAACGACGCGTTGAAGATTGCCTCGCCGCTGGCATTTCTGACGATATCGGGTGTAGCCACCGTCGCGGCGCTCAGTGCGATGATCGTCTCTCGATATATCGGGCCGTCTTGCGACACGGTCGTCCCGGTCGCGAATCGTATCGAAAGGAGGGTTCTTGGCCTCGCGTCATCAACATGGTTGGCGTCGCTACTCGTTGGGTGGGCCACGATCAGCTTTGCGTTCTTTGATCGCACCGGCAACGTTTGGGCCGACCACGGATCGTTCGCTGCACGCGGATGGCCGTGGGTCTATTTGGCTGTGGTTAGCAACACATCAGAGGACTATGGCCGGGTAACTGAGAGTGGATTTACAATTGGATCAACAAATTGGCAACCAGCGTGTGCAAACGCCTTCATTGCTATTCTGGTGATCGTAGGGACCGTTTTCACGATGCATCGATTCACGCAGGCCTCCTTCCGTCGGTGGCAATTCAGTGTTCGGACTTTCTTTTGGATCACCTTCGTGATCGGAGTACTCCTCTGGTTGCCCGAGCCGAATGGGCGGTACATCTGGTGGCCGAATTGGTTCACCCGGTCGGTGATTTATTTTGGAACCGGCTGCGGTGCCTACGCTGTGGCGAGCGCTGTGGGATGGATTGCTACCCGGTTTGTGAGAATGATTTGGACCATGTAATGCTCAGTGTCAAAACGAACGGCGGCTTGGTCGCTGCCGTGAGGTCAACGAGCAAACGGCGAGTGCGCGGTGGTTATCTGCGATACGGAGAAGAAACAGTGAGCCATGCGAAGTTGCATTTAGCGCTGTTTGCGTTTGCCGGAGTTACGCTTGCCGGCAACGTCGCTCCGGCCGAAGGTCTCCGGCTTGCTGATACCAAAGAGCAACTTCGTTTGAATTACGATGTCTCGGTGGTGGATCACGGTGACAGACATCTCGCTGTAGTTGTGCGAATTGCCGATGCGGGACGGCTAAAGCCACTGACCGGAGTCGATCTGGTCATCCGGATGAGTCCAGTGAGCGGATCTCGAAACAACGACGTTGAACTCTGTGCGCCGCTGGCAACATCGAGCAAAAACAACGGAGCGATTGAGGCACGAGTCGATCTAGTCGAAGGCCTGGCAGCCAGAGCGGAGATATGTCTCAAGAGCCCCAATCTTGACGGCGTGCATGAGACGCGAAGCCTAAAGTGGTATTACCACGCGATCCCGCTCGTCGAATACATCAAAAGCGCAGAGAAGAAACCGTAGAAGGGCGGCTCGCACGATGCCATGGAATCAACGCCAGCATGTGTCGGCGGGCGGTCGCCCCCGATGCCTGAATTGCTCGAGGCGTGCACGAGGCCACTGGGAACGTGGTAATTGCGCTGGCAACGGTTAAGGCTTACCAGCAATTCACCGACGGAATCCCCTTTCACGCCGCCCCGTCGGTGCCCACACGAAGCTCATTCGTCCGTCACCGCAGTCCAGCCGGCGGGACAATCAGTTCCCAAAACTGTCAGGTACGGTCCCGGACTGACGCGGGCGATCGCCTCGCAGATGTCGGCATCGGGCGCGTCGGTCAAGTCGCTGTGGGAACCGAGCCATCCGACCACGGACGTGTCGCGAAACGAAAGACGGCCGCGGACTCCGAGCAGCAATAGATCATAGGCGGTCCGCCAGTAATCGCCATACGCACGGGGCCGGACCGGAATCACCGCGGCGCTGCGGCAAGTGAATCCCCAGCCGTGCAGGATCTTCGCAGCGCGAAAGTGCCACTCCCACGGAGTCCGCAGGTGGAGATGAGCCCGCGGCGCACAGACTTCCGGGACGGGTAGTGTCCTTAGAGCGTGGAAGAATCGGCGGGTTGTTTCAGCCTCGAAGTCAGACGCACATCCGAGGGGCGGCGCCACGATGGCAGGCCATGGCGGCGAAATGAAGACGCACGAGACAGTGACTCCTTGTTTGACCAATCTCGCCAGACGTTCTTTAACTCCAGCGAAGTCCGGCCGAAATCTGCGAGTGATGCATTCGGTTTCACACGCCGCAACTCGTGCCGCAAGTCGGAGGAGTTCCGCGGAGGTGAGCTCAAGGTCTTGTCGCAGTTGGTTGGCAATGTAGCTTTCAAAATCCGCCTCATGTATCGAAGCGATTCGCTGGCAACGGCGAGATTGGTCTTTGCTAATCCCCCAGGTCTGGAGCTGTGAATTGGCTTGGCGCATCTTCGATCGACGATCTCCGCCACGCAGGTGGCATCCGCCGAGCAATTGGCCCAAGCGGCGCTCGGCCCTCAATTTGACTTCAGCGGCTCGTTGCCGAATCGTGAATGCCTCAGTAACCCGAGCTTTCAATTCCGAAATCTCACCGAAACTCACGTGATCCTCTTTTGCCAACGCGCTCGCGGTGGACCTGAAATGCCTCCGCAGTGATTCCGCCGTGTCGCGAATTTGCTTCGCAACGTGAACGTCCGTTGTGTTCTCCAAAGTCCATTTGGCATGGCCCAACACCGCAAGCGATTGAGCATCCGGGCTGGGGCGATTCTTTCTCACTCGAACTGCTAAGTCATTTCCTCGTTTGGGTTTGCTGACTTGATCCATGGCGGGTTCACCTAGGATGGTGGTTGAAATCCCAGGCCGTTGGCATCGCACGGCGTCTACGGCAGGACCTCGCTCGGTCCACGGGACGTCACACGCATTCGATGCCGGCGTCCCCTCTCATGGATGAATTGCTTTCCTCGCCCAAAACGGGTTCGAAAAAGAAAAATCTTGGCAAAAACACGGAGCCGACGTCCTGCGCGCCAACAAAGTGTGAGTTCGCCCGGAATCTGACTTGGCGACCCACCACGGTGCCCCAACTCACAGGGGGGCGCAGAACCGCCCGCCAGCGCGGCGCCATTCGACTGGAATGCGAACTTACTCCCGGCAATCGCCGGACTTGTTCGCAGTAGCCGCATGAACTTTCCGGGCAGTGGCACGGTACGTGCGACGGAGAGACAACTGTCGTCGTTTGGCGTCAGCCGGAGCCGCCACTGGATGCTGGGCTGAGGGGCAGCGAGAAAAGACTCACTATTTCTTGTTCGGTAATCGACATCGCAAAATGCGACACTGATAATTCGTCAACCAAGTCGGAGGAACACGAACCCCGAGCGTGAAAGGTGTCGCAATGCAGTCCGATCATTCAGGCGCACTTCGCGTTGAAGTTCCCGGACAAGACGTCACCAAACGGCTGGTGGCGCGATACGGTCCGAAGGTGCTGAATACCATCCGGCGCTATCTGCCGCGGATACTCCGCTCGAAGTTCGACTCGCAGGATTTCGCCCAGATGGCGTGGCTCTCAGTGTTTCGGGATCCTCGCTGTGTGGAGAAGTTCGAGAATTCGAAGGCGTTTGCCGCATTCGTCGCCGCCGTTGCCGCAAACAAGGTCAAGATGGCCTTGCGACATTGCCTCCGCCAAAAGTGCGACGTCAATCGTGAGTGCGGCCTCGAGGAAGCCGTTGGCCATGAACCTGTTGCCGGCGAACCGCGCCCCAGCGCGGCGGTTGCCTTTCGTGATGAGCTGGGGACGATGCTTGAAGCTCGGCCGGAACACTACCGGCAGGTGTTAGTCTTGCGCTCGGACGGAATGTCCACCTGGGAGATTGCCCAGCAGACGAATCTGAATGAGACAACTGTCCGTCGCATTCTGCGAAACATGCTCAAGGCCCTGCAAGAGTAAGTGCGATGCACGGCAATTCAGCGGATGCGGCTCAGGAGCGACCGTGTACCAAGGCGTCTGCGTGTCGTCAGCGCGTTGTCGAGATCGTTGGCGAATGGCGTCGAGGTGCACGCCCCAACACGGGCGCTGTGCTGAGCGAGTTGCCCGAATTGCGGCAGTTCGATTCGCTGGTGATCGAAATGGCCTACGTCGAGTTCTGTTCTCGTGTGACGGCCGGTGAAGCAATTTCGGTCGAAGCGTTCTGCTCGCAATTTCCTCGCGTCGCAGCGACATTGCGGCGACAGATCGACTTGAACGATATGGTCGGCGCGTACCTCGTTGCCTCGCCGAACGACGAGAACGCAGTCTGGCCGACCACGGGCGCCATGGTGCAGGGATTTGAGCTGCAACATGAGTTGGGCCGAGGCGCTTTCGCTCGGGTGCATCTGGCTGAAGAAAAGGCCCTCGGAAATCGACAGGTCTCGGTGAAACTCAGCCATTCCGGCGCATTCGAGGCCAACGTCCTTGGACGTCTTCAGCATCGCAACATCATGCCAATCCATTCGGCGCAGCGAGACCCTTCGACGGGCCTCTTCGTGATCTGCATGCCGTACCTGGGCCGCGCTACATTGCGGGATGTGATCGTGATGCGGCGGACGAACGGGCCGCCCTTTCGCATGGCGGCCGTGCTCGAGTCAATCCGCACCGCGAATCGGGGCCTGCCGGAACCGGCGATCGATGACGATTCCGGTGCCATGGACGCTTCTGCATCGTACACGGCCGGCGTGGCTTGGTTCGGCGCCCAAATGGCGGAGGCCTTGAGCGAGACGCATCGGCGCGGCATTCTGCACTTGGATTTGAAGCCGACCAACGTTCTGTTGACCAAGCGTGGCATACCGAAGCTGATCGACTTTAATCTGGCGGCAGAACTGCACAGTACAACAACGGGCCTGGGTGGCACCTTGAGCTACATGTCCCCGGAGCAGTTGCGCTGCATGATGGATGGTATCGATGCGGCGCGGATCGACCATCGCTCGGACATCTTCTCGCTAGGACTCGTTCTGCATGAACTTCTGACTGGCGCATTGCCAGATCAGCCGGAGCGAAACGGCAACGTTTTCTCCTCGGAATCCACGGCGAACGTGAAGTGTTCCCCAGTCTCAACTTGTGCATCGAGCGATCGCACGAATGACCACCGGCTGATGCGGATAATTCGGCGATGCCTCGCCTCGGACCCGTGCGACCGCTACCAGGACTGCGATGAGTTGCGGTGTGCGCTGCAGCATGAGCTGACTTTCGTTCCTCGAACAGAACGTTGGCTTCGTCGGCATCCGCGGCTGGCGGGGGCCTCGTGCCAGCCCTTTCCGAATGCATAGCTTACTTACGTTCTTTTAAGAT
>CAIPEB010000692.1 GCA_903863885.1 uncultured Planctomycetaceae bacterium | reverse complement strand
ATGGCCGGGATTTCCATCTGGCAGAACAAGAACGGCGCGCTTGAACCGAACGTGACTCACAACGGCAACCAGACCTCGATCAGTGCGCTGGGCGTCCTCTGGGAACCGGGCAGGTTGTCATTGCATCCCGGTCCGTCAGGCGAGTTCTGCGTGGTCCGCTGGACAGCGCCGGCCGACGGCAAGTACTCGCTTTCCGCCAGATTCATCAGCATCGCGGAAAAGGCCACGACCGATGTTCACATCCTTCACAACGGCAAACCGCTGTTCGACGGTTTCGTGAATCTGGAAGGTCAGGGAATGCAGACACCGTTCGCCGCGGATGTGCCGGTCAAGGCCGGCGATACGCTCGACTTTGCGGTGGGCTGGGGCAATCGAAACTACGGCGCCGACAGCACGGGCGCCGAGATCGTCATCCGTTCGGCTGACGGAAAGAGCTACGATGCGGCCCGCGAGTTTTCTATCGAAAAGAACCCGAACGGCACATGGAGCTACGGCCAGTTCAAGTCCGGCGCATCGCCCGACGCGTCCACTTTCGGCCCGTACGGCCAGGGCAGGTTGATCGGCGCTCCCGCGGACGCAAAGGACGTAATCGGGAGCCTTTCGAATCCGGGCAGCAGCGTCTGGGAAGATGTCGTGAGCGACCAGCATCCGTACCAGCGGGTTCCGCACACGGCCGCGATTATCCGCACGCTGCGAACCGTCAACGGCGGCAAACTCCCGATCTTCATCTCCGAGTACGGCATCGGCAGCAGCCTGGATCTTGTGAGGATGACCCGCGACTATGAAATGCTCCACGCGGAGCACACGGAGGATGCTCGCTGGTATCGCACGAAGCTGGACCAGTTCCTGGCCGACTGGAAACGGTGGAACATGGAGGACACGTTCGCCAGTCCCGAGGACTATTTCGCGCGCTGCCTGGCCCGCATGGCACAGCAGCGGCTGTTGAGCCTGAACTGCATTCGCGCCAACCCGAACTGCGTTGGCCACAGCATGACCGGAACGACGGACTGCGGCGATGCGGGTGAGGGAATCGTAACGCTCTTCCGCCAGCTCAAACCGGGAACGGTGGACGCGGTCTCGGACGGATGGTCGCCGCTGCGCTGGTGTCTCTTTGTCGAACCCGTGCAGGTATACCGCGGGAAGTCCGCTCGCTTTGAAGCCGTGCTCGCCAACGAGGACGTGCTCAAACCGGGAAAGTACCCGGCTCGAGTGCAGATCATCGGACCCGATTCGAAAAAGATCTGCGACAGGACCATCTCGGTAACGATCCCCGATTCCGCGGCCAAACCGCAGCCGGCGTTTGCCATGCCGGTATTCGGAGAGGATATCGTGATCGATGGTCCGGCGGGCAAGTATCGATTCCTGGTATCGTTCCAGCAGGGAGCTGCGGCGTCCGGCGGCGAAGCGGAGTTTTTCGTGGGCGATCCCGCCGACCTGCCGAAGATCCCGACGGAAGTCGTCCTGTGGGGCGAGGACGCCACGCTGGCCAAATGGCTGGCCGATCACGGAGTGCGCACGCGAGGCTTCACGACAACTCAACTCGCGGAGTCGAATCGGGAAGCGAAGCCGTCCGCTGATGCCGCACTTCCCGGGCGTGAGTTGATTCTCGCTTCGGCAACTCCTCCCGCTCCCGGCGGACGTGCCGTATTCGCCGATCTCGCCCGACGCGTCGCCCGCGGCTCGAACGTCATCTTTCTCTGTCCGGCGGTATTTGCCAAAGACGATCAACCAACCGCATTCGTGCCGCTGGCGGCAAAAGGATCGCTGGTGAATCTGCCTTCGTGGCTCTATCACAAGGACGAATGGGCCAAAAAGCACCCGATTTTCGCAGGTCTGCCGGCCGGAGACTTGATGGACTATACCTTCTATCGCGACATCATTCCGGACGCGGTCTGGGCCGGCCAGGATATTCCCGCCGAGGTTGTGGCGGGGGCGATTAATACTTCCATCGACTACTCGGCGGGGCTTCTGGTCAGCGTCCAATCGCTGGGCGCCGGCCGCTTTGTCCTGAACACGCTTCAGATCCGCGAACACCTGGGCCAGAATCCGGCAGCAGATCGACTGCTGATGAATATGCTCCGGTACGCTTCACGCGACGTGGAAGAACCACCGACCGACCTCCCGGCCGATTTCGAAGCAAGCCTCAAGGCGATGGGATTTGAGTAGAAGTCGAGAGGCTGCCGACCTTAGCTGAGTCGCATTCCCTCCACATCGCGCTACATCAATCAGGAACTGCGCATAAGATTCGGATTACAGACCGGCGGATTTGACGAATCGACAGATTCGATGTCCGTCCCACGTGTCCTCACGATCACACACCATCTTATGGCTGGCAAATATCGAGTCCAGATCCGCTGACGAATAGTCGTTAACCCACCCGTGGCGCCGGCGACTTCTCCTGACGCCGTAACTGTCCGTGATTGCATACGAAAAAACAAAAACATCCGCGACGTCAACGAGATGAGCGATCAACCGGGGAACATCGAATATGTACTCGAGCACGCCGGCAAAAACCACAACATCGTGCCTTGCGAATTTCGGAAGCTCTTCCGCATTCAAGTCGCACACGATGGTGCCAGGGCCCCGGTCAACAATGTCCGAAGGCGTGTACACCGTGCCCGGCTTCAGGTATTGCTTCAGCACCATTCGACCGGCACCAAACTCAAGCACCGGCGCCCCATCCGGGATCAATCGCGCAATGATCGCCAGGCGTTCATCCCAGTTCTCGGACAGCGAGGAACTGGGGGACCATCGTTTCCGGTCGCTTATGCGCAGAAACTTCAGCAGCGACGTCCGAAGTGCCAACTTGTATTCGTGCGCCATCCGAATGGCGAACTTGGCCGCAACGCGTACTTGCGGAACTTTCACAAAATCACCTCGTTTGCCAACCAATGCACGCGGAGAGGACGAACTCGAATTGCGGGAAACGAGGAAACTGAGATTTCCGTGTCGTCAATTGATGGGACCATCCGCACAAAATGATTCCCAGGACCTGGGCCAAGCGAAACGGAACATGACGGAAACTCCCTTATACTTGTTAAGATAGTTCTCGGCTAGTCAACCCGCGGCTGACTCACGACGTTGTCCTGTAAGATATCCCCTTACAATCCGGTCGGGTTCTCCACTACCCAATGCGGTGCGATGCCGGTTCGCGTTTAACGCAAACCGGCCGGCACGCCGTGCGTTCATGACCGGAGCAGCAAACCCGGAACTCGCCGCCTGGAGAAAAGAAATGCACGGCAGGATTGTCCTCGGTGCCGGGCTCATCATGGCCGTCAGTGTCGCCGCAGCGATACCCATCGTTGCGCGGGCGATCCCAGCCGCCGAGCAAACTGCTCCCGACCAGCAGACCGTGGCGAAACAAACAAGAAAAAGCGAAGTGTGCATCGATGTCGTGATCGAGAACGTGGATTTCTCCGCCAACACGATCACCGCAGTTTCCACGGTTTACGTCCTTCCTCCCCGCGGCACCGTCGGCGGGCAGATGTTCATGACCGGCACTACCGGTTCGCACAGGAAGCGGGTGACGGAGTTTGTCCGGCTTCCCGTCATGCCCGAAGCGCGGCTTCAGAAGAAGAAACCGAAAGCGGGAATGCACGCCATCCTTCGACTCGAACTGCTGCGCCCTGGCGCGCTCGTTGTCGTCGGGATCGAAGAGTTCAAGCATGCGGAACGACTCGGCATCGAATCGCTCGACGCTCCCGGCACGACGAATGACGAATAGCCGCCGCACTTGCCGCGGCTGGCCATCCGTCACACGCAGCAATCGCAGGATGTGTGCCTGCGGGCGCCGCGCTGGTCCGTGGCAGTTCAACCGGTCTGCGTATCGGCCACTCCGCGGCTCATTCGATTCAGCGTGGCGACAACCCATGCCAAGCCAAGGCCTCCGGCGGTTACGTCGCTGATCAATCGCCCCCAGAAGGCCCCCTGCACTCCCAAGAGCGAAGCGCCCAGGTAAGAAAGTGGAATCAACAGTCCGATGACGCGGGCGGCGTCGAGCACCAGGGACCGTAACGGCCGATGAAGGCCCGTCATGAAGAACGTGCAGTAACGGTGGACCTCAATCGTGCCGTAGCCGACCGAAGTGATGCGGATGTAGGCCTGCAGAACTCGCACCACTCGAGGATCGTTGCTGAACGCCGCAGCAAGCCAGGGCGCAACGAGAATGTATACCACGGCCACGCCTGTTCCGTAGATGAGCGCGAACCCGGTCGAAAGCCTGAAAGCCTCGCGCACGCGGTCCATTCGAGCAGCACCGAAGTTCTGGCTGACAAAGGGCATCAGTGAGATACCAAGAGCCATGGGAATGATGAAGGCCACCATCTCGATCCGCCCGGCCGCTCCGCTGGCTGCGACGGCCTCGTGCCCGAATCGGCTGATAATCCAAGTGATCGCGCCGCTGGAGATCGGCATGAGTACCAGGCTCATCATGCCGGGAATCCCGAAACCGAGAATGCGCCGAAACGAGGCAAGCAGTTCGCCGATGCGTGTTTCAGGCCAGCGCAGCAGGCCGTGCCGTCGATGCAGCAGCCACAGCAGCCAGGCCGTGGACACAAACTGCGCAATGACGGTCGCGGCAGCCGAACCACCGATGCCCATCGCGGGAAAACCAACCCAGCCGTAGATCAGCACCGGATTGAGAACCGCGTTGAGCACCGCGGCCAGAATCATCCGGCGACTTGCGGCGCCTGAATCCCCCGATGCAATGAGCAGCCCGTTTCCCAGCCACGGCATGGCCATGAACGGAGCACCGCAATACCAGATACTCATGTACGAACGGATCAGCGGCATGGTCTGCGAGTCCGCGCCCAGACGCGCAAACAGCCAGTCCATGCTGAGAACGCCTGCGATCGCGAGCACGACCGCCAATGCTACAACCAGCAGCATGCCGTGGCTCACAATCCGCGCCGCGGCGTCCTTATCTCGCCGTCCCAACGCATGAGACATCAGTGTCGTGACGCCCGTCCCCAGTCCGCCGGCGATGCAGGTCAGCAGCATGACCACCGGAATCGCAAACGCCATCGCCGCAAGAGGCACGGTGCCGAGTCGGGCAACGAACCATGCGTCCGTCAGTCCGTACGCATTCATGGCGAAAGTGCCACCCAGCATGGGCCACGCCATGGAAAAGAGCGAGCGCGAAACACTGCCGCCAACCAGCACCGATACGGCCTGGTTCTTTGCGGGCTGATCATTGCCCTCGCCAATATCCGCACGATCAATGCCCGTCATTGCAGTTCCCGAAGTTGCGAGTGCCCACCGACAGGATGAGCGACAAAACAGGTTGTCTTTCAGAACGTGTTTCAGACTTCACGCTGCCCATAGGGAGATTCGGCCCGGCAGGGCCGGAGAGGGGGAACTGCCCCTCACCTGACGCAATCGCGTCCAACCCGCTCAGGTAGTACAAGGAGCGAGTTGCAGGAGGGTGAACCGGGTCTTTCAAACACGTTCTCAGCTTCCAAAATCCAGATCTCGCCAATCACTGCTGCGCCGGTTCACGCAGCAAAGCGGACGTTCGCTCCAGCAACTCTCCGCGGACTTGTTCCATCTCGCGCCACGAGCGTGTGTAGTCCTGAATGTTCCGTACTGCTTTGCCCGCAATGGACTCGATTTGAGCCTGCGCCTGCTCACGATTCACGCCGGACTTCTGCAACGCGTCACGAAGCATGAACATCAGTTCGCAGTCTTCCAGGCCTTCGCGTTCCGCCTCATAACGCAGCGAACTGTTGGCAATGTACCGGCGGCCGGGCCACGCGATGTACTGATCGCCGGGTGATTCGAGGCTGGTCAGCGGGATACTCCAGTGATTCAGCGCCCAGTGCAGGTACCCCGTGGTGTCGTACGTGGCATTGAGCCAGTGAAGCACCCGTGACTTGATCGCGTGACTGTCGATCATGCGGTTTGGAAATTTTCCCTGCGGACACCAGGCGATGTAGAACCAGAGTTCGTCACCCGCGAGTTGGATCTTGCGATACTGGTCGAGCCATTGCTCGAAATAGTTGATCTGCGGAACAAAAATCTCCAGTGACCCCTGCAGATCCGGCACGTGGATCGCATCGATCCGCCGCAGTTTCGGAGCCGCTTTGTGCACTCGGGCTGATAGCTGCCGATAACTCTCGACATTCACGCCAATCGGTTCGTCCGCAACGTGGATCACAAATCGACCGAGCCAGCCTTTCGCTTCGAGATGCTGCTGTAGCGCCGGCAGCAGTTCGATCACGTCGACCTGCTCCGGCTCGCCGGTATCCAGCCGCCGCACGTGGTGGCCGTGTGATTGCATGGTCGGACAATCCCATTCGCCGGTCGAACGACTGCCGACATGGCTCAAACAGAACAGCTGATCCACTCCCGCAGCTTGAAAGGTCTCCACGAAGCGATCGAAATCCCGAAAGTCGTGCACCAGGCTCCCGTCGGCGCTTCGCCACGAGGACACGAGGTCGGTTGAAACCACGGCCGAGTTCTGATGATGCTCGCGCATCAATTCGCCCAGTCGACTCAACGCTCGCCATCCATCCGCGGATCTTGTTTCGACGCCGAGTTCCTTGCACGGTGCATCCCAGGAGAACCAGTAGACAAACTTGAGTCGGGCTTGCTCCGGCATAACCACGGGAGCAACTCGCACCACGATCTCAAACGACTTCGTCCCCTGTTCCGACTCCAGCGCACCATGCCCTCGATACAAACCGGGCTTTGAATCACGCGGCGCCGTGACCCGCACGTAGATCGGTTGAACCTGTCCACCGGGCAGATCGCGGATCAAGTCGTCGCTCAACGGGTCGGGGTAATCGGCTGGCCCCGGCCAAAGGAGCTCATCCTTCGGTGTCGCACGCGAGTTCTTTTCGATCCGCACGTAATCGACAAAATGGTACGCCAGCCACTGAGCGTCGATTCGCGACTTGCCGTCCTCGTGCACAAGCGGCGAAAATCTCACCTGCACCCGCCCCAGCGGTGAATCGGGCCGCACCATGGCCTGAAAGCCTTTCGCCTGCCCTCGCATCAGCGTCAGTTCGAAGTCCGTCGCCGGACTTGGCGGAGCATTCGCGTTGCGCGGGAGTTGCTCCGTGGGTGGAGCGGTCCACAGAGCGCAGGGCGCGGGCGTGCTCTCCGAGGGATATGCGGGGGTCACTTCGGCCCAGCCGATTTGCCCGCGATTGCCCGTTGCATCCTCGCACCAAGCGCCGACCTTTGCCGAGCCTTCGGGCAGTCTCACGTCAACCGCTGCCCACGGTGTCGTGCAATAGAATGGCCGGTTTGCCGCATAGAGCTTCTGCGCATCGATCGTTTCCAATTCCCGCAGTTCTCCATCGCTCTGGCCGGCAACACCCACGTGGACCTTCGCGATATCCGGATCGAGCACGTGCGGCGACCACGATATGCGAACGCGGCCATCCGCCATCGCCTGGGCTGCGAGCCAGCCCGGTCGCGGTGCCTGCCGATCTGCCGGAGCGACGCGCACCTCGGGTCCAAGCGCAGACCTCTTGCCGTTGAGATTAACGGCCGCCGCAGTGATTCGATATTCGCGTCCCGTCTCGAGCGAGTCCAGCAAGACGCGTCCGTCATCGCTGTCCGGCGTCGCACGCGGCGTCACCACGCCGCCTGCGCCGGCATCCGAATCGCAGTAGACCAACAATCTGTAGGCGCCCGGCGCGAGAAGCTGCGGATCCCACGTGACTTCCACGCATCCCTCTTGTCCCGCCGGCGTGGCCGCACCGATCTTCGGCGGTTGCGGATCCGGGAAGTCCGATTCAAGCCGCTCCCAGCGAACATCGTCGAACCACACGGTTCCGTGATTTGGCTGGTCGGTAATCAAGTCGAAATGAACGGCCCGAGTGCCGGAGGGCGCCTCCAACGTGGCATCGAATGGTTGCCAGTCACTGGTGCCCGTGACATGCACCGCCCAGTCGCCACGCAGCCACTTGCTCTCACGGCCCATCCACTCGAGAAGCACTCCGGCTCGTCCCGCTTCGATCTTCTCGCACTTGATCCAGCCCGTGACGCGATAACGTCCCGGCAAGGCGGACAATCCCTGCAGCGCCAGATTGCGATTCCCCTCGCCGACGATCTTCAGCGCTTTGCCTCCGTTGCGCCCCTCGCCCTCCGCAACGGCGACTTTCGACAGGCCGGCGCCTTTCGGAAGTTCGTACCAGCCGTTCAGCACCCCCCAGCCTTCCAAACCACGTTCGAAATCGCCGTTTGACAAAGGCGGCGCGGATAGACCGCCCAGCAGCGCAACGAGAATGAAACCGATCATCGATACACACCGTTACTTCAGTTCGTGGTGAGGAGTATCCGTTCGCCGGATCATCCGTAAGCAAACGCAATCAATCGTTCGCGCATCACGCCTTCGGTGCAAGCTCCTCAATGGCCTGCATGACAAAGGACGAGAACGCCATCGCCGGTCCTCCCCCCATGAGAATCGCGACGCCCAGCACCTCGGTGATTTCTTCCTTCGTCGCCCCCGCATCGAAACAATTCTTGACGTGCATCGCAATGCAGTAATCGCATCGCAAGCTGACCGAGATTCCAAGTGCGATCAGCTCCTTGACTTTCCTGGAGACAGCGCCGTCCCGCATCGCGTCGGGCATCAACTTCTTCATGAAGTCGCCCGTCACATCCGGCAGGGCCTGCGCCAATTTCGGCATGTTGGATTGGAGTTCGCCGAGTACCTCTTTCGCGGACTTTCCCATAGATACTCCTTGAGCTGATTGCGGGGAAGGATTCAGGCAGGATTGGTCGATGGCTTCGCGATGCCGAGCCAGCAAGTCAAGCAGCGATTGTAACGTTTCGGCGAGTTGACGGCGCGGCTGATGCCGGATTGTGCGCCAGGGAAGAACGAAAGAACAAGTTGGGCAACTAATTCGCGTGCCATCTGGCTGTGCCGGCGTTGCAGGGCAGCACTCGGAACGCTGCTTGTTCGACGGACCTTGTTACCAACCGAGTTGATGTTCGATGAACGCCCCGAAAAACCGGCGGAGCCAGGGGCACTCGGGCGTCGTCCCTTTGGAGCTTCCGTAACAGTCAGGTTGTCTTTCGCTCTGCGAAGAGGCACGACTCGCACTGGATCGCTTCATTCACTCGTGCGAAGCAGCCAACCGGACTTCTGCGCCGGGTTTGTATTCAATCGTCCACGCCCCGTCCTTCGACCGCACCTCGATGCGGTCCTTCCACGCAGTAATCGCCAGGGTGCGTCCCCGGTACGAGAGCCCTTCGACGCCGGCGAACGAGAGACCGGACGGCAAGCGCGGCTGCATGTACAGTCCGCTCGAATCGGCCCTCAGTCCCAGAAACGCATAGAGAAACGCGCACGGCGCCAGACCGCTCTCGGGAAAATCTCCCCAGAGCCCCACCGAGCCCAGGTCGCCGCTGTGATTGTTGACTTCGCCGCGATAGAGCGGATTGCCGCCGACCAGATGGTCCGGCATGGCATATCGATCGAGGATCTCGCCATACCGCTTCCACGCGTCGTCGGGATTCAAGTAGCAGGCGCGGGCCATGATCTCGTAAAAAGCGGTCCACAGAATTGCGCCGCCGTCCTCGCACCACTCATCATACGGATACTTGTTGCGTTGTTCGCTGCAGTGAATGGTGTTGCTGCGCGGCGCGAATATCCAGCGGCTGAAAGTGTCCGCCTGCCCCGAGTGCGTGGGCTCGGTGGTCATCCAGCGGAACATCTTCTCGACCTGCCCTCGCTCCGCCAATCCATGCACGGCGGCCATCGTGTTGACGTACGTCATTCCGCAATCGTGTCGGATGCCCGCGGTGTCGATCCAGCTGATATACCGCCCCTTCGTTTCATCCCAGAAGGTCTCGTTGAAACGCTTTCGTGCCAGCGGAACGATCGCCTCGAGTTCATCGGCGCGGGACTTGTTGCCGGTCTCCCGCTCTAATTCGGCGGCGGCCTGCAGCGTCGGCAGCCAGAACGTATTGAGGTACGCATCGAGACCGCCGGTGGGAAGGCAGTCAAAGTAATTACAGGCCCGCGAACTGCTCGGAATACCGCTGTACCGCGGATCCGAAAGGGCCAGCAGCCCCTCGCGTCCCCTGAGCTTCTCGAGTTGAAACGCAATCGCTTTGCGCACCGTCGGCATCGCAGCATCCAGCATCTCGCGATCGCCGGTCCAGCAATACATCCGCCAACAGGCCATGATCCACGCCGAATTATTCTCGAACAGCCCGAGGTCATTCGAGCCATCCCACCCGCGGGACTCGCCGCGACTCCATATATATCCGTCCTCGCCCATCGTGTGAGTGAAGTGCAGCATCACTCTTTTGAAACTGTCGCGTATCGGACTGCTCGTCCAACACAATTTGGCCGCGTCGAAATTGAAAGTGCACGGAGTGCTGGTGTGGCTGAATTGGAATGTCCAAAGAAAGCGGTTCAGCCGCTCGTTCAAGCTCTCGTCCGAACAGAAGAACCGAGGAAAATAGTCCGGCATCGGATTTGGCCCGGTGAGCACTGCGACTCGAGCATCGTTGCCGAGCAACAGATGAATTCGATCCGAGTCCATGCGTGCGGCAAACAGCGAGCGCCCATGAGCCAGTCTCAGGTTGTATCCGTAGCTCCCGTGAACCAGTGCCTCTTTCGAACCGACATCCAGCGCCCAGTCCCACGCCAGTCGCTTGAACGCTTCCACGGGCAGGAAGTAGCCCGTGTCCGTGACGATCTGCTTGAACGGCGTAATACGCGGATCGGCAGTATCGAATCCGTCCTTCTGCCACGGAAGACTCAAGGCGAGACTTGGCTGATGCTTGTCGCACGCGTGGTTGATGATCCGCTGCGAGATGCGCAGCGAGTCCCCATCCAGTTCCACCGACCAATCCATCTCGCCTTCGTCGGCAAGTTGAAAGCTGAAAACCCGATCGCCGGCCGGCACCGGCTGGCCGTCGGTGACCGCCGTTCCCTCGGCATATCGATCGGTCAGGTTCCGCCACCACACGACCGGCCCCGTCCCGTCGGTGATCTCTACATAGTAGGTGCCTGGACCGACCGGTTCGGAGAGCTTGAGCGGAAGGTTGAAATTCTCGGGGACGGGCGAGACTCTCCGCTGCGCCAGAATCAAGCCCTGCGGACCGTCGCGGCGCAGCGTCATGGTGACGGCGGTGTCCTTGAAGCCCTGGCCGCTGACGAATATCGAAACGGCATGCAGCAGACCTTGTCCCGGCGCGATGCGAAAGCTCTGGCCCAAGCGACCCGCCGGCGTCAAGCCATCGGCCCCGTCGAAGTTCCCGCTGTATCCACCGGTCCCCACTTCCAGATTGCGGTATCGGGCGCCCCGCACTTGAACGCCGTTGGCACTCGCGGAAATCTCGCCGACACTGGTTGTTCCCCAGGGACCAAGCCAGGCCTGGATTTCACCGTGCTTTGCCTCCCCTCGCGGATCAAAGGCGGCCGCGACACCCGATGCCGTCGTCTCGATCCGAAAATAGTTGTTGCTGACGGTCGCCGCGCGCAGCGTAACCGGCGCGGACAGATGCAGGGCGGTGGCCAGGAGCAACAGGGAGTTCTTCATAGTTCCGTTCTTCACACGTCCGTGGCGAACATAACCGGGAGGCCAAGGACCGGCACGGATTAACACGGATGAATTCAACGAGCAACGCGCCCCGCATCGCGTCGTTCAGCGCAGATGTGCGATGCTCTCGGGGCGGGCGCAGTTGGGGCCCTGGTCAAGCCAGTTTCGGCCGATGCGGCGGACCTCGTCGAAATCTCTGGCCGCGCCGAGCAGCAAATAAAACACGCGATTCGCGGTCCAGTGGTTGAGGTCCATGTCCTTGGCGTTGCCGAAGTAGTCCTTTACGAAGGCGGTATACCGCTTACCCGGTGGTATGAAGAACTGGCCGATCGATCCGAAACTGTAGGGATAGGGCGAACCCGGCTTCCAGTCCGAGGCCTGCGAGTTCAGCCAGCCGATCGGCCAATGGTCCCACAGCCCCTGCTTCCACTCGCAGCCGCTCTTCACACCGGGCGTGCAGTGATCGACCAGATCGCTGCGATCCGCGGGAAAGCCGCTTGCGTCGCCGAAGACCATGAACAGCAAGCTGTCGCGGAACGGCATGACGAGCGCACGGCCCTTCGAACTGGAGATCGCCGTCAGTGTGGCATCGTCGCCGTTTCGGCGTACTTCTCCGTTCTCGCCCCAGAAGATCTCGTACTGCCGGTCGCCGTACACGTCCAGCGCGGCAAGCGTCAGATAGTCTCCGTGCTGCGAGTCGCGCGGAAAGAGGTCCTTGATGGGCTTGCCCACGGGCGCCACGCCAAACAACTCGACGGGCTGCTGGCTGTAGGCAAAATAGCTGTCGGGCATGAGACTCTCGTAGGTCATCCGGCGGACGATCAGTCCATTGGGGTAGGCGAGGTAGTCTTCCGTTCCGTGCAGTCGAGGCTGCGAGTCGTCGTCCTTGTTGACGGCGAAGTAGTTCCAGCGCACCCAGACCCGCTGAGGTCCGCTTTCGATGACGTCGATGAAGCTGTTCTTTTCCTTCCGGCCCTGGATGTTGAACAACTCCGCGCTGCCCTTGTGGTTTTCGGGGTCGCCCTGGATGTTGCCCTCGAAGAACTGGCTGCACATGGCAGCCCCGCTGGGCAACTCAAGCAGCGGGCAATAACTGGCTTCGTGGCTGAAGATGAACCGATACGGATAGTTCTTCCAGAAGACAACCACACCCTTCTTCGCGTTGATGTCGGCGTGTGGCGGACTCGGCGTCAACTCGCCCGTGTAGCGGCCGGGCGCATAGTCGTTCACTTCTCGAGCCGAAACGCCTTCGGTGGACAGGCCGGCCAGGTCTGCCATCGAAACCGCCGGCGGCATCTGACCATCGGGCTTCGGGACCTCGCCCTGCTGGGAAAACGCGGTGCTCGCCGCAGAAGCAACCACTGCGGCGGCAATCATGATCATGCGAGGATTCACGAGTCTTCCTTTCGATGGTTAAGCCGGTGTCTTGATCGCGTTCTTGCCGGACTGCACATCTTGGCGGACCGCATCAGCAGGGCCGGTTCTAGTATGCCAGACCCGAAACGTGTTTCATATTTCACTCTCCTATTTGGGGAGCGCCGGCCCGGCAGGTCCGGAGAGGGAGAACTGCCCCTCCCCGGACGCCATCGCGTCCGACTCTCCCGCGTCGCAGGAGCGTGAATTGGATTTTTTATACGCACTCTCAAATCTCGAGGCAGATCTTGCCGAAATGGCGGTTGGTCTCCTGATAACGAAACGCGTCGACGATGTTCTCAACCGGGAAGCACTTGTCGATCACGGGACGCATGCCGTTGGCATCGATCGCCTCGATCATGTCCTGCTGCTGGGTGCGGCTTCCGACCAGCACGCCCTGCAGCCGCAGTTGTTTGATCAATGCCTGGACGAATGAAAACTGCCCGGTCAGGCCGGAGAGAATCCCGATCAGCGAGATATGGCCACCAACTCGCGCGGCGGTGATCGATTGTTCGAGCGTGGCGGGGCCGCCCACTTCGACGACGTGGTCAACTCCTCGGCCGCCGGTAATTTCGAGTGCGACCGCACCCCAGTCCGGCGTCTTTCGATAGTTCAACAAGTGATCAGCGCCCATCTTCTTCAGCCGTTCGAGCTTTTCGTCGCCGGAGGAAGTCGCGATCACGCTGGCGCCCGCCATTTTGGCGAATTGCAGCGCGAAGATGGAAACACCGCCGGTGCCCTGCACGAGTACAGTGTCTCCCGGCTTCAATGCATCGTCGCACATCAGCGCGCGCCAGGACGTGAGTGCCGCGGTCGTCAGCGTAGCCGCTTCCGCGTGGCTGTAGTTTTTGGGCGCATGGGTGAATGCCGTGAATGGAGCGGTCACGACTTCGCGCGCGTAACCGTCCACGCCATCGCCGGGGACTGTGGCAAATCCGTCGACCAGAGGTTCACCGGAAATCCAGGTCGGAAAGAACGTGCTGACCACTCGATCGCCAGGAGCGAACTCGGACACGCCTTCTCCGACCGCGACTACTTCTCCAGCGCCGTCGGCCATGGGAATTCGCGGTTCCTTGGGGCCCCACATGCCGCTGACTACTGCAAAATCGTGATAGTTCAGCGAATTCGCGCGCAGGCGCACGGTGATCTCGCCCGGTTTCGGGGCGGTAGCCTCACGGCTGCCGATGATCACGTTTTGATATCCTCCGCCCGGCTGCACGATGACCGCTTTGCTCGACATGTTTCGTTCCTGCGCCATGCACCAGTTCCCATCAGCTCTTGATTCCGGGCCCGCAGTGGTTACGCGTCTGTAGCGAATGCCTGTCTTCGTTCGCTGCAGGCGAATCAGGCCGCCTGGACGGCACCCTCTGCCGGAATGTTCGCCCATCTTATCGCGATGTGTCCTGCACGACTCGGATGTCGATGTCGTCCACAAGACAATTGCCGCCGTTGGCGACGAACTCGATATCGAAACGCGACGCTTCGGGATCACCGATGGCGATGTCTTTCTCGAAGCTCTGCCACTGGTCTGCGGAACTGGAAAGCGCGGCGATATCGGTGTAGCGCCCGAGCCACTGTTCCGCCTTGAACAGCGCGGCTTGCGTCGCCAATGTGGCGCCCGCCGGAATTCGGTACGAAAGACGCACACTCACTTTCTTTCCGGACGGAATCGGCATAAGCCACTGCGTCTTGATGCCCTGGCCTGCCGGGATGCGCAGGCACTGCCGGCCCTGGCGTCCGGGACTTTCCATCGAAGCAGGCGAACTGTTGAAGAGAACCCATCCCCATTCGCCCTCCATGTCGCCGTTGTAGAGCATGTTGAGTCCGGCGTTCATCAGCGTTTCGGCCGGTTCGGGAATCGTCGAGAAGACGGGTGCGGACCTCCCGATGCTCAGCGGCACAATGTCGTCATGGTGAGGATCCGCCGCGCAGAACGCATCTCGCATCGCGTCGAGGTAGCCGAAGCCGTATTTCACGGTCGGCTCGATGTAGCTCCCCTCGCCGAACTCGTTCCAGCACTCGGCAATGATCATCCGCAGTTTGGGATCGGCGTATCGCTTCGCGGCCGTGCACATCTCGCGAAAGAGCTCGGGACGCGGGTCAGTTCGCACGAGTGCATCCTTGCCGTACCACGGACGCGAATCCCACCCCGGCGCGACCGGAACGATATAGGGGAGAGTCCGTTCCGCCGTGACTTTTTTCCAGATTTCCTCGCAGCCGCGGACCATTTCGGAGTACGGCGCGCGGTGGGCCTTGAGCTGCTCGGCGCTCATGCCCGCCTCGGGGTAGTTGTAGGCGGTTATGGCGCGGAACCCCGCCTGCTTGAGTTCCAATTGGTTGTCATGCCGCTTGGCAACCGGGAAAAGTCCGCCAACGCCGGCCTGACGGCACATCGCCGACATCCGGGCAAATACTTTCGCCGAGCCCTCGACACCGAACGATCGAAGAAAATACTCGGGCACGGAAACGACCAGGACGTTATCGCCATCAACGCGAAGATAATTCGGCTGCTTGAAGTAGTTCTCGACCAGCGTGTTTGTCAGCTTCGTAATGTGGTCGTCCGTGTAATGCTCGTCGCGGTTCTCGTTGCACCACATGAGACAGAAGTTCATCTTGTCGCGATAGCGCGCGCGGAGAAAACCCTGGTCAAGTGCCTTGTTGTGTTCGGTGCTCGGACCTTGCTCGTAGTGATAGTACCAGTCGAAAGCAAAGAAGCTGATCCCATGCTCGACGGCCCACTTGATGTGCCAGTCCGACACCTCCGGTTCGCCGTCCCGATAGAACCCCGCGACCGGGATCGGAAAGCCGGCCCGCCGGAACGGCATCCAACGCATGGGGCTGAAATGGCCCGGGAAATAGTAACAGCCGACAACCAGATCCGTCGGGCACGCCTGCGGCGGAGGCACGTAGTCAGCCGCAACCATCTGGGCCGGCATCGCCGCCGACAGGAGGGAAACAACCACGGTGAGCATCTTGGCAGGTCTCCGATTTGCACAACTCGCACGGAACCAGATGAACCCAATCGATACGGATAGACAAGTACCGAATCGTCGGCAGCCGCGTTCTCCGTGAACCCCGTGCCTCGTACGAAAAAGTCCGGAGTTCGGAGCAAGACAAATGTCCGGGTGACAGCTGAGCACCAGCTGTAGGCTACCAGCTTCCGATGCTGGCCGCATTCGGGTATGCCGGTGCTCGCTTTGCGAGCTTGACCCACCCTGCGGACCGCGGGCGTCGCGTGGCAACGGCAGGAAGGCAGGCGTGGATTTCAACCCACGGCGAGTCAACTCCGCGGTTGCTTCTCCCGACGCGGGAAGAAGCCGCGGATCATCACGGACGACAACCTGGCGCGGGCCATACCCGACCCGCTACTCATTGATAAACCTCTTCACTAACATGGAAGTACCTCGTCGACAGAAAACTGAATTCGGCATGACGCCCGCCAGTGGATAGGACCGGAGAACACCATGCCTGAAACGAAGCAAACTGAATCGATTTCTTCCCTCGATCGTCGCAGATTCATCGAGACGGGCGTGGGCGCAACGCTGGGCGCGGTAGCAGCAGGGAGCATTACAGCCATGGCCGCAAGTGAAACAACGGACGCCGCCCGAGGCGCCGAGATGATCTTCCGGGGCGGCAACATCATCACGATGGACGACAAGCGGCGGCAGGTGCAGGCCGTCGCGGTGGCCAAAGGCCAGATCGTCGCGGCGGGGGACGAGGCCGAGGTGATGAAGTTGAAGACCGACGGCACCAGGATCGTGGACCTCGGCGACCGGACGCTCATGCCGTCCTTCATGGACTCGCACGGCCACTTCATGAACGCGCCGCAGATTGTCAAATGGGCGAACGTGTCGGGGCCGCCCGTCGGGCCGATCACTCGCATTGCGGACTTCGTCCCGGTGCTGCAGGCCCATGTGAAGAAGAACGGCATCAAGAAAGGCGAATGGATCATCGGTTATGGCTACGACCGCTCGAATCTCGCTGAGAATCGCGAACTGACCGCGGCCGAACTCGACCCGGCATTTCCCGATAACCCGGTGATGCTCATCCACAGTTCGAACCACGGTGCGGTGCTGAATTCGGCGGCATTCAAGCTCGTTGGTTACAACGAACAGACCAAGACGCCGCCTGGCGGGCTGATCCTCCGCGTGCCCGGAACCAACAGGCCGGCCGGACTCATCATGGAGACAGCGTTCCTGCCGATCTTCGGCAACATGCCGCAACCGAGCGAGCGGGTACTGCTCGATACGCTCGATTCGGCCCAGCAGATCTACGCCAGCGCCGGCGTCACCACGTGCATGGAGGGAGCAACGCACGCCGCGGATCTGAGATTCCTGCGCAAGGCCGGCGCCGAAGGCCTGCTGTATCTCGACATCGTGTCGCTTCCCCTGTTCGTCGAAGTCCCTGCCATGGTCAAGGAGTACGCGCCGAATTTTCACGGCAGTCCGACGGATCTGCCCAAAGAAGCGCCGAGTGCGTTCGGCTTCTACAAGAACCGCCTCAAGCTCCAGGGGATCAAGTTCGTCGTCGATGGTTCGCCGCAGGGCAAGACAGCTTTCTGGTCCAAGCCGCTGCTGACCAAAGGGCCTGGCGGCGAAGACAACTGGCGCGGGCGACCGCTCTTTCCGCCCGAGACGCTCATCAAGCTGATGAAGGAACTGTACGACAAGGGCATCCAGGTCTTTGCCCATGCGAACGGCGACGCCGCTATCGACGTGGTTATCGACGCGGGTCAAGCAGCGGGGCTGAAGGCCGAACAGGATCGCCGCTGGGTGGTCATCCACTCCCAGTGCATGCGGCCCGATCAACTGCCGCACTACAAGGAAATGGGCCTCACGCCGAGTTTCTTTCCGATGCATACGTTCTTCTGGGGCGAGGAACATACGGCCAACCTCGGCGAAGAACGCGCATCGTTCATCAGCCCCATGAAATCCGCAATCGACCAGACGCTCGTCTGCTCGAATCACTGCGATTACTCGGTCTGCCCGATGGACCCGATGCGCATGATGTGGTCGGCGGTCACCCGACAGTCCCGCGCCGGCAGGATCATCGGACCGAACGAACGGATCGACCGCTGGGATGCCTTGAAATCCCTGACGATCAACGCTGCGTGGCAGATTCGCGAAGAGAATCGCAAGGGCACAATCGAAGCGGGCAAACTCGCCGATCTGGTGATCCTCGACAGCGATCCGCTGACGATTGAGACCGACAAGATTCTGGAAATCAAAGTGCTCGAGACCTTCAAGGAGGGCAAGAGCATCTTTCGACGGACCACCGCATGAGCGTCAATTTGCCGTTCACTGTGATCGGCGGGTATCTCGGCGCCGGAAAGACCACGCTGCTGAACCATCTGCTGTCCAATGCGGACGGCCTGCGGCTGGCGGTGCTGGTCAACGACTTCGGCAGCGTGAACATCGATGCCGGCCTCATACGCAGCCACCACGGCGATACGATCAATCTCGACAACGGCTGCATGTGCTGCAGTCTGGTCAACGGATTCGCGTCGGCCATCGGCCGGATCCGCGACCGCTCGCACGACTTCGACCACGTCGTCATCGAGGCCAGCGGCGTTGCGGATCCCGGCACGATCGCCCGATACGGCCAGATGTATGAACTGCCGCTCGACGGCGTCGTGGTGGTGATCGACGCGGAACAGATCAGAAGACTGTCCACAGACAAATACGTCGGCGATACCGTACTGTATCAACTCGCGCAGGCAGACCTGCTCGTGCTGAACAAGATTGATCTGGTTTCCGAAGAAACGCGGTCAAGTCTGCGCACGTGGCTCAGCGGGCACTCGCCGGGAACGCCGATCATCGAAACGGTCAAATCTGAACTGCCGCTCGCTGTGCTGTTCTCGGCGCGAAGCGTTCGTTCGCCGCTCGAGGCGCAGCGCCACAAGCCTCACGATGCGGAGCACGCGCGCTGTTATGAAACGTGGACGGTCGAGCGCACCGGGGCCGTATCGCAACCAGCCATCGAACGGTTCGCGACGAATCTGGGCAGCGACATCTACCGGGCCAAAGGGTTCGTATGCCTGGAACACGATCCCCAACGTCGTTACGTGTTCCAGCAGGTCGGCCATCGCTGGACGCTGGAACCCGGCGATCCGATCAGCGAGGCAGATCGCCGCACGCTGCTTGTCGTGATCGGCCGCAAAGGTGCCACCAACCGTTCATCGCTCGAACGGTTGCTCGAGTCTGAAGATGAGCCGTTAAGCAAACGTCGTCTTCCACCGTGATTGTCCGCTCCAATCCGCGGCCTCCCCTTTACTCGTAACCGTTCACGGGGTGGGCCGGTTTTCGATAGTGGCGAACCACGTAGCCGCGTCTCTCCGAGACGCGCGGACTTCGCGTCTCGCGGAGACGCGGCAACGTGGGCCCACCCCGTGAACGGTTACCCTTTACTCCGTCTCGGCCGAAACCGCGGAGACGGCCTCGGGCGGCGCCTTCTCGCCCAGCGATACGGGCGCACCGGCGAGAATGAGGTCGTTTCCTCGTAGCAGAATGCGCCGACTGCGCTCGCCCTCCACTCGCAGGAAAGACCCCAACGGACCAAGCACCCGCGTGCTGCTGATCAGCGCAGCTTGCGTATCCTGAAGCCGTATCAGCGATTCAGCATCGGGGTTGCCGTCGGCGCGGAAGCCCATCAGATCCAGATCTTTCACATCATCGCAAACCACTGCGGGCCGCAGGTCGGAGGCTTCCAGGCGAAATCGCACATTGTTCAAGGTCACGCCGTCGGCGTGGCGAACGTACAAGCCGTAAGCGGGCAGGATGCCGAAAATGTAGCATTCCGGATAATCGCGTTCGAGTTCGGGAATCTGGCGCCGAGCAGCCTCCTGAGCGGTACCGCCACCGGGGAACGAAATATCGACGTTGCTGAACGAAATCCCGCGGGGCCGAGTCCGCGGCGTGCCGGTGATCGAAATGCACGATTTGATCTGGTCGGCCGGCACCCGGGCGCGAATGTTCTCGAACTGGATGTTGTTGAGCTGGCCCTGCTCCCATTTGCTGTCGTCAAAGACGGCCCACACGTTTCCCGCTCCCAGCTTCCATCCGGCCAGCCGAATGGAAATCGGCCCGGTGACGTTATCCATCACCATGTTCGAAAAGACCATGTCGCGCATCACAACGCCGAACGACTCCTGGATCTTGATGCCGTTCAATTTCGTGTCCCGGATTACGCAGTTCGACGCACAAATGCGTTCGATGTTCTCCACGGCATCCGGCCCGACGCGAATCGCGGCGCATTCCGAACTGAGAACGCAGTTGGTGATCACGACGTCGCGGCAGGGCATTCCATGTTCAATCGTCTTGAGTGCGATACTGTCGTCGCCGCTGTGAATGTTGCAGTTGGAGATGAACACGTCCTGGCAGCCATCCACGTCGATGCCATCGCTGTTAGGCTGAACCAGACTGTCGATTCGCACGCCCTCAATCCGCATCTGCCGGCAGTGAATGGGATGGATGCCGAACGAAGATGCATTCTTGACGAGGAAGCCCTCGAGTTTCACGTCGCGGCAATCTCGAAAGCGGATCAAGACCGGACGCTGGTCTTTTTCGCCGTTGCGGAACGCTTTGCCCTGCCCGTCGATCGTGCCCTCGCCGGTGATCGCCACGTGTTCGCAGCCTTCGGCAAACAGCAGCGACTGGTTGAGTAGCTTGTAGACGACCTTCGGGTCCGCGCGATACTGCGCAAGATCCGTGGCTCCCAGCAGAACCGCGTTCGAATTGAGGTGCAGTTCCACGTGGCTGCGCAACACGAGCGAACCGGTAAGGAACGTCCCGCGATCGAGAACCACGACGCCGCCCCCCTGCTGCGCACAGTTATCGATGGCGTTCTGCAGCGCAACGGTGTCGTTCGCTTTTCCATCACCTACAGCGCCGAAAGCCCGCACGTCCAGACGGAGAGGCTCAGCGGCCCGCACTGTCAGAGGCGCAAGCGACACGGCCAAAACGAGGAAGAACAGGTGGCGGGCCATCGGAAATGCTCCTCACGAATAAGTAAATAAAGGCGTTATGCGTGCGTTTGATCATCCGTGTCGGCCCGTGTCAATCCGTGGCCCCTTCCCTCCACTCGTGCCACACAAATCGGATTTGCGTCGTGCAGTTTCTTCGCTCTGCACAATCAACGTACCGAGCATGATAAGCGCGAGCCAGCATGGAGGTCGCTTGTTGCGGCGGATTGCGGTTGTGGTAATCGGGCTCTCGGCGCGGCACAATTGAGCCAGCGGGTTCGCCAGAAATCTTGATTCCGCTCGAAGCCCTTCACCTGCCGTTCTTCAGGAGATCAAGACAATGCAAGCAGACTTGGCTTTCGTCCAGGCCCTGCGCGGCACCAACCTCTCGCTGCAGGACCGTGCAGCGTTTGGACCGGATTACCTGTTCATGTTGGCATTGCGGGAGCGAATCGAATTGTCCGATCAGGAGAAGAAAAAGCTCTCCGCCGACGACCTGTTCGTGTTGGCGCTGCGCGGCAGTATCAAGCTGACCGCCGAAGACAAGCAGAGAATCGCTCCTGACAACCTGTTCATGCTCGCACTCAGCGGCGCGGCACACCTCACACCGAACGACACGCGACGACTCAGTTCCGACGACCTGACGCATCTGCAGATGCGCGGAGTAATCTGATCTGCTTGGAACAGCCAGCTTGGCAACACTGTTGGAGTCGGATCGTGAGCCATACACAGCGGATTTCTCGGCGTGGATTTCTTCGCCGCGCGGCCACAGCAGCGGCAGTTTGTTCCGCCGCACCCTGCATCGTGCCGGCATCAGCGCTGGGGCGCGACGGAACGGTGGCTGCATCCGAGCGGATCACGCTGGGCGTGATCGGCATGGGCCCCCGCAATCAAAGCAACCTCCCCAGTTTTCTGGCCGAACCCGATGTCCAGTGCGTGGCCGTCTGCGAGTGCTTCGCCGATCGCCGCAAGCTCGGCAAGGAGATGGTGGACCGCCACTACGGCAACAGCGATTGCCGCGTGACGCGACTTCATGAAGAGTTGCTCGACCGCAAGGACCTGGACGCATTGCTGATCGCCACCGGCGACCGCTGGCATGCATTGCTCTCTATTTTGGCCGCCCGAGCAGGCAAGGATGCGTACTGCGAAAAGCCGGTCGGACTCACCATTGCCGAAGGTCGAATGCTCGTCGACACCACGCGACGCTACGGTACCGTCTGGCAGTGCGGCACGCAGCGCCGCTCGAATGATTCGTACCGATTCGTCGCAGAATCCGTGCGAGGCGGCATGATCGGCAAACTGCACACGATCACTGCCTTTCTGGGCGGTTGGGGAGGCGACGGCCAAGCCAAGCCTGAACCGCTGCCCGATCCGGAGGTATTCGACTACGAACGTTGGCTCGGCCAATCGCCGTGGGCGCCCTATTCACCCGTCCGCGTCCAACTCTGGCGAAACAACTGGGACACGGCCGGCGGAGTCATCGCGGACATGGGCGCTCATTATTTCGACTTTGCCCAGTGGGCACACGACTCTGAAATGTCAGGGCCGGTCGAGTTCGCGGGCAGCGGAATCGGGCCGCAAAACGGTTTCTCCAACGTACCCTTCGAGGTCAACGTCGAAGCTCGTTACCCGGACGGAGTGAAGCTCCTGATCAAGAACGGCGCAAAGGGCGTGCGATTCGACGGAGATGCCGGGTGGATTCACCTCAGCGACGAAGGAGAACTGACCGCCGAGCCGAAGTCGATCCTCGCCGCGAGACAGCGGCCCGCAGTGAGTTGGGCCTACATGGGCGGACATGTCCGGAATTTCCTGGACTGCATCAAGTCGCGGCGGCTTACCGTCTCGCATCCCGAACTGGCCCATCGCGCTCACACGATCGTGCACTGCGCCAACCTCTGCATGCGACTCGGCAGAAAGTTGCATTGGGATCCGGTCGCAGAGCGATTTACACAGGACGACGAAGCCAATCGCATGCTCGAGCGGACCATGCGACTGTGGCAGCACGGGTGAGGATGAAGTCCGGAGTCGACGGAAAGAGGCCACGGATGGGCACGGATGAAGAACGCCCGCTCGATTCGCTGCGGACTCGCAACTCACTCAGGTGTGCAAGCCGCCCGCAGCCCTCAGACCGACAACGACCAACGTGCCAACTAAGGCAGAGCGAGAGAATAAGTTGACCAGTTCGTTTGTGTGGCACTGGCTGTGCCAGTGGCACGCAAAACAGCAGGCAAGGGTGTGATCGCCGTTTCCATTGGCAGAGCCAGATAGGACACTGCAACTCATCGACGACAAACTTCCAGGCCTGGCCGATCACATTGATTTCTTTCGCATCGCTCGCTCACAAGCAACCGGCGAATTGTAAAGGTTATTCTCTTGCTCTGCCTAAGTTCCCGAGTACCGTGCTGTGACTGCACAAACTCTTTTCACACGTGGGTCGTTGACGACGGGGTGCTCGTCGTCATGCTGCATGGAAATCTGGATGCAGGCACGACTGCGGATATCGAGAGGCAAATTCAGTCACAGGTCGCGTTGGGGTACACGAAGATCATTGTGGACTGCAAAGGCCTGGGCTTTGTGTCCAGCATAGGAATTGGCGCACAGGTGGTTCTCCAAACACGCCTGCACAAGAAAGGGGGCGTTGTGAAACTGGCTGGCGCTCAGGGAGTCGACGTCGAGGTCATTAGGCTGGCGCCACTCGACAAAGTGATAGACATTTACGGCGACTTCGATGCCGCGCGGCAATCGTTCCGCTGAATGGCCGCGATCAATTGCGGAAGGTCTTGATTACGGTGGCGCGCCCTCCGGTTCATTCCGAATAGTAATACAGACCGTCGATCAGCTT
>CAIPEB010000691.1 GCA_903863885.1 uncultured Planctomycetaceae bacterium | reverse complement strand
GGAGTCTGGAGTCTGGAGTCTGGAGTCCGGAGTCTGGAGTCTGGAGGAAGGCAAGAACCCTGTGGGCTACCGCCTACCGGCATCCGCCCTGGGGTTCCTGCAATCGCAACCGATCGGCGATCACCGTATCCGCCACAAGCTGCAATACCTGCCAGACAACCATGGGCAGGATAGTGACTCGCAGCGAAATGGCGATGACGACGCCGACCATCAGCGTCTTTTGACTGCCGGCAAATCCCACCGCCAACTGGTCCCTCGGCGACATCCGCAGCATGGCCGCCAGCCGTATCCCGCCGAACAGCGCCGCGAGATGGAGCCCGAGCACAACGAGGAGCAGCACGATGAAACCGCGGAAAAACGCAGTGGCTTCCCAGTCCGCGTCCATGCCGCGTCCCGAATGGATCGCTCCCAGCAGCACCATGAGCAGGATTCCCAGCTGAGCCAACACCGCCAAAGGCGCTCGAAGGGCATCCGCTCCGGCCGACACTCGTGGAAAAAACCGCATCGTCTGGGCCGCAACCATCGGCAACACAACCAGCAGAGCCAGCGTCTGAGACATCGATGCGAATTGCAGTGCAGGGCTCTGCACAGCCCGCCCGGTCATGACGCTCAACCACAACGGTGTGACAAGAAAGCACGTTGCATTGGTCAGCAGCGTCACCAGGATTGCCGCCGCATCATTTCCTCCAGCTCGTCGAGTCCACACAGCCGCGGAAGCCAGCGTGCAGGGCACGGCCGCTGTCACACACAACCCAATCCCCGATCCGTCCGTCAACAAGGGCGAAATACTCCATGCCGCCAATGGAACAAGTACCATGTTCACGGCACATGCTAGCAGCGCTGGTGCCGGCTCGCGGATCGATCGCACGAGGTCGGCTGCGGGCAGAGGCAGTGCGGTGAGAAAGAGCACGGAAGCGGTCAGCGCCGACTGCAGCCAGCCTAATCGGGTCAACGGATCGAGCCAGTTCGAACCGGCGAATCCCAGATACAGCACGCCGACCAGTGACAAAAGAAACCAATTGCGGGCGATCCGCTTCATCAGCCCGAGCTCCGTGCCAGCAATCCGACCCGTTGGCGGTCCATTTTCAGTCCGGGCCGGCGGTTCGGCAACCGCACTATCGTGAATCGGGGCATCCGGTTAAGATGCTCGGCGATAAAGCCAGATTTAGTCACGAAGTTCCGTTTCGAGTCAGAGCATGTTGCGATATTGGACCGCCGGCGAATCGCATGGCAAAGCCCTGGTGGCAATCGTAGACGGCTTCCCGGCCGGAGTGGAGATCGACTGCGCGTCAATCGACGCCGAGCTATTGCGGCGGCAGGGCGGCTATGGGCGAGGCGGACGCCAGCGCATCGAGACCGATCGCGCGGAATTGCTGAGCGGAATCTGGCAGAACCGGACGATTGGCAGTCCGATTGCGCTGCAGATCATCAACCGCGACGCGAAACTCGAGCGGATGACGGATCTGGACCGGCCCCGACCGGGCCACGCGGATCTGGCGGGCGCGATCAAGTATCTCTCATCCATACGGGGTGTACTCGAGCGGGCCAGCGCGAGGGAGACGGCCGCGCGTGTGGCCGTTGGCGCGCTGGCGAAGCTACTGCTGCGCGAATTCAACATTACCGCAGTCGGCTATGTGGTGGAATTGGGCGGAGTGCGAGTTGATGCTCCGCCGGATGCGGATCCTCGCGGGATGGTGCAGCGGCGCGACGCCAGTGCGATCTATTCTCTGGTGCCCGAGCGCGACGACGAATTCCGATCGATGATTGACGCGGCCGGCAAAGCGGGGGACACGCTGGGCGGAGTCGTCGAAGTGCAGGTGTTCGGCGTGCCGATCGGCCTGGGGACGCACACGCAGTGGGACCGCAAACTGGACGGACGGATTGCGCAGGCCGTCATGTCGATTCAGGCGATCAAGGGCGTCGAGATCGGGCTGGGATTCGAAGCGGCCCGGCGTCCCGGCTCGCAGGTCCACGATCCGATCCGTTTCGACCCCGCGGTTGCCGGCGGACCGTCCCTGGGCTTCACTCGTCCGACCAACAACGCGGGCGGGCTCGAAGGCGGCACAACCAACGGACAACCCGTGGTGGTGCGTGCCGCGATGAAACCGATCAGCACCCTGCGCAAGCCGCTGGAATCCGTCAACCTGAAGACCCGGGCTCCCGAAGAGGCCGCATACGAACGGAGTGACGTGTGCGCCGTGTCGGCGGCCGGTGTCATTGTGGAAAACGTCGTGGCTTTCGAAATCGCTGCGGCGTTGGTCGAGAAGTTCGGCAACGACAGTCTCACGGAGATGAAAGCCCGCTCGGAGCTGTATCTGCAGCTGGCCAGACAACGTTGAGCTGCCGTGGCTGTTCCCGCACGGTCGGCCGCGAACACGGATGTTCGTCGATGCATGACAAAACTCGCCGCACGGTCTGCCGCATCGCTTTTGTGATGCTATCCGTCTTGCCCACGCTGGGCGTGGCCGGGTTTGCCGTCTATCGCGCCACGCCGCTGTTCGCTGCCCGCGAGCGCCAGGCATGGGAGCAGGCCCTCGAAAACCGCAGCGGCCTGCGGGCCTACGTGGGTCGCGTATCGTACCCGCGCGGAGGCGTGACGCTTCTCTCGGGCGTCGTGCTGGTCGATCCCGATTCGCAGCAGCGCGTGATTGCCGCGAGGCTGATCGAACTCGCGCGAAATGCGGACTCAACGACCGTCGTGATTTCCCAGCCCGAGGTGCAGCCCGGCCAGTTTCTGCGGCTGTGGGAGGTGTTCCACGATCGAGTCGTTCGCGGCGGATCGATCGACAAACCCGTGCAGATCGAGGCGCACGAAGCCACGCTGCACGAATCGGCCCAGGCTCTGACGCTGAGCCGACTGGCTTGCTCGTTCGAGTCCTCGGCGGACACGATTCACGCGGCGTTCGACTTCGAGGTGGCCGGGGCCGAGATGGCGACTCCGGCTCACCTCGAAATGCTGAGGCGGCGACAGCCGGCGAATCTGTCGACGGCATGGGAGCTGAGCACGGGCCCCGCTTCCCTGCCCTGCTCTCTGTTTGCCCGTTATTTCGCGCCGCTGCGGGGCCTGGGTACGGACTGTCGTTTCCAGGGCATGGTGTCGGCCGAACAATCGGCATCCGGCTGGACGGGCCATCTGTCCGGAATGTTCGACAAGGTAAACCTCGAACGGATGGTGGAGCCGTTTCCCCACAAAGTCCGGGGCGCCGGGAGCATCTCGATCGGCGAGTTGACGTTCCGAGACGACCGCATCAGCCAGGCGACCGGGCGGCTCGACGCGAAAGACGGAATCATCAGCCAGTCGCTGATTGCCGAATTCTCCCGCGCGTTCGCACTCGACGCGGCGTCGCGCGCGGCCGCTCCCGGGCGAGATCTGCTCGAGTACAGCCGGTTGTCAGTCGGCTTCCAGCTCGAAAACGGCGGTCTGCGCATTCTTGGCCTGTGTGACGGCGACACGCCCGGCGTGCTGCTCGCAGATCTTCAGGGCCCCCTCGTGATTGAAACTCAATCTGCCGCGGTTCCGGCCATGGCGCTGGCGCAGGCCCTCTCGCCCGATTCGGGATTGCAGGTCCCGGCAACGGCCGAAACGGATCTGCTGTTACGCTCGCTGCCGCTGCCCGCAAAGAGCAGCGACACAGAGCGAACCGCGAGGCAGCCGAACTACGCACCGCTTCGTCTGCGGATCGAGTGAGCGCGCCGAGCGAGACAGACCTCCCGCCCGGGTCAACTTGCCGCTCCAGTCCTACTGAGTCGCAAGCTGCTTCGAACCTCCGCTCCTCCACATCGCCATCGGCAGGCAGCCCATCACGATCACGGCCAACTGGCTTCCGACAAACACGCCGAGCGCCAGAAGCACGCCCTCGGTGAAGCCGTACGCATGAAGTCCGACTCCCAACTGGTTGACGCCGAACCACGACCATGCGGTCACAATATTGCCGCCCACCGAGAGCACGGCCAATCCGCGGCGCTGAACCATGCCGGACCACCGCGCGTGCAGCACCAGGGCGTTCCACAGCACAATGATCAGGGCACCGTTTTCCTTGGGGTCCCATCCCCAGAAACGGCCCCATGAATCATCCGCCCAGAGGCCGCCCAACACCGTGCCGAAGAAGCTGAAGAACATGCTGAAGCAGATCGTGCCGTAGATCATCCGCGACAACTCCTGGCTGGTGTCCTCGTCGAGACTGCGGGTCAGCACACCCCGCAGCACATAGAGGATTCCGAGTCCGCCGGCGAGGAAGGTCGTGGAATAGCCGAATGTAATGCTGACCACGTGCGTCGCCAGCCAGAACTGCGTATCGAGCACGGCCTGCAGCACCGTGAAGGTATCTCCGTCCAATGCGAGGAAGTGTGCGATCAGCAGGCTGCCGAAGCCCAGTGCGGCGGCCACCGCATTTCCGATTCCGTTGCGATAGAGCCATTCGAAAACCATCGACAGCACCACGATCCCCCAGCCGATAAACACGGCCGACGAATACAGATTGGTCACGGGCGGCCGCCCGGAAATATAGATTCGCGCCGCCAACGCAAACGTGTGGACAACCAGCGTACCGGCCATCACGAGGAAAGCGGCCCGGTTCAGCGGCCCGCTCCAGCCAAGCCACGCGAACGCAGCCAGGATGAACGCAACCAGATACAGCCAGGCGCAGTTGAAGAAGGGCGAAACCTGGTTGAAATACGCCTCGAATCGATAGAAGTTCCCGAAAATTGCCGTCACCAGCCCGGGCGATACCTTCAATTCAGCGGGCGGATCCTCTTGCAGATAGCGCTGATACGCCGCAACCTGCTTGTTGAATTCCTTCGCGTCCTTCTTCGTGTACGCGACGAAAATCGATTCCAGGTGTGTGACGGACGGATCGGGCGTCTGACCCATCAACCGGACCCCGATGAGCGCATCGGTCCAGGCCCGAGAATAGCTCTGCCACTTTTGATCAGGTTTACCCTCGATATTCGTCTTCAACGGCACGGCCAGCGGCGGTTGGTCCATTTCCAGGTTCCGCACGAACGTGCTGTAGGCCTGCTGGAAGTCCTGGATCCTCTGCTGCGAGGTCTTCTCGTCGTCTCCGGGCGCCGGCAACGGCGGAAGATTGACCGGGCGGAAGGCCGAAGCCAGCCGGCTGTAAACCTGGATCTGTTCGCTCAGCTTGCGCAATTCCCGCTCGTAAACGCTCAACGCGTTCTTGTCTTTCGTCCGCGTGCTGGCGAGCTGTTTCTCGAACGCCTCCATCCCCTTGCTGAGTTCCGCAACGGAATAGAGGTTCCCCTGCCGGGGCTTCAGACCCAGCGTCTCGGCCACTTCACGATTTACGATGCGAAATACGCGGTGCTTCTCCGCGCGGGCCGGATTGGCAATCACATCCAGCAGCCAGCGAGTCGCCGGTTGGCTCTTGCCCGCCTGGTCTTTGAACGTCTCGCGGTTGGCGATCACCCGCATGCTGTTGCGGGCCAGTGTATCGAACGGCTTGACGCGCCCCTCCGAAACCAGTGGCAACTGGCCGAATGCATACACATTCATCCCATCAGCGGCGGCACGCGGCGGCACGAAGGTCTTGGCAAGCCATGCCGCCAGCACGAGCAGGAACAAACCGAGCCCCCAGGCTCCGTAACGGGACAGCGCGCCGGCCGGAGCAAGCGCCGAATCAGCTGCCTGAGCACGCTTGGATTTCCGTGAACCGCGCGCCCCCTCGTCGCGAGTTGCTCCTTTCGCTTTGTCCGGCAGAGCCCCCGCCTCGGCCGCCCCGTTCGATGCGGGAGAGCGAAATGTCCATCGTCCGGTTGTCCGCGTCGTCCGCGCACTCAGAAACCGCACGAGCACTTCGACAAACTGAGCCCCCATTCCGAACGCCACAATCATGCAGGCGACGTAGGGAATCATCCAGCCGGAATTGGTGACAACCTGAAGCGTCGTGCCCTCGATGGGCGAGTTCGGCGAACCGTGAAATCCGCTCTGATAAAAGGTCTCGCCGGCATAACGCAGCGGGTTGTTCATCCAGATGCGCACCTGGCGGTCCACCCCCCGCTCCTTGTCCACCAGCCGAACGTCGGACGAGTAGTTGCGGGCCATGTCCGTGCCCATGTAATCGTCCTTGCGCACATCGATCAGCGTCAGCGAGTAGGGCTTGTAGTTCTGGCGGAATCGCAGCGACAAGTCGTAGCTCTTTCCGTCCACCTTCACCTGCTCGGACACTTCCTGAAACGACAGGATCTGAGACAGAAGATAAGTCCCCAGGTCTCCCGATCCGTCCTTCTTGGTTAACTGGACGTATGCAGCGGCCATGTCAGCCTGGTCGCCCATGCTGGCGCCGCTGCTTGCTCTGACCGGCACTGCCACGAATTTCAGCCCGTTTCCGGCCGTGGCCAGATTCTTGTCTCCGGGTTTGAGTTTGCTCAGCTGCCCGTTCTTGTAGTATTTCAGCACCTTGACGCGAAACGGCAGCGACTCATCGACAATGAAGCCCTTTTCGTCCAACGGAATCGGCCCCCGGGTCAGGCGGCTCCACCACGACTGCGTCCGGCCGTCCTTGCTGGCCAGCAGAAACGACTGGGGGATGGCCGAGATCTTGTCGACGTCCGGACCGCTCTGATCGACGATCGACAATTCCGTCTGGCGTATGTCGCGGGCGTAACTGACCGTCTGGCCTTCCTGTATCGCTATCTGTTCCTCGATGTCGTATTGGGCAACGAAGAACTGTCCGAACATCACCAGCGCCACGCCGCCGTGCAGCAGCACTCGGCCGCCGCGCGAACCGAACAGCATCACGCAAGCGATCAACAGCAGCACGGCAGCAACGCTCGCCTGGATGAGCTGCCAGAGAATTCGCATGCCGCTGTCGCCCAGATAGGCTTTCGTTCCGGCGGCAAACAGAAACGCACTGCTCAGGCCGAAGATGACAGCCAGCGTCCAGAGCAGTCTTCGCTCGACCCATCGGTCGGAGCCGAGCAACATCGCATAGGCAGCGCATCCCACACCGATTGCGGCGGTGCCGATCTTGACCAGCAGCCAGATCGTCGTCCAGGCCAAGGGGGGTTCGCCCTGCAGCCCATGAGGATTGTGCCCGCCCGTAATCACGATGTACGTGTAGGTAACGCCCAGAGCAAGGCCGAGCAGGCCAAGCCACAACCGGACCCCGCGGGCCTGAATCTTGAATACGACCAGATGTGCGGCAATCAGGTTAACGGCCAGAGCCAGACCGATCGTCGCGCCGCCGGGAAACCAGAAGCCTCCGCGAAGTCCCTGCATGCCGGGAAACCACGAACGGGGCGCGAATACCTGAAAGTCAATCCACGCGATCCACGCCCGGAAATAGTCCCGGATCACTTCCCACATGTCCTTGTCGACCTGCGCGAGCGTACCCACCATGATGATGAACATCGAGCAGGCAAACAGCACGACGGTGACCTTCAGCGACGCAAGCGGCATCAGCAGATCGGTCCACAGACTCCGCTTGCCACCCGCGTTGGACGAACCGTTCGATGACGGTCCGGAGTTGGAAGCGGCTGCCGAGTTCTTTGAATTCGCGACATTCGTGGCCATATGAAATTACCGTGTATGCTCTGGAAGGAATGTTGACGCACTCAGCCGCAGCGGATTGACCGCTGAAACGAGGCAGCGACCGCGGTTACTCGAATTTGAGGGATTTCACGAACGACTCGAAGTGCTGCTGTTCGCGTTTCGCCAGCGCCGGATCACCCTGGAGCTTGACGAACCACGCAATTCCGTCGCGAGCAACCATGACGCCAAGCGTCGACTCCTTGGGGCCATCGAGCTGAAAATAATCGGCAGCAATCTGACCGACTTCGATCTTCTTCGTGTCCTTGGCAATCTGCTCGGCGGACGCTTCCTCCAACTGAACCTGCTTGCGCCAGCGGTTCACGTTGGCGACGAGTGAATTCGAGTTGGCCGGGAGATTCGTGATCGTGATCTCGACGCGCCCGGCGCCTTCCTGCACTTCAAACGCCGCGTCCCGTTGCACCTGAATCCCGCCGCGTGAAATCACCTGCTGCCCCGGTTTCCAACCCTCGGGAACATCGTACCCGAGCTTCGGCTTCTTCTTCGGAGTCGGGTCGTCGTCACTCGCGCCCACCGGCGGCATCTGGCCCATCCGCATTTGCCCCATCGACATCTGGCCATGTCCGCCGCTGTTGGTATCGAAGCCCGCAATATCGACGAGCGTGGCGGCGAGCGTCTTGTCAGAAGACAGCGCGATCTGTTTGGTCAAAGAACCGAATTGCTTCCCGTCGATCGGCTGCAATCCCATCTGCTCGCGCCATGAATTGAAACTGGACAAAAGGAAAGCGGCCTTGTCGCTGCTCGTCATGGGCACCTGCGATACGGCCACTTCCAGCGGCTTGGGCTGGGACGGGATCTCAATCGTGGCGAAGCGGAACCCGTCGGCCGGCCGCTCCGTCCAGCCCTGCGGCAGCGCCCACTTGGGACGCGCATCGGGTTCGGCTCCGAAACTCAGCGAAGCGACCAGTGACTCGAAAGGACCACTGAGCGGCGCCAGTGTCTCCTGGCTCCCGGTGACCTTCAGGAACCAGACCCGGTCAGCCCGCGGGATCATGGCGCCGAGCAACCGATGCGTCGCCTGTGGTTTGCGCAGCGTGAAGTGCCGGATTTCGTCACGGGGCCCGCACCCCACCAGCAGAACCAATCCGAACCAGCAGCAAGACTTGTAAAGTGATCTCAAAAGACAGTTCCTTGAAATGACAAACAGCGCGAACCCGCTGTGAACCCGTCTCCGACCATCGCCCGGATCGCGTGTTCCGCCGGGAAAGAGCACTCTCAGTCTTCCGGGAGACTTTCCGCCAAAGTTCGAGGTCTCGAACCGGAGTTTCAACAGCCTGCCGATCGAGGCTGGGTGGGAAACGATGATCGGCCAATTCCTCGTCCCGCTCACGGTCCCGCACACGGTCCGGAACACGATGGCGCCGCACCTGCTTTACGAAGCATGCCGCCCCGCCGTTCAAATTCCGCCTGCGAGGGACGAGAATTACGTCCTTGAGCCAGTGGATTATAGATGTAACCACCGAATCGAGAATAGGTGTATCGGCCTGCGACGATGCCGAAAGCACCGCTGGTACGCGATTTCCGCACAGGCTGACCGGTCGCATGCAGCGATGCGCCGGTGCGTCCCCCATCGACGAACTGCGGAAGGAATTCGCCAGACCGATTGCGTCGATCAGCCGCGCACAAAGCCAACGGTGGCGCGGCCCCCCCTCCGGGTCGCAAGAGAACCGGCGGCCTGAAACCGGGCCCGCCGATCGGTTCGTCGCGTCTTCTGGCGGTGTCCGTTCGCCGCGACAGATTCACGGGACGACTTACTTGAACATGGACGTCAGCCCGTCCGAAATGGACGTGCTTGCGTTACGTCCATCCGGCCAGCCCCACATGTTCTGCACGATATCGCTCAGCATGACTCCGCTGACCGAAAGGAGCAGCACGATGATCAGCAACCCCATGACGTTCCAGATCGAGTACGGAGCTTCGGCGGGCGCGGCCATCATATAGCCGCCCATCGGACGCGGCATGGGCATCGCACCGCCCAGCCCTTCCAGTCCCGATCCCGCGCCGGGCTCGGTCAATAGAGCGTCCCCTGCGGGAAATCCACCGGCGTCCTCAAACGCACCGGACTCTTCCAGAGCGATCACCTGCGAACCGCTGTCGGCTTCATCGCCGAACATGTCCTGTGACGGAGACAGCAGGAATTCTTCGTCCTTTTTCATCACTCCGGCTGGAACTCGTTCCTCCGCGATCTGGACGTTGACTTCGTCCTCCGGAAGCTCCAGCGAAGAAACGTGCGAGCCGGCCAGATCGAGTGGCTCGTCCTCCAGCGAAAGTCCGCTGTCGGTCGGCGTCTGCAGATTAATGCCGCTGTCCGCCTCCAACGACAGGCCGCTGTCCGAGGGACTGCCGAGATTGATGCCGCTGTCCGCAGTGCCCAGCGATATGTCGCTGCCGACGCTGCTGCCTCCGAGCACCATTTCATCGTCGTCGCTTAAGGCCAGTTCACTGTCCAGCGTCACTTCGATGTCGCTGCCCAGACTCATGTCGCCGCTGCCGGCTTCCAGGCGTCCCGTACCACCGCTGCTCGCGGATTGGAGCGACATGCCGGAACCTTTTGAGCCGCGATCCGACCCCGGATCGGGAACGAGCGACACGTCGCTGTCCATGCCGACTCCGGGCACGAGCGAAACATCGCTGCCAAGCGGGGCGCCGACAGTGAGCTGCAAATCTGTTTCCGTGCTTGTGGGCGGCAGAACCAAGTCGCTCCCGGTAGCCGCCGACAGCGTCAGATCGCTGTCCGCACCGGCCTCCGGCTTGCCGATCACGGTGCTGGAACCGACGTCCGCACCCTGGCCCAGTTCGTGTTCGCTGACGAGTACCGACCCCTCTTCGTCGCCGGTCGGCAAAGTCAATTCACTGTCAAATGGAATCGTGCCGCCCGAAGCAGCACCGCTGCGTTCCTTCGCCACGCGTTCGATTTCCTCGATCTTGAACTTCCAACTCGCACCGTCGCGGTAACCGTGAATGTTTCCGCTGGAGCGCATCTCAACGAGTTGGTCCGGCGTGAGGCCAAGCATCTTGGCGGCCTCGTTCAGTTCGACGAATCGCGTGGCCATGGGTCACTGTCTCTGTTTTAAGATGGCGCGAATTTCTTTTGGCAGCGGACTATCCGTATTGTACTCATCCATCATCAGATCAGCCTGAATGTTCCGCACGCTCTTCAGCGAGATCGCTCCGCTCGTCTGGTCAACATGATACACGGTCATCGCATACGTCTTCGGATCGATAACCGCGATCTGCTGATGGCCCTCAACAATCGTGCCGCCCAGTGCGATCAAGCCTCCCGCCGAGGATACCGTGACAGCGTTTTGAACAGGCGGCAGCTGAGCTGGCGTCTGGCTCAACTCTGCTCCCGTGCCCGACATCGCCGCAACAATCAGGGATCCGACAACCAAACCGATCAATGCACTTCGCATCACAGGACTCCTTTCCCGAAAACGACGCAGGTCGTCTGGAATTCCTAACCTTCTATTCTAAAAGCGCATTTTCCCTATTCAACACATTTCCACACAAGGAATAAAGGCTTCACCCCGGTTCGCAGGCATGGTTTTGCCGGTTTTACGGATAGTCCCCAAAAACTGCCGAGTCTCCAGAGCAAAACCGGCGGAGAGTATCCTGCATGCCGGACGAGTACAACACGGACTCGATGCGGATTTGCCGGCCATCTACAATGCCGAGCGATCCGGCGACGGCCCGCTTCACGAAATGGCATGCTTTCGCATCTCGACTACAACCCCTCCAATGAGCACATCAAAACCCACCCAAACTATCGGCTTACTGCTCAGCGGCGGGCTCGACAGCAGTATTCTGGCCGCTCATCTGCTGGACTCAGGCGTATCCGTCCAGCCGTTTTATGTGCTGACCGGAGTAACCTGGGAAGGTTGCGAACTGGCGGCCGTCGAGGGAATATTGAGCGTCCTCAGATCCGAACGGCTCAGACCGCTGATTACTTTGTCGCTGCCGCTGGCCGACCTCTACGAGGATCATTGGAGCACGACAGGGCAGCACGTTCCCTCGGCCACCTCGACAGACGAAGCCGTCTATCTTCCGGGCCGCAATTTGCTGTTGGCCCTGAAGCCGGCTCTATGGTGTAAGATGCACGGCATACAAGACTTGGCGCTGGCAGCGTTGAAAACAAATCCATTCGCCGACACGTCGCCCGAGTTCTTCCAGCAACTGGAAGGGGTGCTGAATTCCGGAATGGAAGTTCCGATCCGGCTCGTACGTCCGTTCGCGCTGAAGGACAAAGCAGAGGTCATGCGACTTGGGGCCCGATACCCACTGAACCTGACCTTCTCGTGCATCTCGCCAGTTGACGGACTTCACTGCGGTGTGTGCAACAAATGTGCTGAACGCCAGGCGGCCTTTCGCGACGGTTCGATCGAAGACTCTACGATCTATTACGATCGGGGCGCAACGACACTTCTCCCTCCACGCTGATTTTCTCAGGACGACCTACGCATGTTCCGAGTCACTCGCCAGATCGACTTTTGCTACGGCCATCGTTTGCTGAACTACGCTGGCAAGTGCCGCCATCTGCACGGGCACAACGGGCGAGCGGTGATCACTCTGGAATCGAAGGGCCTGGACGAGTTGGGCATGGTGATGGATTTCTCGACGATCAAGACCACCGTCAGCCGCTGGATCGACGAGACGCTCGACCACCGCATGATCCTTCACCGCGACGACCCGGCCGTCGCGGCCCTGCGAGCGCTGGGCGAACCGCTTTTCCTGGTTGACGAGAATCCGACAGCGGAGAACATCGCCAAGCTGATCTATGACTTCACTGCGCAACGAGGCTTTCCGGTCGCAGAAG
>CAIPEB010000690.1 GCA_903863885.1 uncultured Planctomycetaceae bacterium | reverse complement strand
ATTCGACTGGCATTCGACTGGCATTCGACTGGCATTCGACTGGCATTCGACTGGCATTCGACTGGCATTCGACTGGCATTCGACTGGCATTCGACCTGGCATTCGACCTGGCATTCGACCTGGCATTCGACCTGGCATTCGACCTGGCATTCGACTGGCATTCGACTGGCATTCGACTTGGCATTCGACTGGCATTCGACCTGGCATTCGACTGGCATTCGACCCGTTGCGCCGCGTGAAATTCCTACAAATCGCTCCTGCGGAATTTCACAGTCATCGCGCAGGCACGGCCGCAATCGGGGCAATTCACCAAGAGTGCCAAGTGCTTTCCGCATCGCGAGATTGAGCGTGTTGTAACGAAAATGCGATCGGCGTTTTCGAATTCCGGAACGGCGGTTGCTACTTACGGAAAGCGGCGAGAATTTCTTATCCGTGCCAGTCCGCAGCCTCTTCCGATTAACGCGTGACGTGATCTCGACGGTCTATATCCACACTCGGCGTTGAGGTGTCTTGGCTCCGGCCTCCAGACTCTTAACTCCGAGACTATCTCACGAGGGAACTGCAGATGAGTCGTCGCTGGAGTATGCCGACCGTGTTGATGGCGATGGGGGTTTCATCGGCGATCGCCGCTCAGACCGCTTGTGAATGCGGTTCCGGGGGACTGCAACCGGTGGTCCTGCCCGCGGCCGGCAATGTGCGTTACACGGGCGGTTTCGCACCAAACGTGCCGGCTGCATCGAGTTCCAGGATCGCGGCAGCTCCGGTGACGTCTGCTTCGTATGTCGCGCCGGCCCCGTATTCGACGCCCTTTGCGACGTCCGTTCCCTACGTGCCATCTTCGGCCACGACCGTCTATCAACCGCTGGTTCCGATTGTCTCTCAGCCGGCCTCGTATTACGTGGGACGCGGGGTGATTGGCCAGCCGAAAATGTACGTGCCGGGCCAGCCGATCCGCAACTTCCTGCGATACTTGTCGCCCTGACCGGATATCGTCGTCGGGCGGTCTGCGGTACGGGCGATACTTGCTCCCCGGAACGCGTTTCAAAGTCCGCTTTCCCCTTGGGGAGAGGCGGCCCGACAGAACCGGAGAAGGGGGGCGGCTGACCGTCCCCGCACTAAATCGCGTCCGGCCCTTCCGTGTTGCGGTCGGGTGAAGGGGGGCTGGCAAACAAGTTCCCAGATACGCCTGGGGCATGTCGGGGGCGGTGCAGTCTTGCGGAATTGATTTGTGCGGTTACGATCTGACGTGTCGTTTCCCTTTCATTCCTCACGCGGGCGCCTGTGGCCCTTGGGAGCAACACCATGGATCGCCGACAATTCCTTCAGACGACGGCTGCCGGATTTGCGAGCGTGGCGCTGTCGAGTGCATCGGGGTTCGCTGCCGACGTAGCTCAGCCCAAGAAGCGAGTTGGACTGATAGGTACGGGCTGGTACGGGAAAGTGGACCTGCTGCGTCTGATACAGGTGGCGCCCGTTGAGGTGGTGTCGCTCTGCGACGTGGATCGTGACCTGCTCGCGCAGGCTGCGGACATTGTGGCTTCGCGCCAGATCTCGAAGAAGAAGCCGCGGACGTACAGCGACTATCGCAAGATGCTCGCGGAAAAGGACCTGGACATCGTGCTGATCGGGACGCCCGACCATTGGCACGCGCTGCCGATGATCGCCGCAGTTCAGGCCGGGGCCGACGTCTATGTCCAGAAACCGATCGGCGTGGACGTGGCAGAGTGTCTTGCGATGGAAGCCGCTGCACGCAAATACAATCGCGTGGTCCAGGTCGGAACGCAGCGGCGCAGTACGCCGCATTTGTTCGAGGCACGAGATCTGATCGAGGAAGGCCGGCTCGGGCGAATCGGTCTCGTGGAAACGTACTGTTACGGGCGGCGCGGGATCAGCAATCCGCCCGACGAAGCTCCTCCCGAATCGCTCGACTACGAAATGTGGACGGGACCCGCGCCGATGCGTCCGTTCAACAAGATGACGCATCCTCGCGGCTGGCGCAATTTCATCGAGTATGGCAACGGCACCATCGGCGACATGGGAATCCACATGATCGACATGGTCCGCTGGATGCTGAAACTGGGGTGGCCCGCAACCGTCAGTTCGACGGGCGGCAATTACTTCCACAAGGAAGGAAAGCCGAACATCTCCGACATGCAGACGGCCACGTTCGACTACGGCGACCTGCAGGTGACCTGGCAGCATCGCCACTGGGGCGAAAACCCCGATCCGAAATACTGGTGGGGCGCGAACTTCTACGGCGAAAAAGGAACGCTGAAGGCCAGCGTCTACGGTTTTGACTTCCAGCCGATCGGCGGCGGCCAGGCCATCCATCGCGAATGGAGCGACAAGAACGCCAAGTATCCTGTGGACAGCGACAAGTATCCCGAGGACAAGGACGAGAAAGACATCGAGATTCACGTCGCACCGGCCGTCCGGGCGCACATGAAGGACCTGCTCGAGTGCATCGAGCGGCGCAGCAAGCCGCGCGCGGATATCGGTGAAGGGTGCATTTCGACGGTTGCCTGCGTCCTGGCGAACATGTCACTTCAGCTCAAGCGCAGTCTGAAGTGGGATGCTGAAAAGGGAGAAGTGGCCGGGGACCCCGAAGCCAATGCGCTGCTCGCCCGTCCGTACCGCGAGCCCTGGGTGCACCCCACCACTAAGAACATCTGAGCGTCCTGAATCAGGAAGCAAGTCGGATTGCAGTCCCGCAGTCATGGGCCGGTCTCCCGACCGGCCCACTCGAAAGTCAAACGGCCTCCGGCAATCACTCGCGTTTGCCGGACTGCAATTGAGCCACGACACGGCGGACGATTCGGGCCACTTGCTCGGCATCCGCGGTCGGAGTTACAGCGCAGCCGCCCACCGGTTCGTCGGTGAAACCTTCGGCCGCGAGCAGGCACTGCAACTGGCGGCTGAGTTTGTCGAGTTCGACCTGCTGGACGTTTGATTGCGGTTGACGGCCCGCTCCCGGCTGGATTCCGCGCAGCCGCAGTGCCGCGCGAAAGCCTTCGGGAAACTCCGACGAGTAGATCATCGCGTCGAAGAGGGTGAGCAGCCGGTATTGCAGGTCGCAGGCTTCATCGACTCGCCGTTCTACGCTCAGGTCGTACAGCTTGCGCGTGATCTCGGGGACGATGCCGCTGGTCGCGTGCGTGCCCCCGTCGCAGCCGATCAGGATCATCGGGAACAGGGCCGCTTCCCAGCCGGTTAGGAAATAGAAATCGGAGCGGATGGGACGCACCGCGGAAATCATCCGCATCATGTGGGGCAGGTCTCCCGACGAGTCTTTGATCGCCGCGACCCGCGGGCACTCTTCGACAAGCCGCCGCACGGTCGGTACGTCGATCGGCGTAGCGAACAACGGGATGTTGTACAGCGTAATGTCGACAGGAGAGTTGTCTGCGATTTCCTTGAAGTACGCGTACACTCCGGCCGGGGACAGCTTGTAGTAGAACGGGGCGACGATGGCGACGGCGCGGACGCCCAGCCGGCAGTAGTATTCGCACGCCTTGATCGTTTCACGCGTGTTCGCTTCGGCAGCGCCTGCGAGAATCGGGACCCGGCCGCGGTTCTGGTCCACCATGATCTCGATGATGCGGCGGCGCTCTTCCGCAGTGAACCGCAGGAACTCGCCTGTCGATCCATTGGGGTAGAGGCCGTGCACACCGCGGTCGATCAGCCAATCGACGTAGCGGCGCAGTTCCGGTTCGTTGATGTCCCCGTTGTTGTCAAGCGGGACAATGTTCGGCGTAAAGATTCCGCGAAGTGGTGTGTTGGCAGGCATTCTATCGGAAAACCGTGGAAGGATAGTTACAATTGTCAAATCTGCCGGCGCCAACGCTGTACTGGAGGGGCTCAAGCGAGAGGTTCGCTGCTGCCCACCGGTCGCTGGCGCTGCAATCGGCGTAATCATCATAGCTCACGCAACCGGCATGCACCAACCGCTGCCGCCGTGAGTCCCTTGGGATACCTATCGTCCGCGATCCGACCTGCCCGTATTTTTTTCTGTTTCAAACCCGCCTGCGGTTGCTGGCTTAACCCATCAAGTGCGGCCTGCTCGATGTCATATTCTGCGAATCCATTGCAGCCTTCGTCGCCATGCCCGGATCCGCGATCAAGCGGGCATCGGAAACTGGCTGTTCTCGGCGAGTACGTCGTGCTGTGGGCGGTCGCGGTGGCCGTCGTGGGGGCGTGGATCGCTCTGGACGTGCGGATGGCCGTTTTGAGTTATCTGCTCGTCCCGGACGACGTTATGTCGGAGTGGGTCGGCAAGGACTTGTCGCGGTTCGCTGTGCTGGACCGCATTCCCGTCCTGTTTGTTGCGGGTTGGATTCTGTTCGTCGCGCTGTTGACCGGTCGCATCGTGCTCGACGTATTGCGAGTGCGTCCATCCCTTTCCCGCGGCGAATGGAATACGTTCAGCTTTGCGGTGGGGCTGAATCTTCTTTCGTTGATGACCTTGGGGATCGGGCTTGCCGGCGTCATGAGTCGCTGGTGGTTTGTTGTCTTGACCGCCGTCGTGCTTTGCGGCGCGGGTTTGAGATGGCGCAGTTGGCGCCAGTCGATTGGAGTGGAGTGCTCGGCCGAGTCAACTCGCTGGACCCGCGCGGCGCTGATCGTGGGCGCCGTGTTCACCGTGTTTCTGCTGCTCGGCGCGATGGTGCCGCCGTGGTATTTCGACGTGCGCGAGTATCATCTCCAGGTTCCCAAGGAGTGGTACCAACAGGGCTTCATCAGTTTTCTGCCGCACAACATCTATGGCAACATGCCGCTCGGCGCTGAGATGCACACGCTGCTGGGCATGATGCTGGCGGGCGGTTCGAACGCCTGGTGGTGGGGAGGCCTGGTCGGCAAGACGGTGATTGCTGCTTACGCGCCGCTGACTGCCGCCGCGGCCTATTTCTTTGCCCGGCGGTTCTTCGATCGGCGCGTGGCGAGCGTGGCGGCCATGATCGTGATCTCGACGCCGTGGGTCGCGCACGTTTCGATGTCGGGTCTGATCGATGTGGCGGCCGCGTTCTATTGCGTGACTGCGATCCATGCGGCGCTGCTGTGCGGTTTGTCGGCAGGACGCCCTGCGGATTCGCCGTCCGCTGCCCGGGGCCTGTCGAGTGCTGCAGGCATGCCGCTGTTGAGCGGACTTCTGGCCGGGTCGGGCGTTGCCTGCAAGTATCCGGCCGTTGCATTCCTCGTGGTTCCATTGTTCGGCTGGCTGACCCTGCGAAGTCTGCCGCGCCTGGAGTGGCGGGGACCCTGCGCGTTCGTGCTGGGCGTCGCGATTTCGTGCGGTCCGTGGCTCATCAAGAACTGGGTCATGACGGGCAATCCGACCTACCCGCTGCTGTACGAGTGGTTCGGCGGCAAGACCCGCACTCCCGCGAAGGATGCTCAATGGCGGCACGCACACACGGGCGCGGGGCAGGCGTTTCGCGACCGCTACTCGTGGAATCAGCTGCGGTATGGCGTGGCGCTGATCGGCTGGAACAACGACTACGGCAATCCGCTCTTGATTCCCTTGGCGCTCGTCGGTCTGACAGTGAAACGCCAGCGGCGCTTGCTCTGGGGACTGGCTGCCTTCTGCGCCTACGTGATCCTGGCGTGGTGGGTGCTGACTCACCGACTCGATCGGTTTCTCGTGCCCCTGCTGCCGGTAGCAGCCGTCATCGCCGGAGCCGGCGCGATGCGGTTCGCTTCGCGCGGCTGGCGCCGCGGAGTTGTTGTCGCGACGGCTTTCGCCCTGGTCAGCTGCCTGTGCCTGGATGTGTCACGCTATGTGAGCGACAACCGCTTCTTCGTCGCGTTGAAAGATCTGCGATACGATCTGCCTCATCACGGGGACGAGGATTACACGCAGATTCACCCGGCTCACCGGTTGTTGAACTCGGTCGTGCGTCCTGGCTATCGAGCGTTGGTCGTTGGCGAAGCGCAGGTCTCCGACATCGAGGTGCCCATTCTGTACAACACGTGCTTCGACGATTGCTGGTTCGAGCGATTGATGAAAGGCAAGAGCCGCGACGAACGGTACGCGGCGCTGCGCGAGAACCGGATTTCCCACGTGCTTGTTTCGTGGCACGAACTGGATCGTTACCGAAGTCCCGGCAACTATGGCTACAGCGATTATGTGACTCGCGACATTGTCCAGCGCGAAATGTGCCGCGACCAGAAACTGCTGCGGGTCATGCCCGAGTGCGATGATCCCGAAGAGTGCCAGGTCTTCGAAGTGATCGGCTGGCGCGATTGGAACTGATCGCATCGTCCCGGACGGATGAAGGTTTCACCCTTGTCCGCGGCGAGTCTGCCTCCTATTTTCACCGTACACGCTCTTCTCGTAAATTACGTGCCGCACGGTGGGCCTGCGGTCTGCGATGGCAGGCAAGTAATGCACGGAGGGAATCATGGCAGCCAGGCAGCATGGGCAGCGGGGAGCCGCATCGCTATTCGATCGCCGTACTCCGTCTGCCATGGACCTTGAACAGGCGTGTTCGTCCCGTGAAGTGAGTCAGGCTCTCGATGCCGCATCGGGCTGGCTCCTGAATCAACAGCAGACGGACGGGCACTGGTGTGCCGAGTTGGAAGGCGACACGATTCTCGAGAGCGAGTACATCCTGCTGCTCGCGTGGCTTGGCGAAGAGGACTCGCCATCGGCGCTCAAGGCTGCACAGTACCTTCTCGAAAAGCAGCTGCCGGGCGGCGGCTGGGCGATGTATCCGGGCGGCTCGCTCGAGATCAGCGGCAGCGTCAAGGCGTACTTTGCGCTGAAACTCACCGGGCACGATCCCGAGAGCCCGCCCATGCAGCTGGCCCGCGGCGCGATCCGAGCCGCGGGAGGCGCGGATGCGGTGAACAGCTTCACTCGCTTCTATCTCGCGCTGCTCGGCCAGATTCCCTATGCGTGCTGTCCGGCCGTTCCGCCGGAAGTCGTGCTGCTGCCGAACTGGTTCCCGATCAACATTTATCGGATAAGTTCCTGGTCGCGGACGATCGTGGTGCCGCTCTCGATCATGTGGGCCCAGCGCCCGGTTCGAAATTTCGATGCCGATCGCGGCATCCGAGAGTTGTTTCTGCGCGATCCGGAGCAGTGGCCGCCGCTGCGTTGTCCCGGATCCGCATCGCGACGAGTCGTTTCCTGGGAGCGTTTCTTCCGAGCCGTTGATCGCGCTTTCAAAGGACTCGAGTCGTGGGGCGTGCGGCCGCTGCGGCGCCGCGCACTCAATGCGGCCACGCAATGGATGGTGGATCGCTTTGCGGAGAGCGACGGCCTTGGCGCCATTTTTCCGCCGATCATATGGAGCATCATTGCGCTGAAGTCGCTCGGCTATGCGGACGGCAGCGAGGAAGTCCGCGAGTGCCGCCGCCAACTCGATGCGCTGGTGATCGACGAAGGCCACTCGCTTCGCCTGCAGCCCTGCAAGTCTCCGGTGTGGGATACGGCAATCGCGGCGCGGGCGCTCGCTGCGGCCGGTACGGCGCCGCGCGATGCAATCGACCGCGGCCTGCAATGGCTGCTGGACAGGGAAGTGCAGGTCGCGGGTGACTGGCAGCAATATGTCAAGACGCCGCCGGCGGGCTGGTTCTTCGAGTACCGCAATGCGTTCTATCCCGACGTGGACGACACGATCATGGTGATGATGGCCCTGCGCGAAGGAACCGCGGCCATCGACGGCCCGTCTCGGATCGTGCAGCCGCAATGCGCCGAAGATGCGATTCGTCGCGGCTGCGAATGGATTCTGGCGATGCAGAACCGCGATGGCGGCTGGGGGGCCTTCGACCGGGACAACGATCGCGAGTTTCTGTGTCACGTTCCGTTTGCGGACCACAACGCGATGATTGACCCCAGCACGCCGGACATTACCGGCCGCGTGCTCGAAGCCTTGGCCGGCTGCGGAATGCGAGTTGGGCATCCGGCCGCGGACCGTGCGCGTCGCTTCCTGCGCCGCACTCAGGAAGCGGACGGAAGCTGGTATGGACGCTGGGGAGTGAACTACATCTATGGCACGTGGCAGGTCCTGGTCGGTCTCGTGAAGTCCGGGGTATCCACCAGCGACACCATGGTGACGCGGGGCGCGGACTGGCTGCTCGAGCATCAGCAGTCCTGCGGGGGGTGGGGCGAATCGGCCCGGTCGTACGAGGACTCTGCATTGCGCGGCCAGGGACCTCCAACGGCGTCACAAACCGCTTGGGCCCTGTTGGGATTGATCGCCGCCGGCCTGCGCGATCATCCGTCCGTGCAGCGCGGCGTTGGCTATCTGGTGCGGTCACAGCAGTCGGACGGTTCGTGGCGCGAACTGGAATTCACCGGAACCGGATTTCCCCGCGTCTTCTATCTGCGGTATCACATGTACCCGATGTACTTCCCGCTGCTGGCCCTCGCCCAGTACGTCCGCTAGGCGTGCAAGTTCCATCATCGGTGGACAAGCCACACGTGCCAGGCGGACAGTACGATGAATGAACGGTTGGACTTTGGGTGCCGTACGATCACCGTTGTCACTGATCCAGGGCGGGGAACGGGAAAGCCTTGGATGGCGTGTGCTGTTCGCGCATGATCTGCGACAGCTGTGATACGACGTCGGGATGTTCCTCGGCGGCGTCGTGTTCCTCGCGCGGATCGGCGGCGATGTTGAACAGTTCGGTGGTTGTCTTGGGGCCTTTGGCTGCGGGCTTGCCGGTCGTCAGGTTTCGACGCACGAGTTTCCATTGGCCGGCGCGAACCATCTGCTGGCCGCCATAAGCCGGAAACTCGCGATACAGAAACGGCCGTTCCGGCTGCGTCTTGCCCTGCAGCGTCGGGGCAAAGCTGATGCCGTCGATGTTTGGCGGAGTCTTGTCCTGGAGTCCCGCGATTTCGAGCAGTGTTGGCATCCAGTCCTCGAAGCCGGTGATGCGACTGGACTCGGTGCCGGGAGACACCTTGCCTTTCCAGCGCACGATGCCCGGAACGCGGATTCCACCTTCGTACAGGGTGCCCTTGCCGTTTCGCAGACCGCCGCCGGAATTGAAGAAGGCCGCATTGGTGCCGGCCAGTCCCTGATGTTCCCCGTTCAGAGGGCCGTTGTCGGAGCTGAAGATGAAGATCGTGCGCTCTTCGAGTCCCAGTTCCTCGACCAGATCCACCATGCGTCCGACTTCCCGGTCCATGCGGGTCACCATGGCGGCAAACGCCGCGAGCGGCGTGAAGTGCGGAAGGTAACCCCGGCCGCCTTTGTAGGGCGGGTCATCCCATTTGCCGACGTAATCGGCGAGCGAATCGTCCGGAACCTGAAGCGCGAGATGCGGCACGGTTGTGGGAACGTAACAGAAGAACGGTTTGTCCTTGTTCGCTCGAATGAATTCGCGGGCCTGTTCTGCGATCAGGTCCGCCGAGTATCGATTGCCCGCGAATCGTTTGTAACTTCGCGGATCCGCGGGGTCTTCGCCGGGCTTCAGGAGGTCGTGGGCCGGGAAGGCCGGATTGTCCAACGCGAATTTGTGGTCGTCATCCCAGAGATAGGTCGGGTAGTAGTTGTGCGCGACGGCCTGGCAATTGTAGCCGAACCAGCGTCCGATTCCCTGTTTGAGCGGCGCGCCCGATGAATCGGGGCCGCCCAGTCCCCATTTTCCGAATCCGCCTGTGGCATAGCCGGCGGCCTGCAGCAGGCGCGGAAGCGTAAGGGTGCCCTCCGGCAACGGCTCCTGTCCCTCAGGCTTGTACTCGCGGTTGTTGCGCACGTGGGCGTGGCCCGGATGCAGGCCGGTCATCAGGACGCACCGGGACGGAGCACACACTGCGTTGCCCGAGTAATGCTGAGTAAGTCGCAGACCTTCCGCCGCCAGTCGGTCGATGTTGGGCGTGCGGATCTTCGTCTGGCCGTAACAGCCGAGGTCGCCGTAGCCGAGATCATCGGCCAGTATGAAGATGATGTTCGGCCTCGCGGGCGCCGGCCTGTCGTCGCCTGATGCGGGCTGAGTGAAAGCGCAGCCGACGATCGAGACGGCGAGCAACAGCCTTTGGAATCCGTGTTCCAGCATGGATCTGCCTTGCGTCAGATGGAGGTGAGTCGGGTCCGACGAGGCGCCGCATGGAAGCTGCCGCTCGGCGGTCACTTCTTCTACAATGGCCCGAGCGGGCCGGTCGGATCGAGCGAGATGGAAATGTCCTGGCCGGATTGAGTCAACTCGGCCAGCTTCCGGAAGTCCCGCGATGCGGCCTGCATGAAAGCGGCCGCATTGGCGACGTCGGCGGCGGCGAATGCGGCAAAGGAAGCTGCAAAGGCCGCGGCGTGCGAAGCGCGAGAAGTAGCGTGTGCCGCGTCCATGGCCGCGTTGGCTGCGCGCGCAGCAGCGTGGGCGGCGCGCGCGGCTGCATCTGCGGCGTCGGCCGCACCGGCCGAGTAGGCGCTGTAGGCTGCGGCGTCCGCGGTGTCCACGATACTCGACCCCTGCGGGATCACTGAGCCTTCCGCGAATTGCTCGGCCTGCCGAATCGCCGCGTCCACGGCCTCCAGCAGATCGGGCCGGTCGCTCATCGCGGAAATGTAAACCGGTTCGGCCCGCCGCGCGCAGCGCGCTGCGTAGGCCACAATGGCTTTCGGCGGCAGTTTCGCCAGGTCGTCTCGACTGGGCAGTGGCATTTTGCGCCTCGTTTCCGGTCTCCACTCGTTATGCTACTGCCGCACAAGCCGGACTGCAAATGTGTCCGCCCGTGGCAGCCTGCGATTGAGACTCGTGATTGCGTGTGTCGAACTTCGTGAAAAGGTATATGGAGCGGCCGGGCGGGAAAGCCGTCATGCCTTCTTCCGCCGTGATTTCCGCGAAGCTACGGCTCGTAGCGGCCGTAACGCCGCGTGGCCTCGACCATGGCGCGGAAGTTCTCCGGCTTGACTCCCCGGTGGATCGTATTGCTGGACGAGATGATGAGGCCGCCGCCGGCGCGGCCCTGCTCGATGCACTGGCGAACTTCCTCGGCTACCTGTTCCGGCGTGGCGTCGCAAAGGGTCGTGGTGCAGTCCACGTTGCCCTTGAGGCAGATGCGGTTTCCGTATCGGGCTTTCATCTGCCCGATCGTATATCCGCCTGCGGGGTCGATCGGGTCCAGGCAGTCGATGCCGGAGTCGATCCAGTAGTCCACGACCGCGTCGATGTTGCCGTCGCAGTGTTTGATGGTCAGATATCCGAGATCCCTGTACCCCTGCATGATCCGCCGGAAATTCGGGGCGAGGCTCTTGAACCAGGTTGCAGGCCGCATCAGCAGCCCTGTCGCGTTGGCCACATCGTCGGTGGTCGCCACGATTTCGACCCCGTAACGCTGCCGGGCGACGCGGGCCATTTCCAGGTTGAAGTCGACGACGCGATCGAGCAGTTCGCCGAATGCCTCGGGTTCCAGCAGCATGGCCATGAGCGCGGCCTCATAGCCCAGCAGATCCCGCATGTCGGAAAATCCGTCCCGCAGATTCAGTACCACCGCCCGGGTGTCGCCGCAGCGTCGAATGGCTTTCTCCAGCGTGGCAAAACGATGCGGTGCAGCCGGGTCCGGCAAGGTGAACGATCGGTGCTGTGTCACGTCGCCAATGGGACTGGCCGCAAGGGCCGGAAGAACGTCCCCGGTCAGTTTGCGCGCAATCTGCCATTCGTCCACGATGGTCGTTTCATCGAGGTGCCGCTTCGCATAGTCCGGGCGGACATTCACCGCGTCGAGGTCCAGGTGCTCGACGACGTCGAGAATGTCCTCGCTGCCCGTCAACGCGCGGGCCACCGATGCGTCGACAAACCACTCGAACACCGGCACTGTGTCAGGTACGTTGCGCCGCAGGGCACACAGAATTCTCTCTTTTCCATTCACGGGATTACTCTCCGGCGGTCGGGTTGCGGGTCGAGCCTCGCGATTCCGGAGAATCGGCTTTGGCGACCGGCCTTCGTCCGTGTTATCATTGCTGGCACCGCAGAATCAACTGCGGGTAGTGTACGGTGCCGCAACGCAATGTCCAAGATACGCATCGGACTTGATGCGGCGGGCATGACCGTGTCGGCGGGAATTGCACTCGACCTTTGCAAGGAGCCAGTCCATGGCGGAATCGGGAAGCAATCGGCGTGATTTCATCAAAACGACTTCAGCGATCGCCGCCGGCGCGATGGCCGTGCCTCTGAGCGCGGGGCGGGCCGAACCGGTCGATACAAGCAAGATTTTGAACTACAACGCCAAAATGACCTATCGCCCGTTGGGCAAGACCGGGCACATGATCTCGGAAATCTCGCTCGGCGGTCATGGCGGCCAGACCGTGGAGGATCGCGTCCCGGTCCTCGAGAAAGCCGTCGAACTGGGCATGAACTACGTCGACAACAACATCGACGCCGAATGCAATCTCTACGGCGAAGCGATGGCGAAGTCGAAAACGGCCGGGCGCGACAAGTGGTTCATCGGCTTCGCGTCGTGGCCGGAGAAGATCACGCCCGACTACGAGGCCAGTCTGACCGCCGACGGCATGATGGCCAACATCGAGGCCCGCCTGAAGTGCTACCGGACGGACATGCTCGACATGTGGCGCCCGGTCGGCGCCACGTGGGGACCCGGCCAAACCAGCATGGGAACCCTGCTGGACGTCAGCGAAAAGTCGCTCGACCTCGTCGTTCAGGTTTTCGAGAAGGCCAAGCAGCAGGGCAAGGTGCGGTTCCTCGCGGTGTCGGCGCACAATCCCAAAGTGTTCCGCAAGGTTCTGACGAAGTACCCGCAGTTCGACGCCATCATTTTCCCGTACCTGTTCCTGACCAAGGAACTCGGCGGCGACAGCCTGCTGACGCTGGCCCAGGAAAAGAAAGTGGGCGTGATCGGACTGAAGCCGTTCGGTGCGGGAACCACCTTCGGCATCAAACCGCAGCAGATCCAGGGCAAGATCGACAAGCGGGCGACCGTGCTCGTAAAAGAAATGCTGCGCGAACCTCGCATCTCCGCAATCATCCCAGGCGTTAATATTCCTGAACAACTCGAGGAAAACGTCAAAGGTTCGTACGAGAAAGACAAGCCGTCGACGCCAGAAGAAAAGAAGGCCTACCAGGAATGCATCCAGAACTACTACGCGAACCTCACTCCGGATTACCGATGGCTGCATCGTTGGCACTACGTTTAAAGCGGCAGATCGTTATCGCCCTTGCGGCCGCTGCAGCAGCGGCCGCCCTCTGTTTTTTCTGGACGGCGAGTTTCGCATCGCACACCGTGCGAGCGGCTGAAGCTGCGCCGGCAGCTCCCGCTCCGCCGGCACCCGAGACTCCAACTTCGCCGGCAGTTCCCGCTCCACCCGCACCGGAGCCTCCAACTCCGCCGGCAGCTCCCGCTCCACCCGCACCCGAGACTCCCGCTCCGCCGGCACCCCCTGCGGCACCTGCCGCACCTGCCGCGCCCGCGCCGGCGGCTGATGCCGTTCCGGCACCTGCGGCCGAAAGTCCCATGCCTCCACCGACCGAGGCGGAGGCCAGCGGCGAACCGGCCCCGGAAATCGATCCCATGGGACCGAACGGTGCGTGCTACGTATGTCATATGAGTTTCGTCAAGGAGGAATTCGCCCGGGTGCATCTGGCGAATAAGATCACCTGCATCAAGTGCCACGGTCTGAGCGACAAGCACGCCAACGACGAGAACATCGGCGCGACGAAGCCCGATATCACCTTCAAGCGCGAGAAGATCGACGAAAGCTGTGACAAGTGTCACAAAGTTCACGATGTGCCGCCTAAGGAAGTAATTGCCCGATTCCAGGAAAAGAACCTGGCAAAGAACGCCACGATTGTCTGCATCGATTGCCACGGCACGCACAAGATTGAAGAGGCCGCTCCACAGCAGTAGTCGGGCCGAGCCGCCTTTCCACAACCAACGAGGGAGACGTACTTCATGAATTGCCACTCATTCCGCTCGATGTCAGGTCGAGTCATCGCACTGCTGGCCATGAGCATGGCGGCCTGCCAGGGACTTCTGGCAGCCGACGCAAAATCGCCTGTCGAGTTCAAGACGCATCGCATCGGGCAGTTCCGCAGCGAAGCCAGCGGCGTCGGCGACTTCAACAACGATGGAAAGCCCGATGTGATCGCCGGTCCCAATCTCTACCTGGCTCCGGATTGGAAAGTCGTGAAGGTCCGCACGCTTTCGGGCAGCGTCGGCGAAGACGGCAAGGGCTATTACGACGACTTCATGAACCTGCCGCTCGACGTGGATGGCGACGGCAAGCTGGACGTGGTGTCCTGCGGCTGGTTTTCCAAGAGCGTGAAGTGGTACCGTCAGATTCCGGAGGCGGGCAAGGAATGGCCGCAGGCTCAGGAGATCACCAACGGCAACTTCGAGTGCGGCGACCTGTGGGACATCGACGGGGACGGCAAACGCAACGAGATTCTCGGGGACACTCAAAAAACGGCCTGGTTCGAGGCGGGCAAGACCGCGGATGGCAAGCCGGGGCTTGTGAAGCATGACGTCTCCGAAAACACGATGGAATTCGGCGGCGGCGTGGGTGACCTGAATGGCGACGGACGGCCCGACATTCTGCGTCCGGGCGCCTGGTATGAAGGCCCGGCCGATCCGCGAAAGGACAAGTGGGTCGAACATTCCTGGGGCATCGGGCTCGGAGGCAAAGACGGCAAAGCGGATCATACGCCGCAGATCCTCGTCTACGACGTGGACGGCGACGGTCTGAATGACGTAATCACCAGTTCGGCCCATCAATACGGCATCTGGTGGTATCGCCAGGTGAAAGAAGGGCAGAATACCCGCTGGGTCCAGAACCTGATCGACGACAGTTGGACTCAGGCACACAGCCTCATGCTCGGCGACTTCGACGGCGACGGCGATCAGGACTTCGTCGCGGGAAAGCGATTCATGGCGCACAACGGCAGCGACCCCGACGAAACCGGCAAGCTGTGCGTCTTCTGGTATGAACTCGAGCGAGGACCCTCGCCCAAGTTCGCCCGCCACGAAGTGTCGTACGACAAGGGCATCGGATCGGGGCTCAGCGTGTGGGTGCTCGATATGGACGGCGACGGCGATCTCGATATCGTGACCACCGGCAAGTGGGGCGGTCCCGTGCTGTTCGAGAATCTGCGACTGAAGAAATAACGCCGCAACACAGTGGTCATGTGACGCCCGGGGTTCTTCGCGGACTTCGGGCGTTTTTTGTGCGTTTTCGGAGATGGTTTTGGAGTGCGGCGGCTCGACGCCGCTTTCAATGTCGATGGACCCCGACTTCGCGCGGCCGCAGTGTGCAGCGAGTCGTCTCTGATTGAACGGCGTTTCTTTTTCCTGCAACGGCCTGCGTGACGCAACGTTCGACGCGACCTTTCAGCATGGCCGGCTTCGCGTTGCGTCGCTGCCTTCTCCGGCGACTTCAGCTGCGATCCAAAGCTGCGTCAAGCCGCAGCACTGCTCCGAAAATCTACCCATAGGTGTTGCCTGGGGTGTGCAAATCGGCATGAATGGCTTTGAAGTCGCCTTTCGCTCCCGCGAAAGGACGCTGTTTGGACGTCTCGTACGGCGGAGAAAACGGTGCTTTCGCGGAGCGAAAGCCGACTGCTCCGACCCACGTCCTATTTTCATCATCTCGGGTGCCGCGAATCGGCATGCATGACTCCAAAGCCGCCGCCGTGTCGCCAGGCTCGAAAGGCCATCTTCTTCTTCGCGAAGATCGGCCGCTGTTCCTCACACTATCACCCGGCGGGTCTCATATCGTCTGTGCAAAACCCAATTAAATGGACAGAATAAGAAACCCGCATTGATGTCCCGCGGAATGGAAAGCAGGGATCCGATCCGGACTTTTCCGGGCACCAAACAGAAAGACCACGCAGATGAAGAACTACGTTCAAGGCAAAGTCGTCGTCATCACCGGCGGTTCTTCGGGATTCGGCTTGTCCACGGCCGGAATGCTGCTCGAGATGGGCGCTCAGGTCGTCATCACGGGGCGCAGCGACGAACGTCTGCAGTCTGCCGCCCGGGAACTCAACTCGGCGAACCTGCTGGCGGTCCAAGCCGATGCGGTGAAGACGGCCGACTGGCAGAAACTCGTTCGCGAAACGGTGGGCCGCTTCGGCCGGATCGATGTGCTGGTGAACAATCACGGTGCCGGAGTGAACATCACCGATGTGGAGAGTTTTTCGGACGAAGACATCGATACCGTGCTGAACATCAACCTGGCATCGGTGATTCGAGGATGTCGCGAGGTGACACCGACAATGAAAGCCCGGGGGCAGGGGCACATCATCAATGTGTCCAGCGGATGCGCTTATCACAGCTGGCCGAAATGGGCGGTCTACACCGCGGCGAAAGCGGGCATGGTCGCGTTCACTCGATCGCTGCATCTCGAGATGGCCGCATGGGGCGGCAAGGCGACCTCGTTTATCCCGGGCGCCGCCCGGACGAATTTCTGCGGCGCTGCGAATATCGACGACAGCTGGCTGGACGGCTACCCCAGCGCCGAGGATTTTTCGCGCACGCTCGTGCATTGCATCGATGTTCCCGACGGCACGGTGATCGAGGAAGTCAACGTGTGGGGGACGAAGCAGGTCAAAGAGATGCTTGTTCCCTATTGAGCCGTCCCGTTCGCCGGCACGACGGAGTTGTTGTTGCATGGATGTAATGTTGCTGTTGATCTTCGCGGTTGTGTATGCCGGAATGCTCCTGGGCGAATTTCCGGGCATGGCACTCGACCGCACGGGCGTTGCGCTGCTGGGGGCGATTGCCGTGGTGGCGACGGGCCGACTGTCTCCCCACGATGCCTGGCAGGCCATCGATGTCTCGACGATCGGGCTGTTGTTCGGGCTGATGGTGGTCTCGGCGCAGCTGAGACTGGGCGGCTTCTATTCGCGGTTCACGGCGAGGCTGGCCGCATTGGACGTGTCACCACCGTTCCTGCTGCTGTTGGTAGTGATCTCGGCAGGCGTGCTGTCGGCGCTCTTGTGCAACGATATCATCTGCCTCGCCATGGCGCCGGTGCTGGCCGACGGTTGCGCGCGGCGGAAGCTGAATCCCGTTCCATTCCTGCTGGCTCTGGCGGCCGCCGCGAATGTGGGATCTGCCGCCACGTTGATCGGCAATCCGCAGAACATGCTGATCGGGCAGATGCTGCAGCTTTCGTTCGCCCGTTATCTCTGGCAGGCTCTGCCCCCGTCGCTGGTTGGACTCGTCTGCGTCTGGCTGGTGATTGTCATATCCGCCCGCGGAAAGTGGCAGTCGGAACTTCCGCCGCCCGCCACCGTTCGACACCCGTTCAAGATCTGGCAGACGGCGAAAGGGTTCATGGCGCTGGGGATACTGATCGCCGCCTTTCTGGCAACGAACATCCCCCGCGAGATACTCGCGCTCTCCGCCGCCGGGCTGCTGTTGACCAGCCGCAGAATGGCGACCCGCGAAATGCTCGAACAGGTCGACTGGCACCTGCTCGTGCTGTTCGCCGGGCTGTTCGTGGTGAATCACGCCATGACCGCGTCGGGCGTCTTGGATTCGATCCTGGGCCTCGTGCGGGCCACGGGGATCGAACCGGCCCAGCCGGCGTGGCTGTTTGCGCTGAGTGTCTCGTTGTCCAACCTCGTATCGAACGTGCCTGCCACCATGCTGCTGCTGCCCGTTGCCAAACACGCGCTGGCGGGACCGATCCTGGCCCTTTCCAGCACGTTTGCAGGCAATCTGCTGGTCGTCGGCAGCATCGCGAACATCATCGTTGTCGATCAGGCCCGCGAACTGGGCATTCGCATTTCCTGGTCCGATCACGCCAAGGTCGGCATTCCCATAACACTGCTGACGCTGGCCGTCGCGGGCGGATGGCTGGCCTTTCTTGCCGGGGCGATTTGATGGTCTCGCGCGGGCTTTGATCACTCGTGCAGTTTCGGCGTCTTGCGCCAGTCCAGGTCTTTCTCGTGCGCGAACTGAGTAACCCGCGGCCTTCGCTCGCGCAACCGGACGGACTCGACGCCGAGGTAGTTGCCCGTCGAACGCGGGTTCTTGCCGACGCATTCCAGGCGAAGCGTATAGTGTCCCGGTTCGGGCCAGAAATCGAGCAGATGCCATTCCCAATCCGATACGCTGCTCGAATAGCAGTCCATCGGCTGGCCGATCGGCACGCCGTTGAGTGTGGCGCGGTAGATGCCATAATCGTCCGCTCGCGTGATCTTCAGCAGCAGCCTGCACGGGCGTTTTTCCGCGACGTCAAACGGGATCTCCACCCAGGCCCCTTCGCTCTCGCGAGGCTGGTAGAAGAGCTGACCCGTTGGATAGAACCCCAGGTTGGTCTGCACGCTGCAACTGCCCGGGCCGTGGTGTTTGTCGTCGGCAAACGGCGCGGCCGCGATGATCTTGTCCAGTACCGGCAGGACTCTCTGGGCGGCCGGCGGCACCGGCGGGGCAGGGGAGGGAGTACCCTGCTGATACCAGAAGGCGACGCTGGCGTAGTCATCTTCGCGCTCGTTCCAACTGTCCGACTTCTGATCGGGGTTCTCGTCGGTCGAGATCCAGCCCCAGTGTTCGATGGTGGCCTTGATGGAACGCTGAAAGACGATCGGGTCCTGAATGTGCCAGCGATAGGCGCTCGTGTGTCCCCCGACGATTCCCCACTGGTCGAAGTAGGGCGTGCCGAAGTACAGCGTGCTGCAGCGCTGCAGACCCCACGCCGACAGGAAATAGTCTTCGGTTCCCGTGCCCCAGATCGATGGTTTCTGCTCGCCGTCGATATAGATCTTCTCGTCCCCCTCGCCGAACCACGAGGGACTGCGCGTGCGCACGGAAAGCACCGTGCCTACATAATGGCCGCGTCCCTCTGTTTCCAGCAGGATGTAGTCGTCGCCGTGAGGCGTGGGGTAGGCCTGCCGGTACTGGGCATAGAAATACGGAGTGTCGTCCGCGAGCGTGTCGAGCTTGATCCAGTCGATGTTGTAGTAAAGCAGGTTGATGGCTTTGCCGCTCTGATTCTCGATCTCGACCCGCATCGACTTGCGGAAAGGCATCCGCCAGAAACAGTTGTAGGAATCGGCGTCCTCGACCACGACCGGAATGCTCATCACCTCAGACCTGCGGCCAAAGCAGTTCGCGAAGAAATCGCCGAAGGGAACTTCGATGCTCGGTTTTTCCTGCCCGTCGTAGAAGACCCGCAACAGCATTTCCTGGTGTGTCGCCGAGCCTTCTTTGGCCCAGGGATGAGGCTCCGGGGCGAGGAACGTGAACCACATGTGCGTCACCACGCCGGGGCCCTCGGCGTCGAGCACGACTTTCGTCTTGCCCGCCGCGACGCGAGAATTGTCGGAGTTTCCGTGCGCGTAGCTTCCGTCGGGATTGCGGGCCGTTGACGTCGACCGCATGCTGTGTCCCGGCTGCGGACGCGCCAGCGCATCGAGCATCTGTGCGGCACAGTCCGCCGCGAGCATTCCTGCGATCCAAATCGCCAGGAACGCGTAAATGATGCGGACCCGCGGCGCAAAGCCCGAAACGGTCATGCGACTAGTCATTGAAGTCGACCTCCCAATACAGAGCGTGCTGTCGAAAATGCACTTGCCAATCGTCCCGCGACAGCTGACACGATTTCCGCAGACGATGCAACTTGACAGGGATTTTTTCGCGGCCTATCGTGCAGTCGCTCCTCTTGCGCGGGCAATTCTGCTCGATCGCGTTGTTCATTCGTCCCGTTTCTTTTCGACCGCGTGTATCCGCGGGCTGTGTCACTCGACGAGGTTGCCAATCATGAAGCGTGCATCGATCGCTGCATCGCTCGGCGCGTTGCTGTATTTTGTGTGGGGATTCGTGTTCTGGGTCGTCCTGCCGTTCGGGCCGATCGTGTTCCGGCAGACCGGTGACGAGCCGGCGCTGGCGCGGCAGATCGCGATTTCGATTCCGAGTCCGGGAAGCTATACGGTGCCGGGCACGGAGTTGATGGCGTCGGACCCGGCCGAATACAAACGCCGGCGCGAGGCCGGTCCGCGAGCAACGTTGTTCGTCTATCCGAAAGGCAGCTCCATGATTTCACTCGTGTCGCTGCTTGGCGGTTTCGGAACCATGCTCGCCGCCACTTCGCTGATGACGCTGTTGTTGGTGCTCGTGCAACCGGCCGGCTATGCGCGTCGGGTCCTCGTCGTGCTGCTGGCGGGAGCCACCGGCATCTTTCTGGGCGACCTGGGCTTTCCGTTCTGGTACGACTGGCCGTGGGGACTGTGGCTGGCCAGCGCCGCGTTTCACCTCAGTGGCTGGCTGTTTGTCGCGCTGCTGCTGGCGGCGATCGTAAAACCGATTCGCGCGGAACCGAACGCCTAGCCCGAAAGACGATCGGTGATTTCACCGCGGTGCTTGCGGCGGAGGATCAGCCGATCGAAGGAATCGGCAAGACGCTTGTTGCGTGCCGCGGTCCACCAGGCGAGGAACTCCTGGCGTGTTTGCTCCAGTTCCTCGCGCTCGCTGGCGGCCTGCTGCTGAAGGTACGCGATCTCCGCCGGGTCCGCGGCCTCGTTGAGCCAGTGCGCGTATCGGGCTTGAGCGGTCGCCAGATCGTTGATGCGGCCAAGCCGGTCCTGCAGCGATTCAACGCGGCCGTACAATTGACGGCGGAATCGCGGCGGAAAGGCAGCCGCGAGCAGTTCCATCGTGTAGCGGAGTTTCTTGCCGCTGATGCGGAACTGATGAAGTGCTTCGAGGCTCGAAAAGTCCGCCTGCCCGTCCAAAAGGAACTGGTCAACGTAACCGCGGATGGCGGTGCGTGCCCATCGGCCAAAGGGCGTGCTGTGGAGTTTGTCGGTCCTGGCACGTTGTCGCACCTTTTTGACGAACTTCTTCAGTCGCCGCTCGAACTTGTCGCCATGATCCAGGCGGTCGAAGATGTCGAGCAGCGGCTGCTGGGCCTGGGCGCGCAAAGCACGGACTCGGGTAAGCAGCTTTGCTGCTCCCGGGTCGCTTGCGTCCTTCTCGAGCCGCTCGGCAAGCACGTCATAGTCACGCGCTTCGCCTGCGGCGCGACGCAAACGGCTCAGGTCGTCTCGTAGTCGCACGGCGCGCGACCAGGGAACCAAGTCCCGATACAACCGGATCGCGGCCGTCGCGCGACGCGTCCAGACCCGCAACTGGTGCACGTGCTCCGTGTCGTCTTCAGCGCTTTTGGCGGCCAGAGGCAAGTAATGGAGCACTGCCAGAAGCCGAGCTTCAAGCGACTGGGCCGCGACGTGAAACACGGGTTCGCTGCGTGACGCTTCAACCCACTTGCTGATCGCGCCCATGGACGTCTCGCTCCGCGCGGCTGCCAAAGAAACAAGTGCTCGCGGACCGTCACCGGCCGTGGCAACCTGCCGTCCCTGGTCCAACAGGAGTTGTGCAATGCCGCTTGAATTCATCGAAAGGCCTCCGATTCCCGCGAACCCAATTCTAGCCGATGCGGCCCCGAGATTAAGCAAGCGAACGCCGCCTTAACCAATTCTTAATGTGCGATGAAGCGGGTGAAGGCTGCCCTTCAGAGGGGGTAGCTCTTTGTGATCGGAAACTCGGGTTTGAGGGCGGATCCTTCTTGTCACTTTCTGCCACGTGACTTACGATTACTGCGGATTAAGCTTCAGCTGTCGGCCGCGAACCGTTTCTCAGATGTGGAACGGCGTTTGCTGTGGCCGATAACGAGTGCGTCCGGTATGAGTCTGGCCAACAGGAGTGACGTTTTCGGGCAGGTTGGCCGGGCGCGGTTTCACTCGACGTGCGTGCGATTGGCATGGATGGAATCCTTGCACCGACATGGAAGCTCAGATGATTGGCGAAGTCTCGGACGAAGCAGGCATTTCGACGATACATCAGGCGTGTGCCGTTCCCTTCCGTCGCCGCAAGCGGAAGGTCGAGTTCTGCGTGATTACTTCGAGTCGCGGTCGCTGGCTCTTTCCCAAGGGCTGCATCGGTCAGGGGGCGAGCGTGACCGAGACCGCGCTGAAAGAGGCGTACGAAGAGGCCGGGCTGCACGGCCGCATCATCGGTGACCCCTTGGGTTGCTACGTGATTGCCAGAAACGGCGACCAGTTGTCCATCACCGCTCTGCTGATGGAGGTCGAGAATTCCGATCGCCGATGGCCCGAAGGTGCTTCGCGCCGCCGCCGATGGGTAACACCCGGCAAGGCGCGTCGGGTGCTGAGCCAATCGCAGCTCACGGAAATCCTCGGCGCAGCCGTGGCTCGGCTTGAGGATAATGCGGCGAACGACGTGACGCATGCGGCCGCGACTGACGAAATCCGCATCGGCTAGGCACAGTTCGCGCTCAGGCTTCTTGCGCCGCCGGTTCGAATGACTCGAGCAGATCCAGCAGCTGGCCGGGCCGCTCGATCAGCACCTTCGCGCCGGCCCGCTTCAACTCGTCCGCTTCGCGGAAGCCCCACAACGCGCCGATCGCGTGCATGCCGGCGCGAGTCGCTGTCTCCATGTCGATGCGAGAATCTCCGAGAAACAGAATGCGATCCGGCGCGATGCCGAGAGTCTCGGCGATCTCCAGAGCGCCGGCGGGATCCGGCTTGCGGGGCTTCCCCTCGCGTTGTCCGTACACAGGGTTCAGCGAGTGCCGGGCCAGATACCTGTCCACGCATTTCAAAGTGAAGGAGTGCGGCTTGTTGGAAAGCACGGCCATGCGGATCGAACGCGAGGCGAGACCGTCGAGCAGTTCATCGACTCCCTGGTAGGCCGCGGTGTGGACATCCCAGTGCTGCTCGTATTGAGCGCGGAACTGCTCGCCGTACCGGCTGATGGTGGATTCGTTGCAATGCTCGGGTGGAAGGAGGAACCTGCAGAGCTGCGCGACTCCCTCCCCGATGAAGTGCCGGTACGAATCGACGGGGTGTTCGGGGAACCCGTGTGCGCGGAGCACTGAATTCGCCGCGTCGGCAATGTCGCGCAGTGAGTTCAGCAGGGTTCCGTCCAGATCGAACACGACGCCTTGGATCCGCATGCAATGACCTCCGCGCTCCCGTCGCCGTATTGATACGGTCGGGAGAAAAGTGGAAATTCTGGTGGTGTCCGGATGGCCGTCCTCGCCCTTCATGCAGGCGGCAAGGCCGATGACCGCTTCCGCGGACCGGACCGGCAACTTGCTATTACCCCATTGATTCATGGAGCACCAGCGATGCTTCAGCCCACGCATTCTACGCGGAACCGATCCGTCTGGGTAAGTGCCTGTCCCGGGTCATTGCTGGGCCTCGCGTGCCTGATGGCTGCCGCCATCGTTGCCTGCGATGCGTCCACGTCGGACGCGGCGGAGCGGCGGCGGGAATCGGCCACGCTGAATCTCCGCGACGACGGATACCGCGGCGTCTGGTATATGAACCAGCCTTCCAACGACGAGTACGTCTACAAGTACAGCGGCGGTTTGGGGACTTACTGCGCTCACCACGCGCCGCTGGCCGTCTATTCGCCGGAAGCCGGCAAGACTTTTTTCTGCTTTGGTGGAGCGACGAAAGAGGATAATACCCGGCTTGTGCATATGGTCTCGTTCTACGACCACCGCACGCACAAGGTGCCTCGCCCGACGCGGTTGCTCGACAAGCTGACCAACGATGCCCACGACAACCCCGTGATCTCGCTGGACGACGGCGGATTTGTCTGGGTCTTTTCGACATCCCACGGCACCTCGCGCCCCTCGTACGTGCACCGCAGCAAACGCCCCTACGACATCGCGGAGTTCGAGCGGGTTTCGGCAACGCACGCGGACCGCGGACGACGAGCACCGCTCGACAATTTCTCCTATCTCCAGATGTGGCACGTGCCCGAACAGGGCTTCGTGGGCTTCTTCACCAAGTACAACTACCCCGCGGCCCGCACGAGCTGCTTCATGACCAGCCCCGACGGCGTGAACTGGAGCGAGTGGCAGCGACTGGCCGCGATCGAGGAGGGGCATTATCAGGTCAGTGCCGTCACGTCCGGCCGCGCGGGATGCTCGTTCAACTATCATCCCGAAGGAAGAGGGTTGAATTGGCGGACAAATCTCTACTACCTCGAAACCACGGACTTCGGCCGTTCGTGGCAGACGGCTGCCGGAGAGCCCGTGTCCGTCCCGGTCACGAACATCGGCAACAGCACTCTCGTCCACGACTACGCGGCCGAGGGCTTGAACGTCTATCTGATGGACATCGTCTACGATGCGGATCGCCGCCCGGTCATTCTCTACCTGACGAGCAAGGGCTACGAGTCCGGTCCGAAAAACGATCCCCGCACGTGGACCACCGCCCGATGGAACGGAACGAAATGGGAGCTTCGCCCGGCCATGACATCCGATAACAACTACGACATGGGCTCGTTGTGGATTTCCGCCGACGGCCAATGGCAACTGATCGCTCCGACGGCGCAGGGGCCGCAGGCCTTCAATCCGGGCGGCGAAGTAGTCTGGTGGACGAGCGGCGATCAGGGGGCCACCTGGTCGCGGAAGCGACAGTTGACGGCCGGCAGCGCACGCAACCACACCTACGTGCGCCGACCTGTAAACGCCCACAGGGATTTCTTTGCGATGTGGGCCGACGGCAACGCAAGGCAGCCGTCGCCGTCGACGATCTACTTCTGCAATGCGGACGGCGCGGTCTACGCTCTGCCCCGGGAAATGGCGGACGACTGGGCCGAACCCCGACTCGTCCCGGTTCCCTGACCGCCGCGCGGAATTGAATATATCGCCGGGCCGTGTCGCTCGGCCCCGGGGCCGGATCTTCGAAACACGGACTCCTCAGAATGCAGAAGGCTCGTGCGGAACGTCACCGCGATCGGACGGCTACTCCTTCGCGCCGCGTTTCTGGGCGAGCATCCACTCGTAGAACTTCGGATTGTCGTAGGTCTCGGTCCACGAGTCGTGGCCGGCTTCCGGATAGACCGTGAACTGCGGATTTCCGCCAGCTTTCTTGACGGCTTCGACCATGCGTTCGGACCGTTCCAGCGGAACGACTCCGTCCTTGGCACCATGGAAGACCCACATGGGGATCTTGTTGATGCGCCGCGCCATGAACGGTTCGCCGCCTCCGCAAATGGGGGCGATCGCGGCAAAGCGATCCGGCGTGTGGGCGGCCAGCGCCCAGGTGCCGAAGCCGCCCATGCTGAGCCCCGTCACGTAAACGCGGTCCTTGTCGATGTGGCACTTGCCGACCACTTCGTCCAGCAGCGCCGTAAGCGACACGGGCTCCCACCATTGGTCGTCGGCGCACTGGGGCGAAACCACCACCATCGGAAAGTCGCGTCCCGCGTCGATCAACTTGGGCGGACCGTGCTTCTTGACCAACGAGAGATTCGAGCCCCGTTCGCCCGCTCCGTGCAGGAAGAGCATCAACGGCCAGGAGTCCTTCTTCTCGTAATCGGGAGGCAGGTAAAGCAGGTAGCCCATCTCGATGTTGACCTCCGATTTCAGTTTTGTTTCCTGCTGCCGTGCCTGGGGTTGGGAATCCGCAGCGGACAGTGCGGATGCAGACAGGATCGCGGCCAGAAGCACGAAACACAATGCCGTGGGACGCTGAATCGTAGCGGTTCTCATGGAAGTGGCAATCTCTCGCAGTGGTTCTAGACAAAGAGGTCCAAGCCAAAGCCGACATGCCGCGACAGACAAGCCGATTTGCACAGACGCCGTTCGCAATGCGCGGCGACGTATTTTATGCGACGACTTTGCCTGTTGCAGCCAGGGATCGAACTGCAGCCGGCGAAACGACCGGGTGCGAAAGGGTGTTGGTGCGAAAGGGTGTTGGTGCGAAAGGGTGTTGGTGCGAAAGGGTGTTGGTGCGAAAGGGTGTTGGTGCGAAAGGGTGTTGGTGCGAAAGGGTGTT
>CAIPEB010000689.1 GCA_903863885.1 uncultured Planctomycetaceae bacterium | reverse complement strand
TCCGTTGGCGGCTTCACCGTCCAATACAGGGTGGCGTTTCCTCCATTAATGTCGAACCCACGGTCCTCAGGCACTTTCTTGTTGCATTCCAGCCGATAGACCCGAGTCGCACTGCGCCAGGCAGCATTCTCCCAGTTTGGCGGGCGTCTTCAAGCTGCCGGAAACGTGCGCTCGAACGTCGAGATTGGCCAGCCGCTGGCGTTTGGCGCAATTAAAGGACTTCGCCTGATGGCACAATCTTCACCCGCGTCGATAGGGCGTGCGGGGCGATGTTGTGGATCATCTCGTCCACCGTCGTGCGGCAATTCACCAAGACACACACGCTGTACTTCTCCGCTTTCGAGATCGCCGTGTGCGTCACGCAATTCTGGGTCATCATGCCGCACACGAGCACTTCGGTGACGTTGAGTTTGGCCAGCGTTTCCTCCAGCATCGTCTTCTCGAAGCTGTCGGCGAATTCCATCGTCGATCTTCCGCGAATGCGGGTCACCGAATAGCCTCGTGAAGCCGATCACCGGACTCATTTGGTGGGACTGAGAAACGGATGGCGGTTCCCGCCTTGGCTTCAACGGGATTCGGGCTGATGAGCAGGCATCCCTCCATCGAACTCATCTGATCGGCAGCCCAGCCGAAGAGATCTTGCAGAGTCACCTTCTTCTCTTCACCTTTCTGCAAGACCACCTGCACGACCTGTTCCTTGTAGCGGGTGATCTGGCCGTTCTTCGGGTCGAATTGGCCGCCGTAGTAGGGGATGTGCTTGACGTTGTAGGTCACCGACTGATCGGTCCCGTTCGTAAGCGTCAGCACCGAGTGCCACCCGATGGGCCAGCTCTTTTCGTTGTGCCAGTAGTTGGTGTAGGGGATCACGAACTGCTTCAAGTCGTCGTCCCACGCCGCGAGCACATCGTCCCGCCATGATTTCCACCCGGCAAAATACGCATCCGTCGCATCGGGAGCCTCGCCGACCTCGGTTTCCCGCAGGAAGTAATAATAGAAAGGTTTGGAACTGGAGAACTCCACGAAGCCGGCGAAGTTCGTCAGGGGTGCCACGGGCCACTCGGGTTTTCCGAAGGTGGGTGAACCGATATAGATGTTGTCCGTCTCGCCCTGCATGGGCCGCAGCTTGAGGGTCTTCGTATAAGTGCCGACCTGACCATTGGCGAAGACGAACTTCGGATCATCGCTGACCATCTTCATGGTCACGGTGATTTCCTCTGAATTCGGATTGAAGAAGCTGGAAGCAAAGTCCTGGACGTTCCAGCCTGTGGCGGTCTTGATCGCTCCGGCACGCAGTCTCTCAAAACGGTGAACCGTGGCTTTCTCTCCGAGTCTCACCCCTGTTTGAAGCACCGCATGGGACGCCGTGTCCGTCGCCGCCGCTGGAACCGACGCGGGTTCCGCCGCACGCACGAAAGTGGGAAGAATCACCAGCAGAATTGCGGTGGCAAGGCGTGTCATTGCAATGGACCCTTTTGCCCAAGATAACGGGTGATCTGCACTTGTCAGTTTAGCCATCTGAATTGGTGATCAATGCAACCGCCATTGGGGAGCCGAGCGTTGGTCGTGTCAATGCCTCGATCGTCCCGAAGCGGTCGGCGGGGGCTCGTTGCAGGAAAATCCCCCGCAGGCAATCCCTGTCGTCGTTTGTGAAGAACATGGCTGGGCCAGGCTGCGGATTGCAGGCTCAACCGTGGATCCCGAAAATGACGCCGGTGCAGCGACGGTTCCTTTTTCGCGACGGTACCGCGAAAGGAGTCCGGACATGTTGACACGCGACACAAGGTACGCGAACCATGGGCGATACGGCTGACATGTCACAAAGGAGGCAGGTCGATGGGGTGGTTCGATTGGTTTTGCAAGCCGACCAACGTAGAGATCGTCGGTGACCGCATCTGGATGAACAGGCAGGCCAAGTTCGCAGGTCTCGCGTCCGAACTGCGGCAAGGTCTCACGGATGCCCGCGTCCCGTTTGCGATTCTGCTGGTGGCCCATTTTGAAGATTGCCTCGACGAGGTTCGCTCCTTGGCACAAAGCCTCGGGGCAACGTCCAAACCGGTTCTGCCCATTTCTGCCGGCGAACTCGGCAAGGTGTATTCCCGATCTTCGGCCGCAGGCCACGTTCTTGCCAACCCGCCCGACGATCGTACGACGTTTCTTCAGCTGGCCGTCGCCGAACGGCATCCGCATCCTTCTCACGACCAGGATCTCGTGGATTTTGCCCGGTCAGCACCGTTTCGCTGCCGTATCGTCCACCATGTGTCCCTCGAGGATGCCGTAATGCGAGCGTTTGCCGGAAGATGGGTCGAGCAAGTACTTGGCCGACTGGGAATGAAGGAAGACGAAGCCATCGAAAGCTCAATGGTGGCCCGGAGAATCCAGGCGGCCCAGAAGAGCATCGAGCAGAAAGCGACCGGCGATGCCCCGGCCAAATCGGCCAAGGAGTGGTTCGAGAAGAACTGCCGGGAACTGTGGCGGAACATCGAGGAATGAGTCGCCGCACAGTGGCGTTTCAAAGCCCGTGACACATGAACCGGTTCGTCTTCGACCGCCATCAGTTATATTGCGAGCCCGGGACCGAATGCCCTTCCACCGGGCGCAGGCCGCAGGATTGTGGTTCGCGGCCGACGATGCATGAGCGGATTCAAGCGAGAACCGGTTGGCGATCACGGGTGTGCCGACCCGTTTTCTTGGTCGGAACTGTGCCGTCCTGACATGTCGAATCGGCCACCGAAAGCGGCCGAAAATTCT
>CAIPEB010000688.1 GCA_903863885.1 uncultured Planctomycetaceae bacterium | reverse complement strand
CCGGATCCCAATAGGTGGTGTCGCAAACGATGTTGCCGCGTTTGTGCACGAGGAACCGCACGCACTCGCCCTTGCGAACCGGCACCGTCAGATGCGGGTCGATTCCTTTGTCGTCCTTGCCCTCGATTTCTGCGTGCCAGATGTCGCGATCGTTGTGCAGGATGGCCACCCGCACCCCGTCGCCATCGAGATGAAACTTGCGAACAGCCCCCGAGACGGTGATCGTTCCGTCGCGCGGCGCGACGTAGCGACGCACGCTCGGCGTATCCTCGCCGGGGTGATGCCAGTTGCGGCCGACGCGAGTCCAATTCGGACCGGTCCAGAAAGTCGACTCGTACCACACCTCGGTGCGGTAGCCCAACTCGACAAACGGCGAGTCGCGATGCGGTTGGCGCGCATGAAAGACGATCTCAGCGAGAGTTGCCGCAGTGTTATCCGGCGTGGAGGCCGTTCGCAAGATGCGCGACCAGATCAGCAGCGTGTCGTCGGTGAACTGCAGCGAGCGTCCAATTTCCCCGGCGGGCGAGACCTCGCGCTGCGAGGGAAGTCCCTGAAGCTGACCTGCCAGCGATGCGGCCGGCGCGCCGGTAAAGACGATCGGCCGATTCTCTTCCGCGCCAGCACGGATCGTGCACAGCACGATCGCAACGCCTGCACCACGCAATAGAAACCGACCGAGGCCGCGCACACGGCATTGCCTCACGGAAGAACCGGGAACTTGCGCCCACGTTTGGCTCAACATCGCGTAATTGCTCCCCAACCGGTCTGAGCGAGTTCTGCTCCAAGACGCCGAATCAAGGCTTGACCGAATGGCCGATTTCTTAACCGACCATCGCCGCAGTCTGCCTTTCCAAAGCCCCGCCGCCTTCGGCATCCAACATTCAGTCTAGTTGCCAGCCCGCGGAGTTGGCATGAATCGGGGGCACCACGCGGGATGGAAATGCGATGCCGGATGCCGGTAGTGGAGGATAGCCGAACCAGTATTCGTCTTCCTCCAGACTCCCGACTCCGGACTCCCACTCCCGACTCCAGACTTCTCCGCACGAGCAAGTCCCGAAGGCCGGTGCATTATTCGGCGATCTCGATGTCCTTGAACATGACGTGCATCACGGTTCCGGAGTGCATCTGCAGCGCGAAATGACCTTCCGGGCGGCTCGGATCTTCTTTCAGTTCGGCCGTCAGCGTGCCGTTCAGCACAACCGTGACATGCCCGCCGTGCGCGGCGATCTCCATCTCGTTCCAGTCATCCGTGCGAAGGAGCTTCTTTTCCTGTTCCTCGGTGGGCTTCACGACCCATGCGCGGCCGTAGCTTTCGTAGATTCCGCCCGCGCCGCTGCCGGCCAAACCGACCTGAACCTGAAGTCCGTGCGCTTCATCGGGTTCCTTGAGCATCGTGCGGATGTAGAAACCGCTGTCGCCCGAGAGACACTTGAACTTGAAGCGGACCGTGAAGTCCTTGTACGTCGCGTCGCTGAAGAGCAATCCGTAGAGTTTGGTTTTGTCGGCGCGGCCGACGAAAGCGCCGTCCTCGACGGTCCACGTGCCGTCGCCGACCTTATGCCAGCCCGCCAGCGTCTTGCCGTCCATCAACGGCTTCCAGTTGAGCTTCTTTTCTTCAGCTTGCCCGATGGCGACTGCAATGCACAGCAAAACCAACGAGCAGTAACCGGACAGTTTCATTTGTTTCATTTCGGGTCGCTCCCCAAAGCAGGTGTGGTAATCTCCATGGCCGGCACAATCAGTTTGATCAAATCGGGCGTGAAATTGAACTCGTAGCTGCCCGACTGCAGTTCGATAGTCGTCACGTTGTTTTCCGACTTGAGTTTCTTCGCCCATGGACACTGATCCAGCGGCTTGCCGCTTTCCGTAATCGTCCCCGGGTCGGTGGTCGGTACGCGGACCACCGCGGTCGTATTGGCCGGGATCGTCACATCCCAATCCATGCGATCGCCGTTGCGTTTCCATGCGGATCGAATCGGCCCGCGGATACTGTCGTATCCTACGCTCGCGTGATTCAGTTTCCCGCCGAACTGCGGTGAAAGCGAGATTCGCTTGAACCCGACTCCGTCACTGCGGATGCCCCCGATGTTCTCGACGATCCACTGGTACACGGCCCCGAACGAATAGTGTGCGAACGAGTTCATCCCAGGGTCCTGGAAGCCCTTGTCGGGCGTCCATCCATCCCACCGTTCCCAGATGCTCGTTGCGCCGTGCTTGATGGAGAAGCCCCACGAGGGAAACGTTTCGTTCATCAACAGGCGATACGCGACGTCGTTGCGCCCGATCTTCGCCAGAACGAGCATCAGGTCCTTGGTGCCGATGAAACCGGTCGAAAGGTGCCAACCGCGGTTGCGGATATTCTCGACCAGACGATTGGCCGCAGCTTTGGCCTTAGCCTCATCCAGCAGATCGGCCGAGAGCGCCAGCACATAGACGCACTGCGTGTCTCCCTTAATCTTGCCGTCGGCTTCGACATAAGCGCGATTAAAGGACTCGCGGATGCGCTGATACAGCGCTTCGTACTTGTCCGCATCGGCCTGTTTTCCCAGAGCCGCGGCCGACCGCGAAAGCAGCTTTGTGCAGTAGGCAAAATACGCCGTATAGATCACATCCTTCGGAGTTTCCGCCTTGATGCTCAACCAATCGCCGAAGCAGTGGTACTGGGCCGGCGGCAGCAGATCCTTGGTGCTCCGGGCCGTGCAGAACTCGATGAAACGGACCATCGAATCGTATTGCCGTTCGAGCAGCCGCTTGTCGCCGTAAACTTCGTACACGGTCCACGGACAGATGACACCCGCATCGGCCCAAGCCGGCCCGCCATCGTCTCCGGCCACCTTCGTCGGCGAGACCATCGGGAACTGGCCGTCCTTGCGTTGCGAGTCCGTCAGGTCGACAAGCCATTTCGCGAAGAATGCCTGCACGTCCGTGTTCAGCGTGGCCGTGCGAATGTAAACCTGCGCGTCGCCCGTCCATCCCAGCCGCTCGTCACGCTGCGGGCAGTCTGTCGGGATATCGATAAAGTTCATCCGCTGCGTCCACAGGATATTGCTGTGCAACTGGTTCAGCATGGGATTCGAGCACTCGAACTGCCCGACAACGGGCGTGTCGCTGCTCACGGCCACGCCAATGACCGTGTCGGCATCGGGGGCTTCGGACAGCCCCGTGATCTCGACGTACTGGAATCCGTGAAAGGTAAACCGCGGCTGCCAGGTTTCGGTGCCTTCGCCTTTGCAGGTGTAGGTATCAATCACTCGGGCTTCGCGCAGATTCGTCGTGTAGACCGTGCCGTCTTCATTCAGCCGTTCCGCGAAGCGCAACTGGATCTTCTGGCCGGGCTTGCCCTTGACCGTCAGACGCGGGACGCCGGCGAAGTTCTGCCCCATGTTCAGCACATACACACCGGGCGAAGTTTCGCGGATCGTACGGGCCTTAATGTCGGCAAATGACCGCACGGGCGGGGCCGGGTGCGCCGAAACGACCGGCTGCATTTCAGCGCCGGTCACGACGTTCCACCACTTCGATGCATCGAAGCCGGCCTTGCTCCAATCGCCCAGGCTGAGCCGCGCATCATACGTTTCCCCCATGAGGAAATCCGCTTCGAGGATCGGCCCGGTCGTCGCCTTCCACGACGGACCCGATGTGACGACGTCGGTGGTGTTGTCGTCGTACTCGAGATTCAACTGCACCATCAGTCGGGGCTTCGTGCCGTAGTGGTTCCTCAGTTTTCCGAAGCCGACGTAACCGCTGTACCATCCGTCGGCGAGCACTCCGCCGACCGCGTTCGCACCCGACACCACCTGCTTGGTGACGTCGTAGGCGCGGTAGTAGACGCGTTTGGTGTAGTCGGTCCAACCCGGCGTAAAGAAATCTTCGCTGACGCGGTTCCCGTTCAGGTACAGGTCGCAGATACCCAGTGCGGTGACGTAAGCCGTTGCTCGCTTGACGGGTTTGGCGACCTGGAACTCGCCGCGCAGGTACTTCACCGGAGGCAGCACCAGGTTGCTCTCTTTTGCCTTTCCCCAGGGCTCGCAGCCATAGGGCCCGATGACTCGGCACGCCGGCCATTCGGACGCCTTCAGTTCGCGGTTGTGCCAGTTCGCCCCGGGATTATCGGTGACGCGCCACGTCTTGTCGGTCGAATAAGCGAGCGTCTTGCCATCGGCGGTCTCCACGATCAACTTCACCAGAAGACCCGTGGGGCCCGGCAGCGAATTGCGCACCTGTACGCGGAACTCGTTGACACCGGGCTTCGCGTGGACCGTGACATCGATAGGCGAAATCTGCTGCCAGCCGCCTTTTTCCACGACCAGCGTCTGGCCGTTGAAGACCAGCCACGCCAGATCGTCGGCCTCCATCAGAATCTCCGCCTTCTTGATGCGAACATCGGAGGGGATTGTCGCGGTTCCAAAGTAGAGGCGTTCCGTAGCCGCCGGTTCCTTCGGTTCTTTTGCGAATCCAATCCACTCGGCGCCGTCAAGCCGGGCTTCCTTCTGCCCCACGGCACGCGCTTCATCGCTGCCGACCCATTGGGCTTTCAGGTCTTGCGGGTCGAGCAGTCCCACCGAAAAGCGGGCCGGTTTGCTCCAGGCCGAGGCACGCCCCTGGCCATCCCAGACTCGCACCTTCCATGAACAGTACTGGTGCGACTTCAGCTTCTGCCCGCTGTAAACGATGCACGCCGTTTCATCGCTTTCGACTTTGCCGGAATCCCAGAGGTCGCCCTCATCGGCGCCAAGTCGTTCCTCATTGGAAGATACGAGCACCTGGTAGGCAGTTTGTTTCTGGCCGTGTTCGGGCGACAGAACGATCCAGCTGAACCGCGGGGCGGCTGCGTCGATTCCCAGCGGATCGACTTGGTATTCGCACCGCAGCAGACTCGGCGACAGCACGCCGTTCTCCTCCGCGGCGGAGGCCCCGGCACAGAACACCGTCAAAACGCTGCCGCTGAGCAGCGCCAGCGCAAAACAAGTTGGAATGACTTTGCTGAAGCTCATATGAAGATCCTGAATTCAGAGAACTTGAACGCTAACGTAAACAGTCTGGAGTCTGGAGTCTGGAGTCTGGAGGAAGTCAACAGTTCATCCGGCATCCCTTTCTTCATCCCGAGTGACGAAGCACTTTCATGTCATTTCCTTTGACGCATTCGCTTTTTCCGCCGGGCGATCCATCCAGCAGGGAGTGGCAGCGAACCACACGACGGTGGCGACCAACGTCCAGGATTTCGTCTGGTCGAGATTGAGCAAGCCGTACACGTACAACACGGCCGGAACAATCGTTCCCACGAACGAAAGCAGCGACAACAACTGAGACGCGGGGCGAAGCCAATTCATGAATTATTCCCCCGCTGAATACCCTGTCGCTGAATTACCGCGCTGCACACGATGTACAGCGCAGCAGCGACGAACCAACCGGGCAGGGAAACGAAATAGATCTGAAACGGGCGAATTCCGGCGATCACCGGGTCCAGGCAGACCAAGACCACGCAAATGGCCAGGGTCGCAACCCAGGCGATCGCCGCGGCCGAGTTCCATCGTCTGCCGCTGTATTCGGCGTAGTTTTCGCGAAGTCCCAAGCGCCGCATCAGCCAGAAATCGACGAAAATCACCGCACCCATCGGCATGAGAATAAGTCCGTACAACGCGACGAACTGAAGCAGTTTCATGGCGACCAGGGGAAACGCGCCGGCGATCGTGGCGAGAATCCCCGTGGCCAGAGTCACTTTGAATCGCGACACTTTCGGCACAATCGCCTGGAACGCCAACCCGGCGCGGTAGATGGTCGGATTCGCCGTTGTCCAACCGGCCATGATCACGCAGATGATGCCGGCCAGGCCGCATGCCTGATAGGCCATTGGTCCGGGCAGGACATCGATATCGTGCGGGTTGCGATGCAGTTGCAGCGCGTACAGGATCGACGCACAGAGCCACGCCATGTAATGGCCGAGAAACATGCCTGACGCCGACGCGACACCGTACCAGGAGTGCCTTGCGAATCGAAAGACCGACAGGTCTGACATGCCGATGTGCACGGCCATGTTGCAGAACCAGGCAAAAAACGTCACATGCCAGAACGTGAACTTGATCTGGCCGGGAAGCGGATCGCCACCCTTCCAGATATACGTGCAGCAGAAATGCCAGAGGTCGGACAACGAAGCGACCGGCACCTTCGACTCGACGATAGCCTGCCGCAGTCCGATCATGCCGAAAGCGAGAAACACCAGCAGCATCCAGGGCGCCGCCACGTTGGCAACTCGCGCCACAGTCTGATACCCGAACGCGGCCACCACCGAGATCATCAGCCCGACCAAGGCCACCGTGACAACCCAGCCGACGCTGTTCGGCAGAAGATCACCGAGGCCCGGCATGGGAAACTTGATCCAGACCCCCACGGCGGTTGCCGAGACGGTCACCATCGCACCGGCGAGAAAGCAGAACATCACGCCATTGGCGAGGTTGTAGCAGTTTACCAGGGCCGGGCCACAGATCTTTTCCAACTGGTAGTAAAGCGTCAAACGGGCTCGCGTCGCGATCGGCGCGGTCATCAGAGTCCAACTCAGGACGGCCAGGATATTTCCCAGCAGCAAACCGACCACCACATCGAAGGCGCTGACTCCGGCGGCCACAAACAGCGGACCGATCATCAACTCGGTGCCGGCGGTGTGCTCGCCCGCAAACATGCCGACGAAACTGCCGAAACCGAGCCACGCGCTTCGCGGCACAGGCTCGCGCTCGAACTCGCTGCCCGGTTGCGGCACTTCTTTCGCAGGCGTCATTTCGGACTGCATCACGACGAGTCCCGAGAGATTGCGTTGACGACTCTACCGTTTGCTGAGCACCTGTTCTTCATAGCGTTTGACTTCTGCAATCCACGCGTGCCCGACCGGCACTCCCGACGTTTCGCAGTAGTAGTCCCAGACCGTGCTGAACGGGAGCGTCTTGGTCTCCTCGAGCATGGCCAGTCTGCTGGTGTAGTCGCCGGTCGATTCGCACTGACGAAGCTGCGCGATGGGCTCAAGCAGCGCCATGAGCAGCGCCTTGAGCATCGACCGCGTGCCGATGACCCATGCGGCGACTCGATTGATGCTCGCATCGAAGAAGTCGAGACCGATGTGGACTCGGCCCAGGAAATCCCCTCGCACCAGCTCCTGCGCGATCGCCTGCAGTTCGTCGGAGAGAATCACGACGTGGTCGCTGTCCCAGCGCACGCCGCGGCTGACGTGCAAGAGAATTTCGTCCAGCCACATCATTACCGACGAGATCTTGTCCGAAATCGTCTCGGTCGGATGGAAGTGTCCGGCATCGAGGCAGAGCAGCTTCTTGCGAGAAACGGCGTAACCGAGATAAAACTCGTGGGATCCGACCACGTAGCACTCCGAGCCGATGCCGAACAGCTTGGCTTCGACGGCATCGAGATTGTGCTTGGGATCGATCGGCTCCGCAAAGATCGCATCCAGGGATTCGGCCAGCCACTTGCGCGGCGACAGACGATCGACGGGAATGTCCTTGAAGCCGTCCGGAATCCAGAAATTATTGACGCAGGGCGAACCGAGCGCCTTGCCCATTTCTGCGCCGATCTTCCGGCAGATGATACCGTGATCGACCCAAAAGCGCCGGATGGCCGGATCACGATGAGCGAGCGTGAAACCGTCGGCCGCCTTCGGATGCGAGAAATAGGTCGGATTGAAGTCCATCCCCATGCCGCGATCCTTGGCCCACGCGATCCAGTTCTGGAAGTAGCTCGCATCCAGTTCGTCGCGTTCGACTTTCTTTCCGCCTGTTTCCGCGTAGCTGGCGTGCAGATTCAAACGGTGCTTGCCCGGGATCATCGCCATCGCCTTGTCGAGATCCGCGCGCAGTTCGTCCGGCGTGCGAGCCTTGCCCGGGTAGTTTCCCGTTACGGCAATCCCGCCGCTCAGTTCTTCACCGCTTCGTTCAAAACCGCCGACGTCATCTCCCTGCCAGCAATGCAGAGAAACGGCAATCGCCGACAGGCACGACAGCGCCTGATCCACATTGACTCCGAGTTCGGCGTATCGCTCTTTCGCGAGTTGAAAGGCCTGCTCCGTGTGACTGCTTGTTTTCGACATAACTGAACCCGTTCCTTCTCCAAAGGATGTTGTTGATTTCCGGGAAACGTCGGGATGTCTTCCCGGCGGTTTGTTCAAGAGGCATCGGAGCCGACGGGGTCGGCTCGAAGTTCGCCGTGGCTCCGGCACAACCGGTGTGCCGACGTAACTTATCTGAATGTGAAACGGATAGCACTACTTCTTTGCCAGAGTCAGCCAGCGTGCATACAGCGATTCAATCGCGGCCGCGTCGATCGCGCCGTCCCATACGGCCACTCCGTACGTGAGATCGAGTTTCTCTCCCTGTGCCAGATCCAGCGGGTTGTTCCAGACATTGGGAGTTGCGGACAGGTACGTGAACGGATCGGACATGGTGAACATGCCCGCCGGCTGACGGACGTTTTCGGGACAGTCAAATGCCGCAACGGTGACCGGCTTGTCCGGAGGCGAGGTGACCGCACACCACTTGGCCTTGACCACTCGCTCCGTACCCCGCACCACCTCTCCGTCTTTTCCCGTCGCGTTCTGGAATTTGGCCACTTTGTCCATCGTCGTGAGGAACCGCATTCCCAGCCCGTCGTAGTGCGATCCGGTCACGGTGAGCTTGTCCACTCCCTTGGCCGGCGAAAGCTGCAAACGCCAGGTCAGCAAGGTTGCAGGCAGATCCGCGCCGGCCCAGACATCGATCGTGCGCTGCTCGTCGGCCAGCGTCTTGCCGGCCAGAATCCACTGCACTTTCTCTTCAAGGCGGCAGCGCGAAAGTCCCGGGTCAGCGGCGCTGGTGCTGATCTTCATCTCCGTATTGACCTGTCTTCCGGCCTCGGGAGTCTCCATCCAGAAATCGGCGCCGTTGAGAAACAGGCCGTACATCAAGCCGCGATGGTGAACATGATCGAAGGGCGAGTCGCGGAGGATCTGCGTGCCGCCCGGTGTGGATAATTCCTTGACGTACGGTTTCGGCGGCGCATCGCCGTACCGGTACGTCAGCACGGCCTTGCCGTTCCACGTAATTGTCGCGATGCCGTTGTCTGACTTCGCCACCAAACCGGCACCGGCAGCCGAGGCACGATTCTCAACAGCAACGACCGGCAGAATGGCTGCAACCGCGGCGCAAAGCACGCTCCGAAACATTACGAGTCTCCTTGTCGCATCGCAGCGAGTCGGCAGTCGTGAACTGCAGGTCAGGCGGACCGACTCCGCTGCATGGTGGGCAATCAAAGGGGGATCCGCGCGAGACCGCCCTAATGTACCAACCCGAACGGCCAGATGCCATTGACGCGCCCGCGAACAGCCAGCCCTCGGCGGGGGAAATTCCAGCAATTCGGCGGCAGGACACGAACGATCGAACAGGGTCGCGTCCGGACCGGAGAAAGCTGCCGCTCGAAAGCGCCGCTGCATCTGTTATAATCCGCCGATTCGCCATCCGAGGCTCGGCCCAGGCAGCACATTCCGCGTCGCTTCGCGGGAGAGAATCCGAGGAAAAGTCGAGCGTCGAATCGAGCAAATTGACCGTTCACGCGGTCGGTGCCAATCCAGAATCGAGCGGCCGTCGGCAGACTGCTGCACGTGAGTCGCAGGGGCAATTGCATGAGAGTCGAGTCGTTGCTTCGATTGTGCGGCGTTGTATCGGGAATCGCCCTCATCCTGGCGTTCGCAGTTACGGGAAAGGCCGAGGTTGCCGTCGGCGATGTGACGATCGTCTATCCCGACACGGCGGAGTTCGGCATGAATGGTCAGCCGAACGCGAACCTCAAGCCGGGCTCACAGTTGTTCGTCACGGAAGTGCGGGGTGCGTGGGTCGGCGGAACGGCTCAGATCGAAGGCAAATCTCAACTCGGCTGGCTCCACCGGAATCAAGTGCGGCGGGTCGCGGGACGGAAAGCCGGCGCCGCGTCGGCCGTTGAGATGGCGACTCTGATCGGACAGTTGATCGACAAGCAGGTCCGTGTGGAATTGGACGGAACCGGCTTCGTCCACATGCTCGACGCCTCGGGCAGTAACATCGCGGACAGCGATCTTGCCGCATGCGAACAGTTCGAGCATCTCGTCGCAGCCGACCTCAGCGATACGAAGCTGAGCGACGCTGCAATTCCGCACCTCGTCAAGTCAAACACGCTGGAACGGGTGTATTTGGAGAACGTGCCGGTGACCGGCGCGGTGCTTCCGTTGATCGCCACGCTCAAGAACCTCGAGGTGCTGGTGCTGGCCGGAACGAAGATCCAGGGTTCCGAACTCGGACCGCTCGCCGGCCTGACCAAGCTCCGCACGCTCAATCTGGCCCACTGTTCGCTGGCCGACGAAGACCTCAAGCATCTCCGGCCTCTGGTGAATATTGAAGTGCTTGTGCTGAGCGATACGGCGCTGACGGGCACCGGCTTCGACCAGTTCAAGCCGCTGGAGCGGCTGCGAGTGCTGAATGTGTGCAACACGGCGGTGACCGACCCGGTGCTGGTGCACCTCGAAAACGCTCCCTGCCTGAAACTGTTTTACGTGCGGGGCACGCAGCTGACGAAAGAAGCGACGAATAAATTGCGAGACACATTGTCGAGTTGTTCCATCTACCATTAGAACCGCCGGGCAGCCACCATGAGCAACGCGTCCGCTGACACGCATACTTCTCCGCGCCTCAGTCCCTGGGACGGCATCAGCATCATCATCGGCATCGTGATCGGCGTGTCGATTTTTGAAACGCCGCCGATGATCTACTCGAACGTGGCAGGGCCGCTGTGGGTGGCGGTTGTGTGGGTAGCCGGCGGCCTGCTCTCGCTGATCGGCGCACTTTGTTACGCGGAACTGACGACCACCTACCCGCAATCCGGCGGCGACTATGTCTACCTGAAGCGAGCTTACGGCAACTGGGTCGGCTTCCTGTTCGGCTGGGCCCAACTCGTGGCAATCCTCACCGGCAGCATCGGGGCGATGGCCTACGTCTTTGCCAACTACGCCGCGCGGCTCTGGTCGCTCCCCGCCTCTTCGCACGCATGGCTGGCCGCGGGCGTCGTCACCGTCATCGCCATCGTCAACCTGGGAGGAGTCGTCGTCGAGAAGACGGTTCAAAATCTGCTTACGATCGCCAAGCTTCTCGGCGTGGCGTGCATCGCCGTCGCCGGACTGGTCTGGGGAGGACACGCATCGCTCGATCCCGCGTCCGCGGCCGGCGACGGGGGAATCGGCATGGCGATGATTTTCGTGCTCTACTCTTACGGCGGCTGGAACGATGCGGCATTTGTCGCCTCGGAAGTCCGCAACCGGCAGCGGAACCTCCCGCGAGTCCTGCTGATCGGCACCGGTTCGATCATGATCATCTATCTGCTCGTCAACGCGGGTTACCTGTGGGGGCTGGGGTTCGAAAAAGTCCGCCATTCCAGCGCGCCGGCGGCCGACGTACTGCACAACGCGCTGGGCGACTGGGCCTCGACGGGCATGAGCGTGCTGGTGATGATCTCGGCCCTGGGAGCCGTGAATGGAATGATCTATACGGGTTCGCGAGTGTACGCATCGTTGGGCACTGACCACCGTGTCTTCGCGGTTCTCGGCCGCTGGCACCCGCGATGGAATGTTCCCGTCTGGTCCATTCTGCTGCCAGCCGCGGTTTCCGTGTGCATGATCTTTGCGGTCGGAACCGACCAGGGAAAGACGCTGCTGGACCATGTGATGACCGGAATCGGCCTGCCGGCTTTGCCGTGGAAGGAATATTTCGGAGGATTCAGCACGCTGGTCAGTGGCACCGCTCCCGTGTTCTGGCTGTTCTTTTTGCTCACCGGGATTTCCGTCTTCGTGCTGCGGATCAGAGATCGGAACACGCCTCGGATTTTTTCCGTGCCGCTCTTTCCGCTGACACCCATCGTTTTCTGCCTGACGTGCATCTTCATGCTCTACTCGAGTCTGAATTACGCCAAGTATCTTTCTTTGCTCGGAATCGTCCCGCTGCTGGCCGGCCTGCCGCTTTATTTTCTCAGCCGGAGGACGTCGGTCGACAGCGAGCCATCCCCGATATCCCCCGCAGCGGAGGAAACCTGAAATGATGTCGAAATACGAATCGGCAGTTCGCCCGGGATGCGGCGACGATATTCGGCCGAAGGACCTTGACGCAGCTTCCCATACGGCCCGGGCCTGCGGCATCGCAAGAAACGGAAGCACTTCCCGCGGGCGGATTCGCCTCGGCGCTATGTGCGCCGCCCTTGCATTTGCGGCAGCCCCGGTTCTGAGTTTCGAGGGGGATACACCCAAGCCGGCGCGGACTGCGGATGTGGTTTACGTGGCGACCCCGCACGATGTCGTAGACCGGATGCTGTCTCTGGCAAAAGTCAACAGCAACGATCTGGTTTACGATTTAGGGTGCGGCGACGGTCGTGTGGTCGCCACGGCGGCACGGGCTCACGGATGCCGCGGAGTTGGCTTCGACATCAACCCCGAGCGGGTCACCGAGTCGCGCCAGACTGTGCAGAAATACAACGTCGCGGACCGAGTTGCGATTCAGCAGCAGGATATCTTCGAGTTGGACCTGAGTCCGGCCAGCGTGATCACGCTCTACCTGCTTCCCCGCCTGAACGTGCGTCTGATCCCGCAGCTCGAACAGCTCAAGCCCGGGTCTCGCATCGTTTCGCACGACTTTGATATGAAAGGCGTCGAGCCGGACCGGGTGGTGGAGATGGTGTCCAAGGAAGACGGCGTGGAGCACACCATTTACCTCTGGACGACTCCGCTGAAGCAGCAATAGCCGGGCGGGGCCCGAGGCGGCGACATTGGTGACAACGCCGCGTTCGGGTCCGGCTTGTCTTCAGTCAGATCTTCATTGATAATGGCGCTGCAACTGTCCGACGCGTCCCGTTATTCGACGACCGAAACCTGTTGCAGCGGCCTGGCCAGGCGATCCGGCCGCTCGGTCCGCCCGTCGATCCGGGTGTGCGCAAGTCGCGAATGCGAGCGTAGTACTGGCGATCGATTCCAGCGGCTTTTCACGAAGATGCCCGCCTGGAGCAGCAATGACCGAGTCCGGCGAATTCCGAGAAACCGACCGCCTGTCGCAGCTGCATCAATGGATTGCAAAGCTCGCGGGGAGTGCGTCGCCCTCCGGCCTTCCGGAGAAGAATCATCGGGGCGCGACGGCCGCCGACCGAGGTCTGGACGACCTGCTGATCGGCTGCATCGAATTGGATGCGTCCGAATGCGTGCTGGGAGCCAACCGCCGGGCCTGCGAGGTGCTCGCGGTGAACAGGCGGGAAATCCTCGGCAAACCCTTGTCGCTGTTTCTCGACGAGTCGGCCCGGGAAACGGCGCGAAGCCGTTTTCAGCAGGCGTTGCGGCAAAGGGAGAACAACTGCCACCAATACCGCATCCGCTGCGGCAACTCGCCGCCGCGGGTGATTTCTCTCACGCTGCGACGCTTCGCCGCAGATTCGGAGGAGCCGCGGGTCTGGTGCCTTGTCGATGATGTGACGGGCCGCCCGACGCTCGATCCGAAGCTGAGCGAATCCGAGTGGCCCCTGCGCGGTCTTCTGGAGCATATGACCGATGTCGCCTTGCTGGTGACTCGGGACGGCCGGATCGAACACGCCAATCGTTCGCCGTGGCGGTCGCTCTCGGAACTGATCGGCACCAGTTTCAAGGACTGTTTCCAGACCGAGTACCACGGAGACATTCGCGCCCATTTCGAGCGAGTGCTGCAGCGGAAGACGCCGCAACTGTGCGAGGCGCAGGATCACCTGGGCCGCTGGTGGCTGAGCCGCTCGGTCACGATGAGCGACGGGGGAAACGCGGACGATGCGGGTAACGGGAGCAGCGGGGGTGACCACAGCCGCATCATGGTGATCTGCACGGACGTGACCGGCTTGAAGCAGCGGGACGACTCGCTCCGGCGATCCGAATCGGAGCTGCGCTGTCTGTTCGACAACACGCCCGACCTCGTGATCGTCGTGGACCAGGAGTCCACGGTTCAGTTCGCCAACCGGCCGCTCGCGGGCGGCTCGATCCGGCAATTGCTCGGCACGAGGGGCTTTCAGTTCGTCGATCCGAAATACAGGACTCTGTGCCGGCACTCGCTGTCGCTGACTCTGGCGACGGGCCTCGTCCGGGAACTTGAAATACGCGACGTTTCCGGCCGGTGGTACGACAGCCGCATCATTCCGATGCCGCAGGAGGATCGCCCCGCCGCCGAAGTCATGCTCATCTGCTCGGACGTAACCTCGCGCAAGCTGACGGAACTGTCGCTGCGCAGGTCGGAGTCCCGGTATCGCGCGCTGTTCGAGCACGTGGGACACGCGGCGGTGATCGTCGACAATGGCGTGGTGCTCGACTGCAATGACGCTGCGGCTTGGCTTTTCGGCTGTCCCTCGCGGAATGCGATGATCGGCCGCAAGTGGGCTTTTGCGCCCCCGCATCAGTTGGACGGCAGCGATTCACGCGTGGCCGCGGCTGCCATCGAGGCGGCCGCGAATCAGCATGGTTCGGTGCGGCGCGAGTGGCTTGCCTGCCGCGACGACGGCACAGAATTCATCGCCGACCTGCTGGTCACGTCGATCACGCTGGAAGACCGCAGCGTTCTGCTCTGCGTCGGCCACGATATCACGCAGCGCAAGAAGGACGAGCAGGCAGTCCGCGAGAGCGAACAGCGATATCGTCTGCTCACGGAGAACCTGCTCGACTGGATCTGGACCGCCGACGTGGACGGACTGCACGAAATCCTTCACAGCGGTAAACTCGAGTTGGTCCACGAGAAATGGCGTTGGACTTTCTGCAGTTCCTCTGTCGAGAGGCTCCTGGGTTATTCCGTGGCGGAGGTGATGCAGATGTCGGCCGGAGAACTGCTGCAGCCCGACTCCGTTTTCGCGATGCGCGACTCGGTCGCTTCGGCCTTGGCGATGGGCCTGACCGACGATCAGCTTTCGCAGCTGACCTTCAAGGCGGAGGTGAAATACACGAAGAAGTCGGGGGAGACCATCTGGTGCGACGTCACGACGCGTCTCACCCGCGACGAGAGAGGCAGGTTCGTCGGTTACGAGGGAGTCACGCGGGATATCTCGGAACGCAAGAACGTCGAACGCTCGCTCGCCGATCTGGTCGATCGCCGCCAGCAGGAGATCTCTCAGCAGTTGCACGATGAACTGGGCCAGGAACTGCTCGGAATCCGCCTGTTGGCCGAGGGCCTGAAGCGCTCGCTCGCCGCCAGCGACTCGCCGGAAACTCGCGCTGCCCGCGAGCTGGCAGCAATCTCCGTCAAGGCTCAGAGCCGCCTGCGCGAGATCATCAAGGGCATCAGTCCCGTTCAGGTCGCGCCGACCGGACTGATGGCGGCGCTGGATGATCTCGCTTCGCTGACCGAGCGATTGACCAGCATCACGTGCGTGTTCCGCTGCGACCGCCCGGTGCAGGTCAGCAACAGCCACACCGCAACCGAACTTTTCTATATCGCCCAGGAGGCCGTGCGCAACGCGGTAACGCACGGGCGTCCGACGACGATTCACATCGGACTGACCGAGGAGAACTCCCACCTGCTGCTGCGGGTCGCGGACGACGGAGACGGAATCGGACGAAAAGCCGAATCCCAAACGGGGATGGGCCTGCGCATCATGAAACACAGAGCCGCGATCATCAATGCGTCTCTGAGCATCAAGACGGGCGAACCGAAAGGGACTTGGGTAACATGCAAACTGCCGATAACACGGGAAAACGGTGCATCATGACGGCGGAACTACCAGCGGCCGACGCGAACAAATCCACAGTGCTGATCGTCGATGACCATCCGATCGTCCAGCAGGGACTGGCGCAGCTCATTGCCCACGAACCAGACCTGGAAGTCTGCGGAGGTGCCGAGACGGTGGACGAAGCCGTGCGGATGATCGCCGCGATGCAACCCGACGTCGTGCTGGTCGACATATCGCTGCGGGAGAGCAACGGACTCGACCTGATCGGCCAGATCCGCTCCGCATGCGAGAACACCAAGTCGCTGGTCTGGTCGATGTTCGACGAGTCCGTCTATGCCGAACGCGCGTTGAGGGCCGGCGCGATGGGCTACGTGAATAAACAGGAGCCCGTGGAGACCGTAATCGACGCGATCCGACAGGTGCTGCGAGGCAATGTCTACATCGGACCGAAACTGGCCGTTTCGCTCGTGCGCCGGATCGGCGGCGGCACAAACGTACCCGAAACTCCAACCGCCTCGCTCTCGAACCGGGAACTGGAAGTGTTCAGCCTGATCGGCCACGGAATGACCACGCACGAGATTGCCGACCGGCTGAAACTCAGCTCCAAGACGGTCGAAACGCATCGCGAGCGCATCAAGCTGAAGATGAACCTGCGCAACGCGTCGGAATTGAGTTGCCGCGCCGTGCTGTGGGTCCTGGAAAACGGTTGAACCGACAGCGTCCCCGCTGCGAACGGTTCAAGGCGTACTCAGGCGGCTCGAGGGAACATTTCGCGGACGATTTCGCGGGCTGTTTCCAGCCAGCCCTGACGCTGTTCGGCGCTGCTCATCACGATCGACTCGAAGTTGCGGCGCCGGAAATTGGTCAGACCGCAAAAGCCGAACACGCAGGTTCGCCACCAGTTCTCGAGCGGATCTCCGTAGAGTTGCAGTTCCGCTTCGCGGGGCGTGTTCGAGGTGGACAGCACCAGCGCCGTCTTGCCGGCCAGATGGCCGATAATCGTTCCGCCCGGGCCGAATGCGTAGATCAGCCCCTGCCGGAAGACGCGGTCAATCCAGCCTTTCAGTATCGCCGGCGGCTGCGCCCACCAGTTCGGATGGACCACGACGATCCCGTCGGCGGACCGCAGTTCGTCGATGTGCCGCTGCACCACCGGGTCGACTTCGCCGCCTTTGAGCACCTCGCCGTGCGGCAGAATCGCATCGAACGACTCGTCGTACAGGTCGTGATAGATCACCTCGTGTCCCTCGGCTCGCAGCGTCTCGACCGCCGCTCCGGCCAGAGCGTGGCAGAAACTGTCATGCTTCGGATTCTGATGGCCGATCACGACGAGGACCTTCATTTCAACCTCTCATTCCTGCAATCGCGGCCAGACACAGATAATCCGGCCGACGGTCGTCGATTCGAAAATGTAATGCACAGTGGCGGCTCGCCGCACCTGTGCGTCATGCCGCCCGGCCTCACCAGTTGGTGATGTTCTGCTGATATTCGAAAGAGTCCAGCAGCGTCATCGCCAGGAACAGCGCGAGGAACGTCAACGCGGCCACAAACACCAGACCGTTGAACGGGTGGTCGTACCGCAGATGCATGAAGTACAGAGCTACGAGCGCCGCTTTCAACGTGGCGATTCCCAGCGCGACCCACAGATTCAACTCACCCAGGTTGACCCACGTCGCCGCTACGGTCAGAAACGTCAGGAACAGAAGCGCGGCGAACACGGCCACGAGAACCGGAAACGGCACGGCATGCCCCGTCGCTTGACCCGAGTGGCCTGCGTCGTGCGCCGCGGAGTGTGCGTTGCCCATGATAGAGTCCCTGCCGGTCAATGAATCAAATAAAGGAGCGGGAACAGGTAGATCCAGACCAAATCGACCAGATGCCAGTAAAGTCCGACGAAGTCAACCGGCCCGTAGTATTCGCTGTTGAAGTGGCCCTTCCTGGCCCGCAGCAGCACCCATACGATGGCCGACATCCCGGCGATCACGTGTATCCCGTGTAGTCCCGTCATCATGAAATAGATGCTGAAGAAGACGCCGACGTTCTTCGGTTCGGTTTTGAACTCGGATTCCACCGCGTCGGTCTTTTTGGGAGTCACAATTGCCAACTGGCTCTGTGTGGGCGGCGGCGCATCCAGCGCAGCGGCCGGCACCTGGGCAGGCGACGCCGGTACAGGCTCCTTTTCCGCTCCCGCGTGCGGATGATAGCTGGCGGCCCAGAGGAGTCCCTCTTCCCACTTGTGCTTGTACTCGACGTACTTGATCCCGAGGAACCCGAACCCGCACGCGATGGTGATCGCCAGCAGCACAATCAGCTGACGCTGTTTGTTCAACTGGGCGCTGCGGACCGCCCAGGCCATCGTAAAGCTGCTGAAAATCAGCACACACGTGTTGATGCCGCCCAGTCGTTTGTCGAGAAACTCCTCGGCCGCGAAACGGAATATCTCCGGGTGATTAGCCCGATAGACAGCGTAGGCGCAGAACAGACCGCCGAACAGCAGGATCTCGGTAACGAGAAAGATCCACATGCCGAGCTTACCCGCGGCAAACTGCTGTTCGTGCGACGCAAAGTGGTGCGCCAGGAACGTCGAGCCGTGACTGGCCGAATGATCGTGATGATCGTCGTGTACCGGTTTACCCATCGCACATGCGCCCATCGCCGGAGAAATACAAAGCCACCCTGACACTCGCCGCACCGGAATCCCGCACGGGGCTGTTCCGGCGAACATGTTCGAGTTGAGTCACGCACCCCCAACCAAGCTGTCTACTGTCCCTGTCCCACCGCGCCGGTCGCGGAACCCCGATCGTCGGCAACCGACCGTAGAGCGGCCCGATCGCGGCGTTTCAAGCGTCCTCGACTTTCACGTACGAACCTGCTTTCGGATCGTACTTGATGTTCTTCATCGCGTACGGATCGCCGACCACCGGCGGACTCGAGAAGTTGTCGTGAGGCGGCGGTGAACTGCACTGCCACTCCAGCGTCGCGCCGCCCCAGGGATTGCCCGGAGCCGGTTTACCCCGGAACAGCGAATATATCAGGCAGAACAGACCCATGAAGAGTCCGATCGCCAGGAAATACGAACCGAGCGTCGAGACGCGATGAAGATGAGTGAACTCGGGGTGTTCCCCCAACAGTCCCGTGTAGTCGTAGTAGCGTCTCGGCATTCCTCGTGAGCCGAGCAGGAACTGCGGGAAGAACGCCAGGTTAAAGCCGATGAACGTGAGTACCGACGCCAGGCTGGCCCAATTCTGGCTGTACATGCAGCCGGTCATTTTCGGCCACCAGTAGTAGAGGCCGGCCAGGAAGGCGAAGGTAGTCCCACCCACCATGACATAATGGAAGTGGGCCACGATGAAGTACGTATCGTGCAGGTGCACATCGGTGGCGAGCGAGCCCAGAAACAGACCGGTCAGACCGCCGATGCCGAACAGGAACAGAAACTCCAGCGCATACCACATCGGCGTCGTCAGATAGATCGACCCCTTGTACATCGTGGAGATCCAGTTGAAGACCTTGATGGCCGACGGGATTGCCACCGCGAAAGTCAAACCGCTGAAGATCATTCCGGCCAGCCGGGACTGGCCGCTGGTGAACATGTGGTGTCCCCAGACCAGGAAGCCGATCAGGGCGATTGCGACGCTCGACATGGCGATGAACTTGTAGCCGAAAATATGCTTGCGGCTGAAGACCGAGATAATTTCGCTGATCACGCCCATGCCCGGCAGAATCATGATGTAGACAGCCGGATGGGAATAAAACCAGAAGAAGTGCTGGAAAAGCACCGGGTCGCCGCCCAGTTTCGGATCGAAGATGCCCAGCCCGAACAGGCGCTCCGCCGCCAGCAGCATCAGCGTGATCCCCAGCACGGGAGTCGCCAGCACCTGAACGAGCGCCGTGGCATACAGCGCCCACAGGAACAGCGGCAAACGGAACCACGTCATTCCCGGCGGACGCAGCATGTGAATCGTGGCAATAAAGTTCACGCCGGTGAAGATCGAACTGAATCCGAGAATGAACGCCCCGGTCACGGCCAGGGTGACCTGCGTGGAGGTTGTTGTGCTGTACGGCGTGTAGAAGGTCCAGCCGGTGTCGAGCCCTCCGGTGTGAAGCACCACTACGAAGAAGACGGCGCCGAGCAGCCAGAGATAGAAGCTTGCCAGATTCAATCGCGGAAACGCCACGTCCTTGGCCCCCAGCATGATCGGGAGCACGAAGTTACCGAGCGCCGCCGGAATGCCGGGGATGATGAACAGAAACGTCATCACGGCCCCGTGCAGCGTGAAGTATTGGTTGTAGGTGGACGCCTGCATCATCGTCCGCCCGGGACTGATCAGTTCCGTGCGAATCAGGAGCGCAAAGATGCCGCCCAGCAGAAACGAGGCCATGATCGACACGAGATACATCATGCCGATGCGTTTGTGGTCAAGCGTGAGCGCCCACGACAGAAAGCCGCGCGTATGCGTCAGGTAGTTGTCCGTGGCGTGCCCGGCAGGAACCGCCACGCTGGATGCAGCCGCCATTCAAGAGACCTTTCGTTGCATTGCCTGTCACATCGTACGGAATGGAATCGTCGTCGCGTCGGATTGCTCCGGAGGACCTATTTCAAGCTCTTGATGAATTCGATGATCGCCCGGATTTCCTGGTCGTTCTTGAAACGTCCCTGGAATGTGGGCATGACGCCCTGAAAACCAGAGCGGATCTTCTTCATCGGCTCAAGGATCGATTCGCGGAGGTAGTTCTCGTCCACCTTGGTCGGAGTGGAATTCGAGAATTCGTGCGTCTCGCCCCAAATCCCCTTGAACGACGGTCCGGTGCGGGCCGAACCGTCGGTCGAATGGCAGGCTGCGCAGCCGTAGCGTTTGTAGAGTTCTTCGCCGGCCTGAGCCGGAGGCAGCCGCTTGACGACGTTGGCCTGATCCTCCAGCCAGTTCTCGAATTCGCCCGGAGCATGGACCACGACCTTGCTCAACATGCTCGAATGGCCCTGTGAATCCTTGTCGGATGAGCCGCAGTATTCCGCGCAGTAGATGTCGAACTTGCCCTCCGTGCGAGCCTGGAACCATGTCTGGTTGTAGCGGCCCGGGACCGCGTCCATCTTGATGCGGAAAGCCGGCACGAAGAAGCTGTGGATCACGTCCTGACTCGACAGCACCACGCGCACGGGGCGATCAACGGGAACGTGCAGTTCTTCCGAAACCACGCCATTGGGATACTGGAAGGTCCAGCTCCACTTCTGGGCGAAGACCTGCACCTCGTACGCATTCAGAGGCGGCGTCCGCAGATCGAGATAACCCTTGAAGCCGTAGTAGAAGATGACCATCGAGATGGCCACCGGCACGGCCGTCCACATGATTTCCAGTGCGGTATTGTGGCTGGGGCTGTCGGATGCCTCGACTCCGTCCCGGCGCCGATACATGATCACGAACAAGACCATCAGCCCGACGATCAGCACGAAAAAGACCGTGCAGACCGCTAGGATCAACTGAAATACGCTGTCCACGACGTCGGCGCTGGTTGCTGCGGGCGGGGGCAGCCAGAAAGACCCCGACTGCCCAAGCAGTTCCCACGCAGAGAGCATCCGCGAGCCGCCGTGCAATTCACCCATCTGCATCATCCGACTGATTCCGTCTGATTCCGGTCCGCCGCCGGAGCGGCGACTTCGCCACCCCCGCCGCGGTGCACCATGCTGCGCCGTCGAAACACCAACACCATGCAGCCAATACCCAGGATCGTCAACACGCCGCCGAACCGCATGACCGTATTGGCCGCCGGGCCGTACCGCCCCTTGGCTTCGTCGTAGTGAAAACACATCAGGATCACCTGATCGAGCGGCGATCCGACTTTGCCCTTGCCGGCTTCGACCAGCGAAAGGCGAACCGTCTGCGGATCATACACCACGCCGTACATATAACGGGAAACCTGCCCGTCAGGCGTCAGGACCATCGTCGCGGCCGCATGCGAATACTCGTTCCGCTCCGGCACAAACCGGTAATGGAATCCCACGGAATTGGCCACTTTCCGGATGTTCTCTTCGGTGCCGGTCAGACACCGCCATCCCGCAGCCGCGCCTGCGCGGCCGTACCTTTTCAAGTATTTCTGTTTGGTCAGTTCAGCCCGCTGGGGAAGTTCGGCCGGGTCGATGCTCACCGTGATCATCCGGAACTCGTCGCCCATGTTCCAGGGCATATCCCCCAGCGCGTCGAACAACCCGTTCAACTGCAGGCTGCAAAGCATCGGACAGTTCGAGTAATTCAAAGTCAGCAGCGTCGGGCGACTGCCGTCCAGCAGTTGGCCCAGAGTCAACTTCCGACCGTTCGAATCCACGAAGGGCACATCGAGCGGAACCTGCGCGCCCCGTTTGTCGATGATGCCCACATCCTGCAGTTCTTTGGGAGCCGAACCGAGCAGTTGCGCCGACGCATCGGCCGCGCACAGACAGATCGCCCCGAGCAGACACGCCCAGCATAACCAGTTACGGCTTGCCATCTTTCACCTGCTCCTTCGCCGCCGGTGCCGGCGTCCCGCTTTGCGGCGCGGCCGGACTTCCAGGCGCTTTCACCGTCGAATCCGCCGGAGTCTCGACGACCGGCCCGGGAAGCGCGCCCGTTCGCCAGTCGGCAAGTACCTTTTCCATAGCGCGGTCAATCGGAATCCGATAGCCCGCACGTTTCTTGCCCTGTTCATCTACGTCGGCAACCCGCTCGTACTCCTGCAGCCGACTGAGCTGGTCCAGCACCGCCTTGTCGGTCTCCTCGTACGGCTGGCTGATATTTCGCGAGAACTCGAGCTGCTTCTCGGTCACATGGTACATGACCCCCAGCGTCAATACGATCACGGCGATCACCGCCGCGCCCGTAAAGCTGAAGAGGAACAGTTTGAACGTGTTGACGTCTTTTCCCGCCATTGCGATTGCTCGGTTTCGTTCAATAGTTCTCAAACGCCAGCGACTCACCCAGTCGCGGATCCTTGCGTGCGACCAGCGACTTGCCGCCCGCGACCAGCGCCAGGCCGGCCAGGTACAGACTCAAAATCCCCAGAGCGACGGCCACATCCAGCAAGCCGAACTGAGGCCTTTTCTGCTCCAGACTCGGCATCACAACCCAGTAAAGATCGATCCAGTGAAACACGAGCAGCCAGACCGCCCAGAATGCCAGCAGGTGGCGACGCCGCTTCACCTCGCGCGACAACAGCCCGAAGAACGGAATCAGCAGATGCCCGAACAGCAGCGCCAGCGAAATCAGCGCCCAGCCATTTGTCTGCCTCGCCTGATACCAGACCGTTTCCTCGGGGATATTGCCGTACCAGATCAGCATGTACTGCGAAAAACCCATGTATCCCCAGAAGATCACGAACCCCAGCAGCAGCTTGCCCATGTCGTGATAGTGCTCGGGAGTGATGACCGACTTCAGCCGCCCGGTCGCCTGCAACATCACCGCCGAGAGAACGATGCTCGACAGTCCCGAAACGACACACCCTGCGAAGAAGTACAGCCCGAAGATCGTGCTGTACCATTCCGGCGTGAGCGACATCAGCCAGTCAAAAGCGGCGAACGTCAGCGAAACCGCGAACAGCAGCAATGACGGCCCGCTCCAGCGCTCCATCTGCAGCGTGAGATTCGGATCGCCGCTCTCGTCCTGCTTCAGGGACCGCGTGAAGAAGAACCTCGCGAGTGCCCACCAGATCACAAAGTATCCGACGCTGCGGGCCACATAGAAAAAGACCTGGAAGTACGGCCGCTTGATAGCCAGCAGCTCGCTGTAATGCTTGCTTCCCTCGCGCATCCGTTCGGCGTCGAGCCATTCATACAGCCAGTGGTTTCGCATGATCACGGCAACAAGCACCGGCAGAAACAGGACCGCCACGGTTGCGATGTTCACGGAGAGGAATTCGGCGATTCGCCGCAGTACGATTCCCCAGCCCGCGCGCGTGGCGTGCAGCACAGCGACGAAGAACAGCGCGCCCAGGCACAGGCTCGCCACGAAACAGACGCTCACGAGATATGAGTGCAGGAAATATGCGAGATGATCTCGCTGGAGCAGCCCCAGAACGAATCCTCCGCCGAGCAGAGCCGCACCCGCCAGCGCGAACGGGCCTGCCGCGCGCGGGTTGATGGCCGTGGTTGCTTCGTCGGACAGTCCGGCGTTTTCTTTCGGCTTTTGCATTACGGTCGCCCACTCATTCCTATGGCGTACACTTCAATTCGCGCCGCGTCTCAGTGAGCCGCTATCTTCTTTCGAACTTCCTCGGGCAGGTCGTCGACGGTCCCCGACTGACTCCGTTGCAGTGCCTGCAGGTACAGCACGATCGCCCAGCGGTCGGCCGGCGGAATCTGCGAACCGTATGCCGGCATCTTCCGCACGCCGTTGGAAATCGTGCCGAACAGCTGCCCCACCGGCTGAAAACGGACCGCCGTCGCGTACAGTTGAACCGGCGGCACCCAGTTCGCCTCCATGCGCTGGCTGGCTCGAGCGGAAACCAGGCCGTCGCCGTCACCCGACTGACCGTGGCACGGAGCACAATAGATCGTGAATCGTTCGCGGCCGCGCTGCATCGTCTCGAGATTCACGGGCACGGACTCGGGGAACGTGCGGACCCAGTTGTCGCCTTCCTTGCCGTAAACAAATTTGGTGTCGTTGTCCAACCGCCCGCGAGGCACCGATCCGGGAACCTGCGGCCGTTCCTCCCGATTGTCGACGAACAGCGGACTCTCGTTCTGTGCCTTGTATTTGGGCTGCACATCCATGTCCATGAACAGCGTCAGCCGCGGCCGGCTCGAGGGAACTTCGCGCGCCCAGGCAATCAACAGCACGGGGATCGGAGCGAGCACGACCAGGATCGCCACGGCCCAGTAAATCAGTGTCGGAATCTGCCGTTCCTTGATCGGATCATAATACGAGTCGATTGAGACCGCGCCCTGCGATTCGAGCAGCCGGCGGACCTCGTTTTCGTGGAACTTGGCGTCGCGGGCATCGATCGAAATGAAGAATGCGTCGGACGTCACGCGGTGAAAGGCCCGGTTTGCGAACAGGCCGTGAAACCACTGCGGCAGACCGCTGAGCAGCAGCGCGCCGGCAAAGGTGGTCAGGGCACTGAAGAGCACCACCAGTTCGAACACCACCGGGATGTTGGCAGGCAGGCTGAACAGCGGCTTGCCGCTGATGATCTGCGGGTAGTCCACCGCGTTGGTGTACCACTGCATCAGGAGGCCGACCGCGCCGCCGGTCAACCCGGCGACCAGCACGATGAACGGCAGGATGGTGAGCCGGATGCCCATCGCTTCATCAAGCCCGTGCACGGGCATCGGGCTGTGCGCGTCCCAGCGTCGGAACCCGGCGTCCCGCACCGCGCGGGAGGCGGTGATCAGCGTTTCGGGCGTCTCGAAGCGGGCCACAATCCCGGCGAGTGTTCCGGGCGATTCGGGCGTCGTCGAATTCTTGGTAGTTTCTGTCATGACGAAATCATCAGTATTTGTGAGCCGATACTTCCGGCAACTCCGCCTGCCTGCACCTCAATGCTGCGCGGCGTGCGACTCCTCGTGGACCAGCACCGTTTTAACTTCGGCCATCGCCACCATCGGCAGGAAACGGCAGAACAAAAGGAACAAGGTCATGAACAGCCCGAAGCTGCCGATGAACATGCCGATGTCCACCCAGGTCGGAGCGTACATCCGCCACGACGAAGGCAGATGGCCTCGCGTCAGCGAAATTCCGATGATCACGAACCGCTCCATCCACATGCCGACATTCACCAGCACCGCCACGATGACCATCAGCGCCGGCGTCGTGCGCCACTTCCTGAACCAGAACAAATGGGGCACGATCACGTTGCAGGTGACCATCGTCCAGTAATACGGCGCGTACGGTCCGAAAGCCCGGTTGAGAAACGCAAACCGTTCGTAATGCACGCCGCTGTACCACGCGATGAACACTTCGACGCCATACGCGTATCCCACCATGCAGCTCGTGGCGAGGATGATCTTGTTCATGTTGTCGAGATGACGGACGGTGATCAGGTCCTTCAGGCCGAAGTAGGCCCGCGCCGGAACCATCAGCGTCACCACCATGGCAAACCCGCTGAAAATGGCCCCCGCCACGAAGTAAGGCGGGAAGATCGTCGTGTGCCAGCCCGGAACCTGCGAGACGGCGAAGTCGAAGCTCACGACAGAATGCACGCTGAGCACGAGGCCGGTCGCCAACGATGCCAGGATCAGGCTGCCGCGTTCCACGCGATGCCATTGCCGCGCTGAACCCCGCCAACCCACGGAAAACAGGCCGTACAGCGCGCGTCGCAGCGGCGACTGCGTACGGTCGCGCAGCGTCGCGAGATCGGGAATCATGCCGAGATACCAGAAAACCAGCGAGACCGTGAAGTAGGTGCTCACCGCAAACACGTCCCACAGCAGCGGACTGCGGAAGTTCGGCCAGAGCGTCATGTGGTTAGGATAAGGCGCGAGCCAGTAAGCGAACCAGACGCGGCCGATGTGCACGCCCGGGTAAACACCGGCGCAGATCACCGCGAATATCGTCATCGCTTCCGCGAAACGGTTGATGCTCGTCCGCCACTTCTGCCGGAACAGCAGCAGAATCGCGGAAATCAGCGTTCCGGCGTGCCCGATACCCACCCAGAACACGAAGTTCACGATGTCCCACGCCCAAAACACGGGGCTGTTGTTGCCCCACACTCCAACGCCCGTGAAGATCAGGTAGCCGATCAGCGCGAAGAACATCGCGGCAAGCGCCGACGAGACGGCGAAAGCCACATACCAGCTCCGCGGCACGACGGGCTGCTCCACGATCCCGCTGACGACATCGGTCAGGGTCTCCAGCGACTGATCACCGGCGATCAGCGGAGCCCGATGTTTCGGGTCGTTGGTCGTATTGTCGTCAAGTGGTAGCGTTAGGGTGCTCATGTTCTGCTTTGTCAAGCGAAGGATGCGGATTGCGAACCCGTGCAAGATAGCTGGTGCGAGGCTTGATGTTCAGTTCGGCGAGCATGGCGTAAGAGCGATGGTCGTCCTGGGCACGGGCCACCTGGCTCTCACGATTGTTCAGATCACCGAACACGATCGCCCGCGATGGACACGACTGCTGGCAGGCCGCCATCACTTCGCCGTCGGCGATCGGCCTGCGCTCGTTCTTCGACACGATCTTCGCGGCCTGCACGCGCTGCACGCAGTAGGTGCACTTTTCCATGACCCCGCGGCTGCGAATCGTCACCTCGGGGTTGTAGACCATCTTTTTGACTTCGTTTTCCGGCTTTTCCAAATCCCAGTGGAAATAGAAGTAGTTGAACCGCCGGACTTTGTACGGACAGTTGTTGGCACAGTATCGAGTGCCGATGCAGCGGTTGTAGACCATGTCGTTCAGGCCTTCATGGCTGTGCACGGTGGCCGCCACCGGACAGACCTGCTCGCACGGCGCGTTCTCGCACTGCTGACACGTCACCACCTGATGCGAAATCGGTGGACTCTCGGCTTCGGAATCGCCGCGGAAATAGCGGTCGATTCGGATCCAGTGCATCTCGCGGCCCTTGAGCACGAGTTGCCGACCCACGACCGGGACGTTGTTCTCGGCCTGACAGGCAACCACGCACGCGTTGCAGCCGATGCATTTATTCAGGTCGACCGTCATCCCCCAGCGATGCCCTTCGTACGACCACTCGTTCCAGAGCGACTCGAGCGGCGGATGATGCACGGCGTGCTTCGCGAACTCGGGATGTGCTTCGTATTCCTTCAGCGTCGATTCACGCAGCAGTTCGGAGCCGCGTTCCTTTCTGGCCTCCTCGCTCAGATTGTCGATCGCGTGATGTTCTTCGGTCGTCGCCAGCGTGTAAGCCTTGCCCGTCGGGGAGACTTCCAGGCCGCTGCCGAAAAACGGCGACGAACTGGTCCGCAGCGTATAGGCGTTGGCCCCCACCGAGTCGATCTTCTGGGCTGAATCGCCGCCGACATTGCCGGCCGCCTTTCTCCCGTATCCCAGAGAAATCGTGACGCTGTCCTTGGCGTGCCCCGGCAACAGATAGACCGGCAATTCCAGGCTCTGTCCCGAGTATTGCACGCGGACGAAAGTATCCGCATCGATCTTCAGACGTCGCGCCGTGGCGGGATGCATGACCGCCGCATTGTCCCACGTGATGTGGCTGATCGGACGAGGTGCCTCCTGCAGCCAGCCGTTATTGGCAAACCGGCCGTCGAATACCGAATCGTCGGCACAGAAGACGATCTCGAGTTCGCCTTCCTTCGCCTGCGTTTCCGCCGCCTTGCCGGGCGCGCTCTTGGCGGCCTGAATCGCGGGCGCCGCGGGCTTGCCCTCGCTGCCGGCCACCAGCCCGTCGTGCACCGCCTTCTTCCAGTTGGCCTCGAAATCCTGCTGACCGAACAACTCGCCGAATGTGCGCCGAACCAGCGACTGGCCGTCGGTCGACTGTTCACCCAGGATCACGGCGATCATTTCACTGGAGGTCTTGCCGCCCCAGAGCGGCGAAATCAACGGCTGCACAATGCTGTACGTGCCGTCGCTTGCGCGTGCGTCATCCCACGATTCGAGAAAATGGGCCTTGGGAATGTGCCACGTCGACTCGCGCGACGTCTCGTCGCTGTACGGGCTCAGGTGCACCCGCTCGGCGACTTTCGCATACGCTTCCGAAAACTTGACATCGGCCGGCGCGTTGTAGACCGGATTGCCGCCGAGCACCACGATCATCTTCACGTTGCCGGCATTCATGTCGGCGACGAGAGACCGCATCGCAGCCATGTGCCCGGGTCGCTCGGGATTCGCGTCGGCGTAGTAGACCACCGTCTTGCCGGCGTTTCCAAGCGACTGGTTGATGCGATGAGCCGCCGCGTGCACTTCGGATGGCTGAGACGCTCCCACCGCGACCAGCGAACGCCCCTTTGAACCGGTCAGGTCCTGGACAATCGCCGCCAGGAACGGCGTCTGCTCGCCGGCCTTTTCGCCTGCGAGTTGCCTGCGGATCGCCTCCTCCAGCCCTGACAGCCACGCGGCAATTTCGCGACTGCGCATCGGCAGCCGGTGGTCGGCCGCGGCACCCGTCAATGTATACCGGCTCTCGATTGCGTACAGCCGATTCATGCGGCCGCCCTCCGGCCCGCGTTTCGGATCGCGACCGGCCGCAAAGCCCCGGGCGTACTGCACCGAATTGGGATGACCGCTCAACAAATCGCAGTCCACGCAGACGATGACATCCGCGGACTCCGGGCGGTAATGCGTGCGGTGCGGTGCACCGAATGCCAATGTAGAGCCTTCACGCACGTTGTCGTCGTTGATCGGTTCGTATTCGTACCAGCGAGCTTCGGGCAGGCTCTTGGCAAACCGGGCCTGAAGCGCAGCCCGCGTCGGAGAACTGCTTGCCTCGGCCAGAATTGCCAGCCCCTTGCCCTTGGCCGCGCGCAGGCCGGCAAAGTGTTTTTCTGCAAATGCCTGAAACTCGGCCCACTCCTTTGAGGTTCCGTCCGATCCGGCGTACTGCTTCAAACCGCGACTCCGGTCCGGATCATAGAGCTCGAGAATAGACGCCTGCGCAAATGCGTGAGTGCCCCCCTGGCTGGCCGGATGCCCCGGGTTGCCCTCGATCTTCACCGGCCGACCGTCGCGCGACGTGACCAGCAGTCCCAGCGTTGTCCCGCACAGATCCATCGCCGTAGCGTAATACTCGGCTTCCCCGGGCACTCGGCCCTGCGGTCGAACGACCAGGGGAAGGATCTCTTTGCGCGGCCATCGGCAGCCGGCCACTCCGGCCAGCGCGATCGATGCCCCCATGAGTTGCAGCCAGCGGCGGCGACTCATCCCTCCCGGATCAAGCTCTTCCGGAAACTCGGCCTCAAGAAACGCCCGAAACCGCGGAGAATCGTTCAACTCCCCGAGACTTCGCCAGTACGTATCGCCCGCTTGCTGTTTTTCTAGCGATGACATGTCGAGCAATCAGTTGACGGATTGATGTTCAATTCTTCGCGAAGCCGCTTGCCAAGTTGCACCGGATCCTCGCCGGGCACCCAATCCAGATCGGTCACAAATTCCTTCGGCCGCAAGTTCTGCTCCGGGTGGCGGTGGCAATCGAGGCACCACCCCATGCGCAACGTCTTCACCTGCGTGACCTGTTCCATCTTGTCGATGCGCCCGTGACACGACACGCAACTCACGCCGCGCGTCACGTGAGCACTGTGGTTGAAGTACGCAAAGTCGGGCAAATCATGCACCCGGACCCAGGGAATCGGATTACCCGTCACATAGCTGTCGCGGACCGGAAGCAGCTTCTCACTTTCCGTTGCGATCAGCTTGTGGCAGTTCATGCAGATCGAGGTGGGGGGAATGGCCGCGTGCGCCGCTTTCTCGACCGTGGTATGGCAGTAGCGGCAGTCCATCGCCAGTTTTCCCGCGTGAACCGCGTGACTGAACGGCACCGGCTGCTTGGGCGAATAGCCGATGTCAATCGTTGTTGGCGAACTGAAGTAATACGCCAGACCAAGCCCGTAGACCGGGACGACAAGCGCCGCCAAGCCCAGGAGTGGTCTTATCCGATCAATCCAGGCGGGAAATGGGGACATAATCGGCCCACGACTCTCACAAAAGAATGCACCGCATCACGACCTTCGGCCGCAGCCACACCATGGTGGCACAATATTGTATTTCACCGGTTTTTCAACCGTGATTGGCACAAACCGTACAAAATGACTACGGAAACGGCCCGACCAGGCTGGGGCTCATTCTAACTTCTTCATCTTCGCCGAAAAGACACCTTCGCATCCGGCAGGGCAATCGGGAACGATTCCTCCGAAAACGAGGCTGAGCTCCGACGCTGCCTACTGGGGAAAATGCGCCCAGCCCCGGCAGATTTCTGCGCCGGGCTCGCGAAATGCGCCGCCCCCCCTTGTGTATCCCTCCCCCTGGACCGCAGAAATACGTGTGAAGAGTACATCGTCTTTCCGCCGCGACTTTCTGGAATTACCCGCACCGCAATCACGTTACACGATCAGGCCAAAAGGAGCCGCGCAACCGCCAGGCGACAACCGGCGAAAAGCAACTTGAGCCCCGATCGTTGGTGACTCCGCTCGCTCGACGAGGGCGAAAGGAGCCTTGGCCAATGGCGAGCTTCCCCGCAGGCATTTTCCATATATAAGGCAGAGCGAAAGAATAAGTTGACCAATTCGTTTGTGTGGCACTGGCTGTGCCAGTGGAAACGGTCCTTGCCAACGACCTCCAATATCCGGACCTGAGAGGGGCCGCAACGAAGAGCAAAGTCCAAAGGTCGAAGAGGTAATGCCGGCAGGACTCTCGAATAATGCAACATCTGCTGAATAAGTCAGCACACGGGATATCCGGCTCCGGTGACTGGACCGGCTGTTGGATGGAGATGACCAAATTCAGGCCGTTTTGGTCAGGCAAGCCGTGAGTGTTCGATGGCATGACCGCTTTCACTGGTACAGCCAGTGGCACGCAAAACAGCAGGCAAGGGTGTGATCGCCGTTTCCATTGGCAGAGCCAGATAGGACACTGCAATTCATCGACGACAAACTTCCAGGCCTGGCCGATCACATTGATTTCTTTCGCATCGCTCGCTCACAAGCAACCGGCGGATTGTATAGGTTATTCTTTCGCTCTGCCTAAGGAGTCAGGCCCATGCGACAGGCAATCCATGTACTCGCGCCAGGACGCGTCTTTCGGGTTCGGATCGTGGGCTTCATGCTGCTGGTTTGCTCAATCGCAGCCAGGGCTGAGATCGTATCGCTTGAAGCGACTCCAGCTGTTGCCGGCAAGTATGAAAAGGTGGAATTCACGATCCGTCACGCGAGAGCGTATCGCAATCCATTCGATTCGCAGGAAGCGGAGATCTCGGTCGAGGTCCAGACACCGGAGGGGATAACGGAACTCGTGCCGTGCTTCTTCACGCAGAACTACGAGCACCGGGACGCGAGCAAGGAAAGCACACCGCGCGCCTGGGATTACCCCGTCGGACAACCGGTCTGGAAAGCACGCTATGCACCTAGATCCATCGGCAAATTCTCCTGCCGTGCTCGTGTCCGCGATGCTCGCGGCGAGTTGGCATCCGACACGGTGCCGATCGAATGCCGGCCGACGAATGACCGCGGTTTCATTCGGGTATCGCCCCGCGACCACCGGCAACTCGAGTTCTCCGAGGGACAGCCATTTTTCCCGATCGGCCAGAACCTGGCGTTTGTCGGACAAGATCAGTACCTGCGGCTGCAGAAACTGGACGAAGTGTTTGGCAAGATGGCGGACAACGGGGCCAACTTCGCCCGGATCTGGACTTGTTGCAGCGACTGGGCGTTGTGCATCGAAGGTCGCAAGAGCGCATGGAGCCGATCCTGGAGTTGGAAACCGCCTTGCGAACTGGTTCCGGGGTATTTTGAGGACGACATTTGCGTCGTTTTGAAAGGAAAAGCCGGAGACTCGCTCAAACTCGAACCTTGCCATCCCGTGCCGCTGCGTCCCGGCACGCGTTACGCGCTTTCGGGATTGCTCCAACTGGGCGAAGGCACCGAACTGGCGATTCAGCTGGGCAACTCACAATGGGGCGAGACGCTCCGTCCGGAAGCAGAGCGAGGCGAGAGCCCATGGAAGTCCTTCCGCCGCGAGTTCACCAGCGGCGCCGACCAGTACTGGCTCGAACGGCTGCAATTTCAGCTGGAGACATCGGGCAGTGCGCGCTGGCGGGACCTTTCGCTGACCGAAGCCGATGGCGGACCCGAGTTGCTGTGGGAGGCATCGGTCAACCGCGATGTGGTCGGCTACTACAATCCACTGGACTGCGAACAGATTGACCAAGTGTTGGCGATGGCCGAGCGACGCGGCATCTATCTGCAGCTGTGCCTGCTGACGCGCGACCTGTACATGGACAAGCTTCGAGACGAATCCAGTGCGGACTACGATTGGGCGATCTCCCACGCCCGCAATCTGCTGCGTTACGCCGTGGCTCGCTGGGGCTATTCAACCCACGTGGCGGCCTGGGAGTACTTCAACGAAATGGACCCCGGCCGGCCGACCGATCGCTTCTACGACTCGCTCGGAAGTTACCTCGAACAGATCGACGTGAATCATCACCTGCGAACAACGAGCGCGTGGGGGCCGGCGCCCAAGGACTGGCGGCATCCGCGAATCGACATCGCGGAATTGCACTGGTATCTGCGTCCCGCATGGGGCGACCTTTCCAATGACGAAGTGGCCGCCGTTGCCGATCGCACCAAAGCCCTGAGGGAACACGCGCCTGACAAACCTGCGCTGCTGGCCGAATTCGGACTGGCAGGCAATCAATGGGAACTGAGCCCCCTGATGAAGCAGGACCAACAGCTCGTGCACTTCAGACGTTCGCTTTGGGCATCCGCGATGACCGGCCTGTCGGGCACGGCCATGTTCTGGTGGTGGGAAGACCTCGATCGCCAAGCGGCGTACCGTCACTACGGGCCGCTCGCCGCGTTTCTCAAGGACGCTCCGGTTTTACGCGAGACGCTGGATGTTGCAGCAAACCCGCAGGATGTGCGGGCCATTGGCGTTGGCAGCAAGAATGCGGCTTACGTCTGGATCGCGGATGCGCAATGGAACTGGTCATCCCGCGTGAAACAACACCGCGATCCGCGGGATGTTCAGGGCGCGACACTTACGCTGTCGGGATTCGATTCCGGCCCGTATCTTGTCGAGTGGTGGGATACGCAGCGCGGCGTGGTCCTGCACGAACAGTCCTTGACGGCGCCTGCAGACGTCTGGCAACTGGACATCCCCGCATTCCGCGAGGATATTGCCTGTCGGATTCGCCGTGCGAAGTGATTTCGAGGGGCCAATGGGTCCGTGCGGGGAAAACAGTTCACCCTTAAGTGGGCAGGATCGCCAATACAGCCAGTCTTCATGCCGCCGGATTTGGAAAGCCGGCCTGCGACTTTCTTGCACCGTGTTTTCGCGCAGACCTGGCGAGCAAGCGAATAACACCCGTCATCGATCTCCACAGGAGCATCGCACCGATGAAAACGCTGACTTTGGTTTTCCTATTGGCCGCATCGTCCGTTGCTCTCGCGACCGAACTTCACGTGGCCCCGGGCGGCAGCGACTCGAATCCAGGCACTGCCGACAAGCCTCTCGCTACTTTAATCGGCGCACGCGATGCGATCCGGAAGCTCAAGTCCGGAGCGCCGCTTGCCGAAACGGTTCGCGTAGTCGTCGCCGACGGAACCTACTCCATCACCGAACCGATTGTCTTTACGCCCGACGACAGCGGCAATGAGGATGCCGAAGTCGTTTACGAAGCGGCCCCCAATGCGAAACCGGTCTTCACCGGCGGGCGAGTGATTCGCGGGTGGACCGCGGCCGCCAATGGCCTCTGGACGACGCGAGTCGATGAAGTGGCCGCAGGCAAATGGTACTTCGAGCAATTGTTCGTCAATGGCCGGCGAGCGATCCGGGCCAGAGAACCTGACAAGTTCTACTTTTATATCCAGGACGTGCGCGAGACGAACAAAGAGGGCGGCGACGCGAGCAAGACGGGCAATAGAGAGCGAGCTAAACGCGCGGAACAAACCGTGACCATGCGGACCGAGGAGTTTTCGCTGCTGTCAATGCTCAAGCCCGAGGAGTTGCGCGACGTCAATTTCGTCGTGTACCACAACTGGGACAACACGCGGAGGTTCATCGACTCCCTGAATGCGGCCGATTCATCCTTCACGACCGCCGGCCAGGGCATGAAGCCCTGGAACCCATGGAAGCGTGATTCGCACTACGTGCTCGAGAATTTTGCCGCCGCGCTGGACGAACCCGGCGAGTGGTTTCTCGCTCGAGATGGTGTGCTGATCTACAAGCCGTTGCCCGGTGAGGACATGTCCAAGGCCGAGGTCGTTGCACCCGTCGCCGACAGTCTGCTCGTGTTTTTGGGGTTTCCGACCGCCGGAAAATCCGTTGAGTACATCACGCTGCGGGGGCTCTCCTTTCAGCACGCACAATGGATCACCCCGCCCGGCGGTTTCGAGGCAGCACAGGCCGCTGCGCCGATCGAAGCCGCGGTGATGGCAGACGGCGCGCGATCGATCGCGATAGAAAACTGCGAAATCTCGCACGTGGGCAAGTATGGAATCTGGTTCCGAAATGGCTGCCGCGATTGCTCCGTGCGTCACTGCCTGATTCAGGACTTCGGCGCCGGCGGCGTCCGCATCGGAACGATGGACATGCCGCGTGCCGCAGCCTCGCAGACCAGCCACGTGGTTGTTGACAACAACATCATTCGGCACGGTGGACGGATCTTCCCCTGCGCCGTGGGAGTCTGGATCGGCCACAGCCCCGACAATCAGGTATCTCACAACGAGATCGCCGACTTGTTCTACACGGGGATCTCGGTCGGCTGGCGTTGGGGTTATGACGCAAGCCTGGCCAAGCGCAACACGATCTCGCACAACCACGTCCACCACATCGGCTGGGGTGTACTGAGCGACATGGGCGGCATTTACACGTTGGGGCCGTCCGAGGGAACCGTCGTCAGTAACAACGTGTTCCATGACATTTATGCGTACTCCTATGGCGGATGGGGCATGTACACCGACGAAGGGAGCACCGGAATCCTTTTTGAAAACAATCTGGTGTACCGAGTGAAGACGGGCGGATTCCACCAGCACTACGGAAAAGAGAACATCGTCCGCAACAACATCCTCGCGTACAGCAAGCTCCATCAGCTTCAAGCCACTCGCGTCGAAGAACACCTCTCGTTTACCTTTGAAAACAACATTGTCTACTGGGACACGGGAGAACTGCTTGCCGGCCCCTGGGAAAAAGTCAAGCACGTCAGCGGCAACAACTGCTATTTTCAGGCCGCTGGCGAGAAGGTCGATTTTGCCGGGAAGACGCTCGACCAGTGGCAGGCCGCCGGCCACGAAACGGGATCCGTGGTCGCCGATCCTCTTCTGCGCGACCCGAAGCAGGACAACTTCGACGTGCAGCCCGACTCGCCGGCATTCAAATTGGGCTTCAAGCCGTTCAACTGGCGGGAGGCCGGCGTCTACGGCGATGCGGATTGGGTACACACCGCGAAGAACGTTAACTACCCGCCGCTTGAACTCCCTCCCAAAGCGAAATGAACCGAGTGCGCTCGGCGAACCTGTCTCACGATCCCTGCGGCAAACGCCGCGCGCCGCAATCGGACGGCCGTGGGGGAGCGGGTAGTCGTCGTTGGAAAGCCGTCGCGAATCCCATCTCGGCCGGTTCGCACTGGCCGAAAGCACCGCGACCAAGATTGCCACACCGGGCCGCCGAAATCCGCTTTGCGCATTTTCGACAAATTGTGGTGCGAGCGACCCGGAGAACCTGACGCAGCGCCGCGGGCGCGGCAACTAGAACAAGAATCCGCCAGGCCCTTCAGCTAATTCCGCTGTTTCCGATTCGGCGTCGTAGTTTCCCGCAGAGAAACGATCGGTGTGAGAGAAGACCCGCTGACGTTCCCAACCACTGTACGTATAAAACGTGACCGTCACCCGATCTCCCGAGATCTCGACCTGAGGACGCCAATCATCCGGCTTTTTGCCGAGCCACCGCCACTCGGAGCGGGGCCCTCGCGGTGTCATCATCGGGTCGGCGTCCGCAGGCCGTTCACGATCCACATCCTTCAGCGGGTCGCCGTCCAGAATCCTGTGGGTCGACCATTTCTGGCCGTGCCACATTGCCCCGTATTCCAGCAACTCGCGGCGCAACAGCGACGCGGCCATATACGACCACGCGCTTCCGTCGCCCTCGATCTGGGCCATCACCGACGCGAACGCCGCGGGCGGTCGGGGCACGGGCATATGCAAATCCGGCATGAACTTGCCCTTGGGACACCGGTCCGGCGGCGGGAATTCGGCGTCGGCGGGCAAAGCCCAAATCACACCGTTCCCGTTGCCTCCCTCGCGGAACACGTACGAGCGCAGGACCACGCCGCTCTTAATTCGCAGTGGCTTGAAGACCGCAACAAAACTCTTGGCATCCAGTTTGCCGACCGACCAGCCATCAGGCCCGCGCGTGCTGAAATCCTGAAAGCCCGACGCTTTGCGGCGCAGCGCATCGAGCTTCTCTGCGCTGAATCGCTCCTTTGCGTCTGCACTCCAAGCCATCCTGCCTGCCGCGACACACACGGCAAACGCCAACGACATCATGAGGACTCTGTGGTAGTTGGACATCTTTCGGCTCGCATCTCAAGCAAGACGTTTCAATCGCGTCACTCTGCCAGTTGCCACCCATTCGGCGACGAACAGATTGCCGTGGGGATCGAAGCACGCGTCGTGCGGATGCACAAATCGCCCCGGCTTCCATGCCTGCGGATTGCCGCGAATCTCGAACTTCTTGTCGGCGCGGATGCGCTCGGCGTCGTCGCACAACCGTGCAACGACTTCATTCCTCGAATTCAGAAGTGAAACACACCCGACCAGTTCCGGCACGACCAGCAATTCTCCCGAGGTCTCCGCGTTGGCCGGCAACCCGAATCCTTCGAGCGTGGAGATGTACTTGCCGTCAAGCGAAATAAACTGGAGCGAGTTATGTGCGCGGTCGCAGATCACGGCCGCCGGATCGCGACCGGGACGCTGATCGAAGCAGATTCCGTGCGGCGTGTCGAACTTGCCCGAGCCGTCGCCCGGGCCGCCGAACTGCGATTTCCAGTTCCCGTCGCGGTCGTACCGATGCACGTAGTACGAGCCGTAACCGTCGGTCAACAGGAAGTCTCCGTCCGCGAGGAACGCAAAATTCGTCGGCATGAAGCGGTCACGTCCCCAGATCTTCTTCGGACCGGTATCTTCGCCTTCGGTATACACACCCGACTTCATCGGAGCGAACTTCTGCCAGACAATCTCCCCCTTCAGATTCATCTTGGCGAACGTCTTGCACTGCTGATACGCGCTTACGTAGAGAAACTGATCATTCCCCTCCTGCCGCACCTCGATGCCATGCCCGCCCCCCTGGAACTGATTGCCGAACGCGCGAACGAAACGGCCTTCAGGGTCGAATACAAAGATCGACGGATGGTCCTTCAGTTCCTCGCGCCCTTCGTGAATCACGTAAAGAAATCCATCGCGATCCAGCGCCACTCCGTGCGTCGTCTGCCAATGATATTTGTCGGGAAGTTGTGCCCAGTCGTGTTGAACCTCGAACTGAAACTCGCCCTGGCCCGTCCGAGGCGCCGAATCGGACTTTTGCTCAGCGATCACCGCCGGCGCTGCGAGGGAAGCCGCTGCAGCACCGGCCGCTGTTGCGAGAAACTCACGACGCGAAGGCGAAGCGGGTCGTTGATGAGGCATTCGTTGTCCCCAATGGCATGGATGCGGTTCGGCGAAATGAGAATCTGGATATGCACCGGCGCGCGTAATCCTAAGCACTTTGCCGCCATTCTTCAACGAGAAACCCGTCGCACCGGGCCGCCGTGCGTTTTTCTCGCACCCCGGTCCACACGACCCCGGCTCCTGCAAGTCAATGCGGGGCGGCAGTCAGTCAGCATCAAACACGGGCCGGCAAGCTGCCCGCGGCAGCCGACCCGCGTCGCTCGACGTCTTGCTCAGAGCCCAAGAAATGTCGAAAGTACAAACAACACAACTCGACTACCGACCACTGGCTACCGACTACCGCCATTACCGACTACCGGATTACCGTCCACCAACTCCATCACGGTCCCCAATGTCCCCCGGCGATTTCAGAACCGAATCGGATCTGCTTGGCTCACTCCAGGTCCCAGCCGCGGCGCTGTACGGAATCCACACGCAGCGGGCGCTGCAGAATTTTCCGCTCAGCGGCCGACGCATCAATGCGCACTTGATTCATGCATATGGCTTCGTCAAACAGGCCTGCGCGCAGACGATTTTTGAATTGGGCAACTGGGACGAGCAACGCTTCGGCGCACTCGAGCAGGCCTGCCGGGAAATGTCTGAGGGGTTGCTCGACCAGCACATCGTCGTTGATGCGCTGCAGGGGGGCGCGGGAACGTCGACGAATATGAATGTCAACGAAGTGCTCGCCAATCGTGCCCTGCAACTTCTCGGCCGGCCGCTGGCCGACTATGAAACGTTCCACCCGCTCAACGATGTGAACCGGTACCAATCCACCAACGACACCTATCCAACCGCACTGCGGATCGCAGCGATCGACCTGCTTCGCAAACTCGAACGCACTGTCACCACGCTGGTGGACTCGTTCCAGCGGAAGGAGCACGAATTCGCCAATATTGTCAAGGTCGGACGCACTCAGTTGCAGGATGCGGTTCTCACCACACTGGGCCGATCGATGGGCGCGTATGCGGAAGCGTTCGCGCGTGACCGCTGGCGGATTTACAAATGCGAGGAACGCCTGCGCGTCGTGCCGCTCGGTGGCACGGCAATCGGCACCGGCCTCGGTGCGCCGAGGCAGTACATATTCCGCGTCGTCGATCACCTGCAGCAGATCACCGGCATGGGGCTCGCACGCGCCGAGAACCTGATCGACGCCACCCAGAACGCGGACGTATTCGTCGAGGTCAGCGGCATTCTGCGGGCGCTGTCCGCCAACCTGCTGAAGATCAGCAACGACCTGCGGTTGCTGGCTTCGGGACCGCACGCTGGAATCGGAGAAATTTCCTTGCCGCCGCGGCAGGCCGGTTCCTCGATCATGCCCGGCAAGATCAATCCGGTCATCCCCGAAGCTGTCGGGCAGGCGGCCCTGATGATGCAGGGCCAGGACCAGACGCTGACCAGCGCGGCCTCGCTCGGCAATCTGGAACTCAACCAGTTCCTGCCGCTCGTCGCCGACTGCCTGCTGAACAACCTCGAACTGGCCAGGCACGCATGCCATCTCTTCGAGTCGCTCTGCGTCCGCGGTATCGAAGCGAATTCCGATCAGTGCCGGCAACGGGTCGACGGGGCAACCGCGACCGTTACGGCGATTGTGGATCTGGTCGGATACGAAGCGGCACAGCAAATCGCACGCGAAGCCGAGTCGACGGGCTGTTCGATCCGTGACGCGGCGATCGCCAGCGGCCTGCTCACCGGGGAACAATTCGACCGGGCGATCGCGCCGGAAGCAGTCACCAGTCTGGGCTCCCGCCGCGAATGAGAAACAAGCAAGCGGCGGTTACGACTTTACTATCCCGCGTGCGGAGGTCGTGCGGTTTAGCAACCATTTGGACATAACGACTTGGATTCACCCGCCCGCTTGCGGGAGGGTCGGCCGCGTAGCGGTCGGGGAGGGTCTTCCGAACTAGTCGTGAATTCTGCGACTAGCGGCGCGGCAGCCCTCTCCGGGCCTTCGGCCCGACTCTCCCAGAGGGAGAGTGAAGCATGAATCACGACGGTGCAACTACTTCTAGACCGCTCGACCCCTGCGGGAGGATCGGCAACGAGCGTGAACGAGTTCCGTGGACGGTCTTCCGGGCGCAGCGTCAGGCGAAAAGCCAGTTATTCTCCCCGAAGGCTCGTGCCCTTTCGCTTTCGATTCTCCGTCGCGCGGGAGGAGGAAGTATCAGCCCCGCTTCGCGCAGCGTGCATAGTGCCGCAGCGCATCGTTGAAGGGCAGGGGCCTGAACCCGCAATCACCTAATCGCTCGCTTACACCGAGTCGCGGGTGCGATACAGCGTGTGAAGCAGTTTGTGCGACTTTTCACCCAGCGGTTTGCCGAGGAAGTCGTGATAGAGCTTCGCCAGGCTGGGGTTCTCGTGCGACTTGCGCAGTTCCTTGCCTTCGTCCTCCCGATAGATCGCTCCGATGCGGGCCTTGCGCACGTCGTCGTTGGTGAATCTCGGCTGGCCGCCGCCGCCGATGCATCCGCCGGGACACGTCATCACTTCGACAAAGTGATACTTGCGTTTCCCGAGCCGAACGGCCTCGATAACCTGTTCGGCATTCGCCAGACCGTGGGCCACGGCCACGTTCACCGTGACGCCCTCCAGGAACGACCAATCCGGCTGAGCGCCCTCGATCTTCAGCGACGCTTCCTTGACATTCTGCAGACCTGCGATCGGCGTGACGTGCAGGTTTTCCGCGGGCAGCGGCCGGCCGGTCACCACTTCGTAGACCGTGCGCAGCGCGGCCTCCATCACGCCGCCCGTGTTGGCGAAAATGTCGGCGGCACCGGACGAGAGGCCCAGCGGCGCATCCATTTCCTCATCGGCAAGATTGGCAAAGTCGATGCCCGCGGCGCGGATCATCTTGCCCAGCTCACGGGTCGTCAGCACGGCATCGACATCGCGACTTCCGCTGGCTTTCATCTCCGGGCGCTGGCATTCGTATTTCTTCGCCGTGCAGGGCATGACCGACGCAACGAAGATCTGCTCAGGACGGAGATTCAGCTTGTCGGCATAGTACGTCTTGGCCACCGCGCCGAACATCTGCTGCGGAGACTTGCAGCTGGACAGATGCGGCAGCATATCCGCGTGGAAGTACTCCATGTACAGAATCCAGCCGGGTGAACAGCTGGTGAACATCGGCAGCGCGGCGTGCTGGCCGTCGACGAGCTGTTTCTTCAGTCGCGTCAGCAGCTCCGTTCCTTCCTCGAGAATGGTCAAATCCGCGGCAAAATTCGTGTCGAAGACCGCATTGAATCCCAGCCGGCGCAGGGCCGCCACCATCTTGCCGGTCACCAGCGTGCCGGGCGCGTATCCGAAACACTCGCCGAGTGCCGCACGGATTGCGGGCGCGGTCTGGACCACAACAAACTTGTCCGGATCATCCAGCGCGCTCCACACGGAATCGATGTGATCCCGTTCGGTGATCGCGCCCACCGGACACACCGCGGCACATTGACCGCACTGAACGCAGGCGATCGAACTCAGATCCCGATTGAACGCCGGACCGATCGCCGTGTCAAAGCCGCGGCCCTGAGCCCACAGAGCGCCGACGTGCTGCGTCTCGGCACAGACGCTGACGCAGCGGCGGCACTTGATGCACTTGCCGTTGTCGCGGACCAGTGCGGGCGTCGAAGTGTCGATGCGTTTACGCGTCCGCTCGCCCCGATACGTGACGGTGCGGACCCCGACCTCCGAAGACAGGGCCTGCAACTCGCAGTCCTCGCGCCGATCGCACGTCTGGCATTCGCCGTCATGCTCCGAGATCAGCAGTTCGAGCACCATGCGGCGGTACTCGCGCACGCGCCGGGTGCTCGTGCTCACCTTCATTCCCTCGCTGACCGGCATCGAGCAGGACGCGACCAGGTTGCGCGCGCCTTCCACTTCCACGACGCACACGCGGCACGCGCCGATGGCCTGCAGCCGCTCGACGTAGCAGAGCGTCGGGATGTGGATGTTGACCAGGCTGGCCGCGCGAAGGATGGTCGTTCCCTCTGGCACCTCGACCGGAATATTGTTGATCGTCAGGTGGATCATGACTTGCGCATCACCTTTTCTTCGTGATCGTTTCGCCCACGTGGACGGCTTCCGTTTCGCCGTTGCATCGGCGGCCGTAATCGCATCGCAAGCAGCGTTGCGCCTGTCGGACCGCAACCGGTTCCCGCCAGGGCTGCTCGACTTCGTCAAAATTGTTGCGTCTTCGTTCGACGGGAATGAGCGGCAGACTTTCGCGCGCCAGATCCGATGGCTCCGCATCCGGATCGTAGAACGTGTCCACCTCGTTCAGTTCGCGCCAGAATGCGTGTTCGCGGCCCGTCAGATAACGATCGATGCCGACCGCCGCGCGTTCGCCGGCGGCAACGGCTTCGACGACCGAAGAAGGCCCGCTCACGGCGTCGCCTCCCGCGAAGATCCACTTGTGCGATGTCTGCCCCGTGACCGGATCGGCAACGAGCAGTCCGCCGCTCCGAGTCTCCAGGATCAGTTCATCGCAGAACCGCTGCGGCTCGAGAGCCTGTCCGATTGCGACCAGCACCTGATCCGCGGGAATAAGGAACGAATCGCCGCTTTCCTCCGGGCGCCGCCGCCCGGTTCGATCGAATGACCCCAGACGCACGGTCTGGCAGCGGATGGCCGCGACCTGACCGTGTTCAACGACGACCTCGGTCGGCGCTGTGAGCACCTGGAGCTTCACTCCCTCGTGCAGGGCCTCTTCGATTTCCTCCTTGTAAGCCGGCATGACCTCGCGGCTGCGGCGATAGACCACGGTGACCTGCTCGGCTCCCAGACGCACGGCCGTCCGGGCCGCGTCGATGGCGGAGTTGCCGCCACCGATCACGACGACGTTCTTTCCGACCCGCGCCGAACCCCGCAGATTGTAAGTGCGAAGGAAGCTGAGCGCATCGGTGATGCCCCGCGCGTTCTCGCCCGGAATGTTCAGTCCCACTCCCAGCGGAGCTCCGACCGAGAGGAACAGCGCTTCGCACCCCTGGGCGCGCAACGACTTCAGCGTGAAGTCGCGGCCGAGCTTCTTCTCGGTCAGGATTTCCACTCCGAGATTCTCGATCATGCGAACTTCGCGGGCCACGATTTCGCGCGGCAGCCGGTAGGCCGGAATCGCCTGGACAAGCATTCCCCCGGGCCGCGGTTCGGCTTCGTAAATCTTCGGCTGATATCCCATGCGGGCCAGGAAGTATGCACACGCCAGCCCCGCCGGTCCGGCGCCGATGATCTCGATCTTGCGCCGCGCGTTTTCCGGATTCTCGCGCACCTCGGGCAGTTGAATCGTGACTTCCTGGTCGACCATGAACCGCTTGACGCCGCGGATCGAAACCGGCTCGTCCAGCGTCGATCGTCGGCACTTGTCCTCGCACGTGTGGAAACAGACGCGCGAACAGATCGCCGGGAACGGATTGCGCTGCCGGTGCAGCTGCAGGGCCTCGGCGTAACGCTTCTCGGCCACGAGCGACACGTACCCGGGAATATCCACGTTCGCCGGGCAGGCACTGGAGCACGGCGCGTACACCAGCGACGGGCACACGCCCGCACGGCAGTGCTTGTCGCGGATGTGCTCCACATACTCATTGCCGAAATGCCGGATCGTGGACAGCACGGGATTGGGCGCCGTCTGGCCGAGTCCGCACAGCGAAGTCTCCTTGATCATCTCGCCCAGATGGATCAGCTGGTCCACGTCGGCTTCTTCGCCCTTGCCGTCGCAGATCCGATTGAGAATCTCCAGCATCCGTTTGGTCCCAACGCGGCAGGGAACGCACTTGCCGCACGACTCCTCCTGGACAAACTCCAGGAAGAACCGGGCCACGTCCACCATGCAGCTGTCCTCGTCCATCACGATCAGACCGCCGGAACCCATGATCGCGCCGAGTTCCGAAAGCGATTCGTAGTCGAGCGGCACGTCGAGGTGCTGCTTGGGAATGCAGCCGCCCGAAGGCCCGCCCATCTGCGCGGCCTTGAACTCCTTGCCGGCCGGAATCCCTCCGCCGACGTCGTAGATCAGATCGCCCAGCGGCATGCCGATGGGAACTTCCACCAGTCCCGAGTTCTTGATCGTGCCTGCCAGCGCAAAGACTTTCGTCCCCTTGCTGCGCGGCGTGCCGTGACTGGCGTACCATTTGCCGCCCCGGAGAATAATCGTCGGCACGTTGGCGTACGTTTCAACGTTGTTCAACAGCGTCGGACGTCCCCACAGACCCTTCTGCGCGGGGAACGGCGGACGCGGACGGGGTTCGCCGCGATTGCCCTCGATCGACGTCATCAGCGCCGTCTCTTCGCCGCAGACGAACGCACCCGAACCCATGCGGATTTCCAGGTCGAAATCGAAGCCCGAACCGAGAATGTCGCTGCCCAGCAGTCCGCACTCGCGAGCCTGGGACAACGCGATCTTCAGTCGCTCGACGGCCAGCGGATACTCGGCCCGCACATAGATGAACCCGCGCGAAGCCCCGATCACGTAGGCAGCGATCAGCATCCCCTCGATGACCGCGTGCGGATCGCCTTCGAGCACGCTGCGATCCATGAACGCGCCCGGGTCGCCTTCGTCCGCGTTGCAGACCACGAACTTGTCCGCACCCTCGGCACGGCGCGTGAAGTCCCACTTGCGCCACGTCGCGAAGCCGGCACCGCCGCGCCCGCGCAGCCCGGACTCCTTGAGTTCGGCCACAACCGCGTCGGCATCCTTCAGCTGCAGCGCCTTGGCCAGCGCCTGGTAGCCATCCGCGCCGATGTACTCCTCGATGCGCTGCGGATCAATCGTGCCGCATCGTTCCAGCACGATCTTGGTCTGGCGGCGGAAGAAATCCACATCCTCGCGTTTCGAGATGTGACGGCCGTCCGGACGCTTGTGCGTGAGTCTGGCCAGCACACGCCCGCGGCCTAGGTGCTCGCTGATCAGCTCGTTGCAGTCCTCGGGCCGCACGTTTTCGTAAAACACGTCGTCGATCATCACAGCCGGACCGCCCGAACAGGGCCCCATGCAACCCACTTCGCGCAGACGCGCTTTGCGCTGAATGCCCTGCCGCTGCAAGGCATTGTCCAGCGCCTGCTTTACCCGGCGCGAACCGGACGCAATGCAACTGGCCCCGTAACAGATCCGGATCAGCGACTGACCCTGCTGACGGCTGTCGACTTCCCGCTGCCGGACCTCATCGCGAAGAGCAGACAGTTGAGCGAGATTGGCAAGCCTCTTCGTCATACTTCCTCCCGAGTCACAGCCCCGGCCGAAGGCGCACGGTATTGTTCCAGAATCTTCTGCAGCCGCGCCGGACGCACGCGCTGGTGCACGTCGTCGTCAATCATGATGACGGGCGCCATGCCGCAAGCGCCAAAGCAGCGTCCGACGTCCAGTGAAAATGCCTGATCGGGCGTGGTCTCGCCGACCTCCACCCCCAATGCGTGCTTCAGCGAAGCCAGCACTTCCTTGCCCCCCCGCACATAACACGCTGTCCCGAGACAGACTCGCACAATGTGCTTCCCGCGCGGAACCGTGGTAAAGAACGAATAGAATCCGACAACTCCCGCCACTTCGCTGTAGGGCTTGTTCAGCGCCACACTGATCTTGCGCAGCGCTATTTCGGGCAGGTAGCCGAAGATCGCCTGAGCGATCTGCAACACCGGAATCAGCGCTCCGGGGACCGCGGAATACTGCTTGAGAACGTCATCCAGTTGCGCGAGACGTTCCTCGTCGGTGATGTTTTCGCAGTGGTGGGGAGAAGACGTACCGGCGGACGCGGTGCCTTCGGGAACCATGGTATGCCTCGGGTGCTGAGAGCGGGAAATCCCTCCGGATGATCACCTGCAGAGAGACGACTGATTCGGTTCTCGGGCTCAGGATCCAGGTCTGAATGACTCAATCCGCCCCATGCCCGAACGCCGCCTCATGGTGCCGCGATCCCTCGCGACTTCGTTGTGGAGTGGGTGGATGTGATGCGTGCACACGACAAACACCACGACCTGCATCCTCATGAATTTCGTTACAGGTGTCAAGCTGCTTGGAACGGCTCGCCTTCCGGAGCGTCACGAACCGGAGCCCGTCGCTTAAATCCGTGCAAACGTCACCGCCCGGACGGCAAGCTCTTCGCGATCGCGCGGGCTTTGCGCACGGCCTCGAAGGTTTTTCGGACAGCTGACCGGCTCTGCACAAACCGTTTTTGGAATCTTCCGCGATCCGCATGCGACCGCATCGCACGCCGGAAAAATCCGGTAAATCAGGAACGATGACCGCTCGGATAGTCTGGAGGGTGCGTCGGAAGAGGCCACGGATTGAACACGGATCTGCATGGTCTCCGCCGTTACCGGCTACCGGCTTCCGACCATGCGCGGCTGCCTAATACCACTGGTACGCATAATCCTGGAACGCTTTCCAGGCATCCTGGCGTCGCGCTTCGTCGCGGAACTTTGTCCATTTGTCCGCGGAGGCTCCCAGGCGGTCGGCGACGATCCGGTCGATGAACTGAAATGCGGTCCAGTGCTGACGGGCCGGTTCGCGCGAAGTCTTCTCAACGGAATTCCATCTCTCGCACAGCAAGGCACGGATGCCCTCGCGAATCACCTTGTTCTCGCACTTCAGCAGAGGCAGTAGAAACACCACGCCTTCGCTATCGATGTCATGCACACTCAGTTCCACCGACGGTGCCGGATCGCCGGCCATGATTCGCCGCACGTTGTACTGAACCCAGATCGCATCAACCGGCGTAATCGAAAAGATGAACACGGCCACGCACAGCGCCCACATCTGGCGCTGCACCAACCACGTCGCACTGCGATGACGGGCGATCATCCAGATCACCAGTACCAGACCGGCAACCACGCTGGCGGTACCAAACATGCCGACGATCCGCATCCGGGTCAATCCGTTGAAGCCGATATAGATGTACAGTCGATGGAAGGCGGCCACGGCCAGCACGAGGTTCAGGGCCGACCAGGTCCATGCCAGTCGTTTCAGTACTCTCAATCGCGGATCCTGCAAAACGGCTCCCCGGAACATCATCGACAGCACTCCCGTCGAGAGCGCCAATGCGAGAGTCAGCCACGCAGCGCCGCGATGCGCGTAGCCCGAATAATGAAAGCCCGCCGGAAACTTGCGGAACCAGAGCGACTCGAACTCGAACACCAGATACACGGCAAACAGAATGATCACCACGACCAGCGTATTACGCAGCGGCCCATAAAGCGCACTCGGAGAGCCGCTGGCGCGTCCCGAAGACGGAACGAACTCGGCTTTATCGTCCTTCGCCGGCCAGACCACAAACGGCTTCAACAGACCGGCGGAGATCCAGAACACGGCCGCACAAAAGACCATCTCGCCGAAGGAGACGTGAGTCAGCCATTCCTCAAGTTCTTTGAAGAAACGCTCAAAGCCGCGCCCCACCCATTCAGCCAGATCGGGGTTGGCGAAAATGAAGATCCCGCCGAACACAACCAGCGCTGCCAGCGGAAGCACAACGCCGAGAATCGCGATGCCCGACACCCGCGGTCCTCGGCCGCCGAAAAAGCAACAGTAATCGACGATCCTGAAGAATCCCCCCAACACGCTCTGAGCCGCATGAAAGACCGTTGAAATGACGTACGGGCAATTCCCGTTGAGCGTTACGGTCCAGGCCACCAGCAGCGAGAATCCCACAATTGAACTTAACACCGATCCGCACCAGACAAGCCTCGCCACGATCAGGACCAGCATGCCGCCGATGCACCACCGCGTCAGATGCGGCGGACGCGACGAAGCGACCAGTGCCGTCAGACCAGCGGCCAGCGCTAGAAAACAGGCAATCCCCGCGTAGCCATACCCACGGAACAGTGCCACATCGCCGATGGCCACAAGCACGGCCAGCGCCAGCAATTCAAGCCAATTCACCGGTCGCTTCGCGCCCATCGATCCGAGAAAACCGGTCGACTCGGTCAGGGGAGAGACAGGGGGGGCACTCGCGCGGGAGGCTTTCAGAAGCTCGGCAATACACACTTCGGCATCAACCACTTCGGTTCGCTGGTCCGTCGCCTCGTTCATCGCAATTCCCTCACGATCTCCGTTGGTCAGACAATACGACCCTGCGTCTGACACCGCTCTATACGCACGAGTTGATCATTAGGGTCGGAAAACCGCAATCGTTTTTGCGGAATTAGTAATGCATGGTGGAACCCAGCCAAAAGAGAAACAGCGTCCTGTCGCGGAGCGAAAAGCGACCATGAAGGCACGACCATCATTTCGCTCGATTGATTTTTCATCCGTGTTTATCCTGGCCCGTCCGTGGCCTTTTCCCATTCCCCTCGCAATACAGCTTGCCGTTGCGTTCGTCCAGCACCGTGTCGCCCAGCATCTTTTCGATCTCGTCGTTGATAGCCTGGGAAACCTGCCCGCCCGTCGATCGGAAGCCCAGCAAACGGGCCACCTCGGTGACCAGTTCATCGCGGGTGACGCCGAGGTTCGCGGCGGCGACTGCAGCCAGCGCGGCGCGCAATTCCGCGGGCGGAAGATAGTCCGGCTTGCGGAGGTTCTGCGAAGCGACGTTCTCCCGATTTCGGATCGGCACGTCCTGCTGCTTTGTCGATTGATAGAACAACCCGTGCTGCGTGAGCGTTGCCCTGTGCACGCAATCCGCCAGAGCCGTTTCGACGGCGCTCGCGATTCGATTGCCCGTTCGCTTGAAACCGCACAGCGACGCGGTCCGGCGCGAGACCTCGTCCTGATGCACCGGCCCCTCGATCTCGACGATGCGAGCCACCACCGCCGCCAATTGCTGCACGGGCAGGGTGTGGATCTCGGCTTTGACATCCACGGAAAAACCGGCTTCAACGTACGGCACGCTGGCGACGGCCGGAGGAGGTTCCGCCGAGTCGCTGTCCTCCTCGAGCCGCTTGATCGGTTCCGTTTTTCCGTTGCCCGACCCGGCCGGCGGACTTCTGTCGCTTGCGATCACGCGGCCGGCCCAGACACTGCGCGCGTTCTCGATCGCGGCGAGCACCTTGCGCAGCTGTTCTTCGGGGCGGTGAAACCAGTCCGTGCTCCAGATCCGGTGAATGACCCAGCCCCGATCCTCGAGCACCTGCTGGCGAAGGCGATCCCGGTCGCGGGCGGATCGTGACGAATGGTAACTGGCTCCGTCACACTCGATGCCCAGCAGATAACGCCCCGGGCAAGCGGGATCCACCACGGCCAGATCCACGAAGAAGCCCGCCACGCCGACTTGAGGATCGACGCGGAACCCGTGTCCGGAAACGGCTTGAGCCACCTGACTTTCGAACTCCGACTCGAACTCCCGATCGGTCGCAACAGCCACGTCGAGACAACCCGTTTCGGCATACTTCAGGAACGTCTTGAATGCCTTCGCGCCGCGAGACTTGGCGCGACTCAAATCGATGTCGTCGCCGGTGAGCGAAGAAAACACGTCGCAGCGCAAACGGGCGCGCGAGATCAACACGTTCAAACGCCGCTCGCCTCCCTCGGTGTTGAGCGGCCCGAAGTTCATCGCCACATACCCCGATGAGTCCTTGCCGTACCCCACCGAGATGAAGATCACGTCCCGTTCGTCTCCCTGGATGTTCTCCAGATTCTTGACGAAGAACGGTTCAGCGGTCGAGGTGGCGAAGAACGACTCCATTTCCGGCAGCCCGCGTCGCCGCAATTCAAGCTCGTCGAGGATCGCGTCGCGCTGCGCTACGGAAAACGCTCCGACGCCAAGCGTCCTGTCGGGAAACATGCGGGCATGGTCCATCACGGCATCGACAACCGCCTTGGCTTCGACGCGATTGGTCGCCGATCCGCCGCGATCGAATACGCCGTCGCGCACGAGGTGAAACCGCAGTCCGAGTTCCCCCTCCGCGTCACCCGGGCTCGGAACAACGAACAGGCGATCTCCGTAAAATTCGCGATTCGAAACCGCGATTAACGAATGATGGCGGCTCCGATAGTGCCACTGGAGCATTCGCGGTTGAACACCCTGAGCCTGGCAGAGTCCTAGAATGCTCTCGATATCCGCTGTTGCGACGGCCTCCGACTCCTGCTCGTCGCTTTCATCGCTGACCAGCCGGCTGAAGAACTGGGTCGGCGGCAACTGCCGATCGTCTCCGACAACCACGATCTGACGCGACCGGGCGACAACGCCCAGCGCATCGACAGGGCGAACCTGACTGGCCTCGTCGATCACCAGCAGATCGAACTCGAGGATTCCCGGCGCGAGGAATTGGGCCACCGAAATCGGGCTCATCATGAACACCGGCTTGATCGCCTGCACGGCATGCCCCGCCTGCGTGAGCAACTGGCGCAGCGGAAGATGCTTACGCTTCTTCTTGAGTTCTTTGCGCACCGTGCCCACTTCGCCGACCTCGCCGGCCGCAGGCAAGCTGCCAAAATGGGCCGCGGCAACTTCCATCCGCGCCATCCGTAATCGTTCCTCGTCGAGCCGTTTGAACTCGGCCCGCACTTGTTCGTGCGAAGCGCCGTCGAATTGTGCAAGCTCGGGACAGGCTCGAAACACCTCACGCGCTAGATCTTCGTAGTAGGCAACGAGAAACCGGTCCAGCGTTTCGTCGGCCCCGATCCGGCCCTCGTCGAGACGCTCGGCCAACGGCCCCAACCCGGCCGCGTCGAGCTTTCGCCAGCGCTGGTAGTAGGAAATCCATTTGCTCAGCGCCTCGACGCTTGCCTGCCATGCCTCCAGCCGCGACTGAAGCGACTTCAGCGAAATCGCCCGATGATCTTTCACGCCAAACGCCGCCGCTAAATCAAGCCGAAGCTGCGCAAAAACCTGCTGCAACTCGGCTACCAACGGTTTCAGGTCCTGAGCCACACGCCTCACGCCCTGTTCGACTAGCTGCGTGTCATCCGTCCGGGCAGCCGCTTCGCGGAAGTGTGCCGGCAGATTGCTCGAACGGCACTCCTGCTCCCAGGCCGTGATCTTCTTCAACGCGTCCCAGTCCGAATCGACGCCGCGCCACAAACTGCCAAACGCTCGCCGGCCAAGGTCCGTGTTTGCGTCGTTTGATGCGACGGCCTTGAGCGATTTCTGGCCTTCGATTAATCGATCGAAAATCTGGATTCTATCGTCGAGCGATTTCGGCGCAGCTTGAACGAGAATCCCGCGCAGCGTCGCCATGCCCTCTCGATATTCGCGGTAGAAGAGGCGGAACCAGGACCGCCCGTCAGCCGCAAGATGCCGCCGAGCCGCAGACACATCGGTTGACCATCCCACCTCGGCGACGACTCCGTCGAGTTCTTTCCGCCGGGCAGCGAGCGTCAGGCCGTTTTCCACGAGAAGATCGATGTCCTTTCGACGCGTGCTCCAGACATCGTCCGCAATGCTTCGCCGGTCCATCTGCGGAGCCGCGACAATCCGTTGGCCGAAAATCGCCACGGCCGAACCATCGAGCGGCGTATCGGCCGTACCGAACCGAAGTAGCGAGGCCAGTTCGGTGATGGCCGTGCGCAGACGCCCGACGCGCTCCTTGATGCCCGGCAGCGAAGCGACCAGACGATCGATTTCCGTGGGCAGCGCCGCTTCGAGCTGAACTCCTCGCCAAGGATGGTCGCGCGGAGGCCCTATTTCCTTGAGATGCAGCGCCAGGTCCTGAAGTTGCGTCCGTCTGTCGCGAAGATCCTCGGCCGTCCAGGTCAGCGAGGCGGGAAGCTGGTAATCCGCCGGCGGCACTCCCGCGGCACGCAGGCGAGCAAGCTTCCCGAACACGCCGTACGGCGTGAGCTTCGAGGGCTCCATCGGCGTATGCAGCACCTCGACGTGCCGGTTCAGCCGATCGCGGTGTCTTTTCAGTTCCTCGGCCTGTTGCTCGATTCGGTCCGCCTTCGGCCGCCCTAGGTCAAGAGTTCGGCCGAGTTCCTCCAGTACCGCTCGCTTGTTTGCCTTGTTGCTGTGCAGTTCGAGGCACATATCGCCCAACCCGACGTTGTCCAGGCGGCGTTTTACCACTTCGAGGGCGGCCATCTTCTCGGCAACGAACAGGACTTTTCGCCCGCACTTCACCGCGGTTGCAATCAGGTTCGCGATGGTCTGCGACTTGCCGGTGCCCGGCGGTCCCTGGATCACGAGGTCACGGAGTTGCTTCACCTCTTCGATCGCCACGGCCTGCGAACTGTCGGCGTCCAGGACGTGAATCATGTCGAGAGGCTGCAGTATCCGGTCGATGTTGTCTGTGTCCGAACAGATCGGAGGCGCGTGCCGGAATCCGCCGGTCAGCAGCGACGACACGAGGCCGTGCGATTCGATGTTACGGTTCTCAGGCCAGCATTCCGGTTGAAGATCTCGGTACATCAGGAACTTCGAAAACGAGAAGAACCAGAGCACCATGTCATTCGGCAGCACCTGCCATCGGGTCTTCAAACTGATGCGACTGCTCACCTCGGCAAAATAGGCGTCCGGCGACAGATCCTCGACGTCCGGCACTTCGGGAAGCTCGATGCCGAAATCGATCTTCAGCTTTTCCTTCAGTGATAGATTGGTACTGATTTCCTCGTCGGTGTACTGCACGCGAAAGCGGGCGTTCGCCGATCGGCGATCGAGTCGCACCGGCACCAGCAGCAGAGGCGCAAATCGCTCGCGGTCCGATTGATCGTCCTCGTACCACTTCAAAAACCCGCAGGCCAGGTAGAGGATATTGACGCCCTGTTCTTCCTCGAACGTCCGCGCATCGTAGTACAGCTTCAGCAACCGTCGCTGCAGGCTGTCGGAGGCCAGCGCAGTCTGCAGGCACTTGTCCTGATGCCGAGCGGCCGTTTCGCCTTCGGCCGTGCCGTCCGACTCGGGCTGTTCGAGAAGCCCCGCCCCTTCGGGCGGCAACTCCGTCCTTTCCGCAGCGGGCAGAAACGTCATCGCTGTCCGCTCTTGCACCAGTTGGCGAAACACCCTTTCCGACAATTCGTCGACGATCTCCAGACGCCCCGACCGGCCGGTGCCGCGGAGCGTGTTGAGCAATCGATTGCGGGCCGACAAGTCGAGCAGGTCCCGGCGCGCGGATTCCAGCCTCTCGCGGATGGGCAGTTGGACGGACATGTTGGACAGCTTTGCCTCCCCTTATATATATAGATACGAAATTACCAGACGCCCAACGCAACGGCCAGCATGGCCGGCCGAAGAGAGGAGGCCACGGATGGGCACGGATTATCGCGGATAACAAAGGATGCGACATGACCCATCGTTCCGGCACCGCGGCATCACTGGTGAGTCTGTTCGCCTTGCTGGGGATCATCCTTCTCTTGTTGTTTCTCACGCGTGTCGATCTTGAGTCTTGCTCGGTCTTGAAGGGACTCTCGATCAACAAGGCCGCCGCCGGTCTTCGTTCAGCGGAAGTTCGTAAGAGATTCGCTGAGGTCGTCAAGCGAATCAGCGGACCGTTGATAACGATGTCCGGCGAAAAGGTCACCGGGCTGGAAATCGGTGATCCGAAAGATCCGCCAGGTGGACCGATTACCGTCCGGATCGCCGCCGTGCATACGCTGAGTTGCGGCTGTTGCGAAGGGAGTGTCGAGGATACTGATTTCACCAATGAAGATCTTGAGTTGGCGCTGGCTGCCGACAACATCGGTCATCTGACGGTGAACCGCACCCGCGTCAGCGATCGCGGCCTGCTGACGATCTCGCGGCACGAAAACCTCACGTACCTGGATCTGTCGCAAAACCGCCTGACCGATGCCGCGCTGGAGCATGTCGGCAAACTGAAGAAGTTGAAGGTTCTGCGGCTTGACAACACGTCGATTACCGGAGTCGGCCTGCGGCATCTTGCCCGTCTGCAAAACCTCGAGGAATTGTCTCTAGCCGATTCGCCGCTCCAGGATGCGGCAATGCGGCATTTGTCGTCGCTGCGGGGTCTTCGGAAGCTGACGCTGGAAAAAACTCCGATCTCCGGTGCGGGATTCGCCCAAGTGGCCGGACTGAATCAACTCGAAGAGGTCTCCCTGAGCCAAGCGAAGTGCAGCGATCAAGGGCTCTCTCATTTGCCGGAGTTTCCGGCACTGAAGCGGATCGACCTGAGCGAGACGGGAGCCGGAAATGCGACCCTGAAAGCGCTGTCGAAGTGCGGCAACCTCGAAGAGATCACCCTCAGGGGAACGAGCGTCTCGGACGAGGGCCTCGCGTATCTGTCGGCCATGCCGCATTTGCGGTCGCTCAATTTGGTCAGGACAGCGGTCAGCGACAATGGCCTGACGCATCTCGGAACCACAACGACTCTGGAAGAACTTTTGTTTGCCAGGTCGGCTGTCCGCGGCCCGGGAATCTGCCATCTCCGGAATTGCGTGAACTTGCGTGACCTCAACGCCAGTACCGATCCGCTTGACGCGATCGAAGCCGATCAACAGACACTGACGGCGCTCGCTCGCTTCCCTCACCTGCGATTTCTGAATATTTGCATTAAGGAACGAGCAAAACCGGCCACCTTCGAACTGCGCGACATGCACGATTTGCAGCGTCTGATGATCACGTGCGATGAGCCTGTTGACCGCATCGAGTTGTCGGGCATGCCGCACTTGATCTCCTTGGCAATTCGATATCCGGGACAGCCGATGGACGAGTGGCACGGCAAGTGCGAACCGGAGAAAAAAACACCGACGATCGGCAGGATTGCAATCTCGAATGTGGGAGGAACAGAGCCTGATCGTCCGCTGGTACTCCGCCTTGTCATGCCTGACGAATTAGATTTGCGGGGCATTGGCAAAGTAAATAGCCTCAACGTGTGGGGGAATATTCAGTCGCGGCACGCTGATGAACTCGCGGACTTGTCATCCCCGTGGCGCGCCTCGCTCAATTGCGCTCCGGGCAGCGATCCGGCCTCTGTCGGCCGCATCTTGACAGCGGCCCGTGCCGATCCTGCCGAGGCACACACGCTGAACCTTGCGGTTGACGATTGGAACGAGGCGTGGTCCGCTGCTATGCGAGAAGTTCACAGCCGGTTCCGTTACGTCACAGTGCGATTCGGCAGCGTCCATGGCGATGCGTCCATCTCGCTGGGAGGTTTTGCAATGTTGGAGGAGTTGACCCTGAGCGGTTTCGCGACCGAAAAGCTGACCGTTGAAAACGTGAATCCACAGGCTCGAGAACTGCAGCTCGACGACGTAAGCGTCGGTGAATTGCAGTTGCTGGAATGCTGCGTACCGATTGCCTGCCGCAAAGTCCAACGCCTTGACCGGTTGGTAATCGACGGAATTCCGCCTGGGAAGAAATACGTTGAGATCTTTCACGATCCCGGCAGCCCCTCCGGGCCGATTCTCAGCCCGACGGTTCTGAAACTGTGCAATGTCCGGGATGCCCACGTCTGTTACTTGCGTTATGGTCAAAGACTGGAACGCGTGGAAGTGTACGGCAAGGCTCGCGACTTCGGGTCGTTCCACGACGTCCCCGACTCCGTCCAAGAAATGACCTGGGAGGGGCGAGCGCCTGGCCGCTGGATGGGCGACTTCAAACGCGCGCCGCGGTGATGGCGATCGCGTATTCCTACTGCGCGAAGATTGGCCACATTGAAACGATGACCGTCAGAACTTTCCTGCGGGTTGCGGAAGACAGGAGGGCACGGATTGACACGGATCGAATTCTCGGGGCAGTGTCGATGATCGAAGCGGACGCAAAACAAATTGCGGTTTTTGACGGAGAGTGCAACCTGTGCGCGCGCTCGGTCGGTTTCATTCTCGACCACGAACGTGACGACGCGATCCACTTTGCGGCAGCCCAATCGGTGGCGGGCAGAGAATTACTGCACCGGTTCGGGCTCGATGCCGAACGGCTCGAGACCTTTGTTTTCATCGATGGCGACAAAGCCCTTGTTCGCAGCGACGCGGCGCTGGCCGTGGCACGGCAT